>CAYYRT010000027.1:0-5322 GCA_964474055.1 uncultured Acidimicrobiaceae bacterium | reverse complement strand
GCGTTGGCGGATCGGCCTCGCGCATGACGTTTGCCGCGTTTCGTGTCCGCCAGGAAGGTACACTGCGCCCTCTTCTGCTGGCCTTGGATATCGGGGACGTCGTGGAAGGATCTCGCGCCGTGGACATGGAGCTGCGACCTCTCGGCTCTCACGGGCCGTTGATTTCGGTGATTGGCTACGGCGGGTGGGAGGCCGGCGCCACCGCCTGGGGACCCACACTACCCGATGGCCAGGTGATCGAATCGATGACGGCGGGTTTCGACGCCGGGATCAACTGGCTCGACACCGCCGAGATCTACGGACGTGGCCGTTCGGAAGAGCTGATCGGCCGAGCGATCCAGGGACGGCCCGACGTCATGACGTTCACGAAGGTCGCGTCCGCTCCACGCGGAACGGGATATGAGCCCGCCGACCTCCGGCGCGCTGCGGAAGGGAGCCTAAAGCGTCTGGGTCGTGACGTCATCGACCTCTATCAGCTCCATTGGTTGGACGAGGCCGACGTTGCCCTGGAAGAGACATGGGCCGCGATGGCCGGGCTCGTGGACGCCGGGCTTGTTCGGTGGATCGGGGTCTCGAACTTCACGGAGCAGGCGATCGCGCGTTGCGGACGCATCCGGCACGTGGATTCCCTGCAGCCGCACCTCTCGATGCTCTGGCAGGAGCGCTTGCCACTGCTCTCGTTCTGCGCGCACAACGGGATCGGCGTGATCGCATACGGACCGCTCGCGTTCGGATTGCTGACCGGCACGATCACCCGCGAGACCTCGTTTCCCGAGGATGACTGGCGCAGCGGGCAGCGGGGGGTCCGAGCCTACGACCAGCTCTTCGCTCCGGGTCGACTCGAGGCCAACCTTGCGGTGATCCAAGCATTGAAGCCGGTCGTCGAGCGACTGGGAGTGTCGCTGGCTCAACTCGCGCTCGCCTGGGTGCTGCATCAGGACGGGATCACTGGTGCGATCGTCGGCTCGCGCTCACCACTGCATGTCCGAGAGAATGCAGCAGCGTCGGCGATTCCGCTCTCACCGCACGACCTGGCCGAGATCGACGCGATCCTGCATGCGCGCGGAGAGGTCGACGCCCCTCCCTAGTTTTCGGCAGGCGCTAGGGGATGTCCTTCGACGAGCACGTGCGCAGCCGCCCGTACGGCCTCGAACGGGATGCCTGCACGCTCGGCGATGTCGAGGAGGCTGTGCTCTCCGTCCGAGAGGTTGAGTACCCATAGACGTGCCATCAGCTCCGGCCCGGGTCCTTGCGCGCCAACGGAGGGATACAGTCCCCGCTTTCCGAGCTGCGGCTCGCCCTTCGGGCTCAGGTTCACGTACACCTCGTCGTTCTCGAGCACGTCGAGCACGTTCAGGTACATGGCGAGTGAGTCCGCTAGGGCGTCCGGACGCACGAACTCGAGGTCGTCTGCTGATGTGTGGTACTGAGGGTATTCGCCGTTCGGCGTCCGCATCAGCGATCCGACGGCGAGATCGAACGCGGGGGAGCAGTACTGGCGCTCGTCGTAGCCGTACGGTGAGAAGTCCAGGATCCGATGCGCCCGGCCTGAGTGTCCGAGGACGTGGGCGGCGGCCCGGTCGATTGGCGCCTTCCCGCGGCGGCTCCGCTTGTAGGTGAATGGTCCCGGATCGCCGACCCCGGTGACCACCAGGCCGTGCTTGATCCCGTCGACTCGATCTTCGTTCCGGGCCAGCCAGGTGATCGGTCCGATCGTGCCGGGCACGAACAGAAAACGATACGAGTGCCGAAGAGCCAGCCCCTGGAGGTGCTCGGCCAGCCACGTCGCCAGGGCGATGCCTGAGAGGTTGTCGTTGGCGATCGAGGGATGGCAGCAGTGGCACGAGATAAGGACCTCGTCCTCGGTCTCGCCGGGCAGGTGGAGCTCCCCGTACGTCAGACTGCCCGGCTCGAGTGTCGAATCGATCCGGACGTCGTACTCGCCGTCTTCGAGGTCTTGCAGTCGCCGGTGCTCCATGCAGAAGCCCCACGCCTCGGAGTAGTACGACGTCCGGTAGGGGATCACGTCGGGCCGATCGGGAAGCGTGTGCACGTGCTCCTTCAGCTCGGCCAGCGGCATGCGCTGGTCCACGGGAACGCTGTATCCCATGACGTGGAGGTTGTGGTCCCGGAAGTCGACGATCCGTTGGCCATGCGGGTCGTCGATGTAGGCCTCGCGGATGTTCCACTCTTTGGGGACGGTCCAGTCGAAGACCTCCGTCCCGGTCGGGACCTCGTGGATCTCGATCGGGATGCGCTTGCCGATGCGATGCAGCGTTTCGCGGAGGCCGTTGCCGGTGATGCTCCGGCAGAACGGATACAACTCCTCGACGAACCGATACATCTCGGACCCGACGCCGGCATCGAGATCGAGCCGCAGGTCGCGCATGCCTCAGGCAGTTGGGAGGGGTTGGGCGTCGTCCAGGCCGACCTCGACGGGTCTCGGGACCGGGACGATGAAGCGTCCTCCCCTGCGGCAGTACTCGGCCTGTTGTCGCAGGACCTCGTCCACGAAGTTCCAGGCGAAGAGAACGACGGCGTCGGGCTGATCCTCGATCAGTCGCTCCACCGGCACGATCGGGATATGCGAGCCGGGCGTGTACAGACCTTGCTTGAGGGGGCTGCGATCGACGATGTACTCGATCTTTTCGGGTCCGATCTCGAGGAAGCTCAACAACGTGTTGCCCTTGGCCGGCGCGCCGTAGCCCACGACCCGTGAACCCTGTCGGCGCAGGTCCTCGAGCATGCTCGTCAAGCCCTCCTTGATCCGCATCGTCTGCTCCGCGAAGCGCTCGAACGTCTCGACGCGCCCGAGCCCTCGTTCTCGTTCGGCGTCCAGGATCCGCTGAACGTGGCTCTCGGGCGCTCGGTCACCTTTGCGCTGCACGGTAACGCGCAGCTGCCCGTGATGCAGGGGCACGCGTTCGGCCTCGACCACCTCGAAGCCATGTTGGCCGAAGAGCCGGATCATCGATCCCAGCGACCAGTACGAGACATGCTCATGATAGATCGTGTCGAAGGCGCTCTGGTCGATCATGTCCATCAGATAATGCGCTTCCACGACGAACGCGCCTCGAGGGGCGAGTGCCTTGTCGATCCCGAGCATGAAGTCGTGGAGATCGGGGATGTGCGGGAACGTGTTCGTGGCGGTGATCAGCGCAGCCCTTCCCCACCGATCCGCGATCTCTCCAGCCGAAGCGGAACCGAAGAGGCCAACGTAACGCTCGATGCCGGAGTCGCGCTCGAGCTCTGCGAGGTTCTTGGCCGGGTCCACCCCCAGCGTCCTGACTCCGAATCGGTCGAACCCCTTCAGCAACGTCCCGTCATTGCAGCCGATATCGATGACGAGATCCTCGGGACGCAGCCGACGTCGTTCGTGCATGAGATCGCTCAGCTCGTGAAGATGGTCGCGGAGCGTGTCCGACGCAGACGAGATGTAGAGGTAATTCTCGAACATCTCGATCGGCGGAACCACCTCGCTCAGCTGCACGTGGCCGCAGTCACCACAGAACGAGACCTTGAGCGGGTAATGGGGCTCGGGAACGCGGAGATCGTCCTCGGTGAGGAACTTGTTGGCGAGCGGGGTAACTCCGAGGTCCAGGAACGGCGCCAGGTGGGTCGACTTGCACACGATGCATGCCCTGTTCGGGAGCGTCGCGCCTTCTTGGCGGGATGGCGCGTCCGCATGTGTGGCCATTGAAGCTCGAATCTCGCGCCGGCTCTCGATATGTGGGGACTACTGCCTCCAGGACCCAGTTGCACGGTACGAGCAGGATCGAGGCGCTGTCAATAGGGGTTGCCTCAATAGGGGTGATTCCTACGGCCCGATCCCGGGAACTAAAGAAGGGCCAGAAGGAGGGAAAAGTCGAGGCTGCCCGGACTGACGAAAGCCAAGGCGCCAGCAACGCCGGCAAGCCTGTTGGACCCTCGCATCTGTCCGTCCAGATCACTGCCGGAAGTCAGAAGTGCGGCGATGCGTTGTCGCGTCACGCCGAACAACTTGGCGATCTCCGACATCGTGAGTCCTTCTGAGTATAGTGCGCGAGCCTCGACCCTTCGAAAGTTGCTGCCCGCGTCTGACAGCTCAACGAGTGTGCGTGTCAACAACTCGACGACGAGTGGACGCTCCTCTTTGGGGACGATCTCCCTATACGGAATCCCTCGTTTGCGCGATCTGCGGATGGCGTCGGCGCGCCGTAGGGCAGTACGATTCCGGTCGGCGGTCTCGCGCATGACAGTTTCGAGCTTGTCCAGCGCTGCCAGGACCGGATCGATCGGTTCGAATCTAGGCACTCGCGTAGACTAACCGAGTTCCCCATCCTGGGGAGGACCGTTTGGCCACTGAGGTAGCAACTGGCTCTGTTCGACGCGCAGCTTGTCGGCCACCCGACCCGAGGGTAGATCGACGTCATCGTAGGTCAGCACCCGGTCCTTCAGGACGTTTCGTGTCAGCCGGCATCCTTCGGCCAATCCCATCGGCAGGTAGCGTTCGCGCGCGACGGTTTCTGCGTTTTCGCATTGGCCGTACGTCATGAAATAGCCGATGCCGTCGATCTCCTCTCCGGCTCGAAGATCCCGCTTCGCCGTCGCGACGACGTCGAGAACATGCCCGGCTTCGGGTGCTATGGCTGCGTCCTCGAACAGCACTGCTCGCGCGATCGTCAGCGGGACCTCCAGGTGACACAGGTGGTACGGCGTATAGAAGGTGTACAGAGGGCCGTCTCCCATCTTGTACAGCCGGAGCCAGTGCTGCTGCACAGGATGATCCTGATGCCCGAGCACGAAGACGCCGGGCCCAGGTTGGGCGCCGACGATGTAGTCCACCAAGCCGACATCGAGCATCTCGTCGAGCGGGAACAGTCCCGCAGCCTCCTGAACGCTGCCGCAGTGGGGACCGTGCAGTCCTAGCTTTCCCGCCTTGAGGCCGGTGGCGTTCGCCACCAAGGCCATCTCGAACGACATCTTGGTGCCATCCGCGAACGACGCGGCCATGTGGGGTGTCAGGTGAGCCTTCCTCGCGAACTCCTCCTGGGTGGTGGGGTTCCGGTATGGGTCGTGAAGGCCTTTGATGTTCCCCGCGAGCACGGGCCGGCAGCCGATGCTCTTGACGAAGCGATAGAGATTCATGATCACACCCGGCTGATCGCCGTCGGCATCCGTTATGACGACGCCCGCCCGGTCGGCGTAGCGCTTCAGGACCGGACCGACGGTTCCGTTCAGTTCGGCGTTCATCGTGATCAACGGCTTGCCGTTGGCGATCGCGTCGAGGGCGACGTGGGCCCCGAACTCGACGGCGCCCGTAACCTCGAGGACGGCGTCGAT
>CAYYRT010000026.1:0-10461 GCA_964474055.1 uncultured Acidimicrobiaceae bacterium | reverse complement strand
GAGCCCGCAGCCCCATCGGGGCGGAGGGCTTGACCGGGCCAAAGGCCCTGCGGTACCCGGCTGCGCAGACGGTCTCGGCGCAGGACCCGGTTGCGCAACTACGTCGAGCTGCGCAGACGGCTTCGGCATCAGCACAAATCTTTGGCAATTTCAACGTGATCTCGGTTGATGAAACCGGATCGATTTCTTAGAGCAACGAGGAGAGGAATGCGGATGAGAGCAGCCGGCAGCGCACAGAGGTCTTCGACCAGGGCCACGGGCAACCGTGGCATCGCTTCGAGGCTCCTGTGCACGCTTGGTTGCTCGTCTTCCTTTCAAGGGAGTGGTGCGTCCATGGTCCGCATTGGGAAAGCGAGAGCTTTCGCAGCGACTATGTCTCTTGCGATGGTGGTCGTGGTCGCGCTGGTGATGGCCGTGGCGCCTGCCGCGTATGCCTCCAAGGGGACTGTCGCTGCGGTCGGCGTCACGGGCAGCCCGGCGACGGGCGATGCCGCGGATGGCGGGCTCTTCAACTCCCCGCGCGGAATTGCGGCCAACAGCTCCGGCGCCGGCGGTGTCGCGGTCGGCACCTACTACGTCGCCGACGACGTCAACCATCGCATTCAGCGGTTCAGTCCTTCGAACGAGTTCGAGATGGCGTGGGGCGCCGACGTCATCCAGGCGAGCGCGACCAACAATCAGAACGGCACGAACTTCGAGATCTGCGATGTCACCCATGCGACAACGCCGAACACTGCCGCGGATTGCAAGCAGGGCGTCGAGACCGGTGGCAACGCCGGCGACAATCTGCGCAACGGCGCCCTCGCCAACCCCCAGGACGTCGCCGTCGATCAGGACACCGGCCAGGTCTATGTGTCCGACCGCGACAACCGCCGCATCAACGTCTACGACGCGGGCGGCGACTTCCTGCGCTCGTTTGGGTTCAACGTCGTAGCCAGCGGCCCGGGCGAGGCCGGTACCGGCTATGAGGTCTGCGTCGACGCCGCCGGCGACGTCTGCCGGGCGGGCGCCGCAGGCAACGGCGCCGGGCAGTTCGCCTCGGGGTCAAGTTCCGCCGGCTATCGGATCGCCGTCTCGCCGCCCGACGGCAACGCCGCCACTGGCAAGCTCGTTCTCGCGAACAGTGCGAGTAGTAGCAGCGGCCGCCGCGCCGAGATTTACAACCTCGACGGCAGCGCCCCGCAGAGCTTCGGTAGCTCGGCGCAGTTCACCCAATCCAGCGCGCCGTTCAACGTCGCCATCGACTCCGACGGGATCGTCTACGTCGACAACCTGGCCGACATCAAGCGCTATGACACCAATTCTTCGTCATTCCTCGCTCCGATCACAGGTGGCCCCACCGGGATGCTGGGTACCCTCTACGACGCCAGCGGTCGTGGACCGGTCGGTGCGATTCCGGTAGTTGAGGGGTTGGAGGTCGATCACCAGACGGGCCGGCTGTTGGTAGCGATCAATCCTGCGGGCCCGCCGGGTGAGACGTTGGTTTTGGAGCTGTCGGACCCTGCCGGGGATCCGTCGTTGTTCGATTTCCATTTGCATGATCTCGGGAACGCTGACCAGGCGATCAATGGGATCGGCGTTGCCCATGGGGCAGGCGTCGATCGCTTGTTCGTCTCCGCTTCCGGTGGAGTTATCGGCCACCGCGTCCTGGTTCTCGATACGCCCGTGCCCGCCCTCTTCGAGACTCCCGCGGCCACCGACATCGATGCCCACACCGCAACGCTGACCGGTGCAATAACGCCGAACGGCCCTGAGGGCATTGCCACGAGCTACCGGTTCGAGTACTCGAAGACCGGCGCCGAGGGGAGCTGGGTTCCGGTCGCGGGCAATCCGCTCGCGGACCCCGATGGCTTGGTCGAGCAACAGGTGACGGCTCCCGTCACCGGCCTAGAGGCCAACACGCTGTATCGCGTGCGGTTGGTGGCTGTCAAGGCGCTTGCCGCCGGCACGTCGATCTCCGACGAGGGCGTGTTCGTCACCGATGCTGCTCCGCCGACGGCGGTCACGTTGCCCGCTACCGGACGGCGCGCGACGGCGGCGACGTTGCAGGCGCGGATCAATCCGAACGGGTCGCCGACGACCTATCGCTTCGAGTACGGGCCGACGACCGGCTACGGTCAGACGGCGCCGATCCCGTCCGCCAGCGCCGGCGCCGGCGGTGTCGAGACTGAGGTGAGCCAGCGGATCGCCGGCCTGATTCCGAACACGACCTACCACTTCCGCGTCGTCGCTGAGAGCTCGTTCTCGTCCGAGCCCGTGCATGGCGCTGACATGACCTTCACGACGCGAGCCGCGGTCGGCGCTCCGCAGGGGCGGGGCTATGAGCTTGTGACCCCGCCGGTGAAGTCGACCGGCCCCGGTGTTGGTGGCCATGGGAACAACACGCGGGAGGCCGGCGACTTCGCGCTCTTCGTGGGCGTCCCCTCGGTGGACGGCCAGCGCCTGGTCTCCTCGACCACCGCCGGACCGGTCTTGCTGCCGGGCTCGGCGGTCTATGTCGGTGACTACGTGTTCTCGGAGCGGTCGCCGGACGGGTGGACGCGAAGGTCAGCGTTCAACCGGCGCAACTTCGCGTCGAACCAGGTCGCGCCGTTCGCGAATCTCAAGAAGCTGACGCCGGACCTCTCGGCGATGCTGTGGGATAACACCGGCGGTCAGGTCTACATGTTTGAGGAGATGGCCGACTGGCCGGATGGCCGCCAGCCGTCATACGTCAGCAGCTGGGACGGTAGGTGGGAGCTGATGCAGCCGACCGAGCCAGAGCAGGGCCAGGGAACGACGGTCCCAAGCTCCGCGCTGTCCGACGATGGCTCGCTGGTCGCGCTGACGCATCCGACGCTGCGCGGCTTGGCGGGGCTCGACTCCGCGGGAGTGAGCGACGGCAGCGATCCCAGCGTCGATCAGACGACGGGCGCGACGGTCTATCTCAAGGACCTCAGCGCCGGCCTCTCTGACAGCTACGCGACCCGCGGGCCGACCGGGCTGCTCGGCGTATGCACCGGCGACGGCGGCGATCGCACCGAGCTGCCCGATCGACTCGGCACGGGCAAGCTGGGAGCTCGGACCTGCCCGGACCCGGTAGCGCCGCGCACCGAGGCGCTGATCGACCGGCGTGGCGTCTCGGTCGCTAGTTCCTCCGACGACGCCGCTCAGCAGCGCAACATCGTGTCGGCGAGCGGGTCGCGGGTGTTCTTCATGAGCCCCGACCCCGCCAGCGGCGATTCGGATGGCGGCGGTCCGCTGACGGCCGGCTCTCAGCCGTGCGGCCCGGGCACGGGCTCTGCGACCTCGTGCCCTGCCCAGCTCTACGTGCGGCAGCACAACGCCGACGGCACGGCGACCACACGCTGGGTCTCGCGACCGCAGATCGCCGATCAGGACGCGTCGCTGCTAGCTCCCGCCCATTTCGAGGGCGCGTCTGAGGACGGCGACAAGGTGATCTTCAGCACGCGCACCCCGCTGACCGCCGACGATCCCAACGGAGGGAGCTCCACGACGACCGGCGCTCCGTCGGCGGCGTCGCTCGACCTCTATGTGTACGACCTGCCCGACGGGCCGGACAGCGACCCGTCGACTCCTGACGCCGACCCCGATGGCGGCACGTTGACGAGGATCTCCGCGGGGCCCGGCGCTCCGGGGGCGGGCGACTGCAACGTCGCTCCCACCGGCGCGCCGACCAGCGTGCGGTTCGTCTCCGACGACGGCCGGCGTGTCTACTTCACCTGCTCGGCCGAGCTGCCCGGCGTGGCGGCGCCGTCGAACGGGACGATCACCGCTCCCGGCGGGTCCACGTCGACCACGACGGCGACCAATCTCTACCTCTACGACGCCACGAAAGCGCAGCAGTCCGAGCGCTGGAGCTTCGTCGCGCGCATCCCTCGCAGCACCGAGCGCGCGATCGCGACCTGCGCATCGACCGGCGTTGCCCCGGGGCAAGGGTTTCAGCACGCCACCGGGATCATCATCAGCCGCGCGAACTGCTTCCGCGGCAGCTCCGACGGCGCTTTCGTCACGTTCATCACGACCGGCCGCTTGACGACCGACGATCCCGACGGCGTCAGCGCCGACATGTACGCGGTCGACGCGGAGGCGGGCGAGCTGACGCGCATCTCGGCCCCGCAGGGCGGCACCGGCGGAAGCTACCCGTGCCGCGGCGAGGTCTGCCACGCCGACGGTGGGTTCATCACGCTCAATCACAACAGTGTCAGCTTGCTGGGCGTGGCCACCGACCCGAGCGTGGCGGGCGACCGCATCGCGTACTTCGAGACGCGCAGCAGGCTGGTAGCCGAGGACACCGATGGCCACATGGACGTCTATGAGTGGCGCAACGGCGACTTGTCGCTCGTGTCGAAGGGCATCGACGACACCAACGCCTACTACTCCGGCAACAGCGCGACCGGCGACGACGTCTTCATCGTCACCACCGCCGCGCTGACCTGGGAGGACATCGACGCCGTGCGCGACGTCTACGACGTGCGCGTCGGCGGGGGAATCGACCCGCCGCCGCCGACGGTCGTCTGCGATCCGCTCGTGGCCGCCGACTGCGCCGGGGCTACGCCCCCCCCGCCGGGCTTTCCGCCGCTTGGCACCACGACGGCGCCGAGCGCTGGCGGCGGCAACGCCGACATCGCCCCGCGTGCGAGTCTCGCGGTCAAGCGTCCTGGGCGCAGGGCCCGCCGCAGGGCGGCCCGTACTGGCGTCATTCGCCTTCGCGTCGCAGTCGACCGGCCGGGCACGGTGAGGGCGGTGGCAAAGGCCCGGATGCGCACCGGGAAGGGTCGTGTGACGCGCCGGGTGTCGGTCGCTCGCGTCCGCTTCCGCAAGGCCGACAGCCGCGTCCTGCGGCTACGGCTGAACCGCGTCGCGGTTCGCCGGTTGCGCCGCGGCCAGCGGCTGGCGGTGCGCGTGCGGGTGAACGCTGAGGGTGCCAGAGCGCGAACTGTCACCGTCGCTCTGAGGCGAGGTAAGCGGTCATGAGCCGACGTCTGATGCGTGACGCAAATCCCTTCGGAATGAGGAATGACAACGGTATGAAGCAGCGCTCCAAGCCGGTCTTGACGGCGACAATCGCGATCTTCGCCGTTGCGGCGGCGCTGCTCGGCGCCGCGGCCGCGGCGCCGAGCGTGCACGCGGCGGCGGCGCTCGACGTCAGCGTGGCGCCCGTGCCGACGAAGTTCCAGATCGGCTCGTCGAGTCGGCTCTCCGTCACCCTCCGCAATGTCGGCGACGCCGCCATCCCCGACAACTCCGCGACGATCGTGACAACCCTCTCCGAGGGCCTCGTCGCGACGGGCGGTAGCGGTTGGGCATGCACGGTGGGAAGTGGCGGCGGGTCCGTGACGTGCGGCGGGCCCGACACGGGGATCTTCGGCTTGCCCGGGCCCGGGATACCGCCCGGAGGATCGGCGACGTTGTCGATCCAGGTCACCACCGCCGCCAACGTCGCACCCGGCACAGTCGTGGGCTTCTCCGTCGAGGCTTGCGGCGGCGGGGCGGCGGCCTGCGACACCGACGCCGGCTCGGTGCTGATCCAAGAGAAGAAGCTGCGGCTCACCGATCCGTTCGGGGCGCTTCCCCCGAGCACGTCGGGGAACAAGCCGGAGGCCGCGGCCAAGGCATGGTGGGCGGGGACCTGCGACCTCGGGTCGCCCGCGACGGCGGAGGGAACCGCCCCCGCCGATCCCATGCACTGCATCGACACCGGCGTCTACACGACCAGCAGCCCCCTCCCGAGCCCCTGGGGGACGCCGCCCGCCTGGCGGTTGGCGCCGGCCCCGGCCGCGGGCGCCCATCCGGACGCGACCGCGAGCTTCACGTTCGATGCCGAGCACGGTGGCACTGGAATTCAACAGCCGACCGGCGCGGTCAGGACCCTCCAGGTCGATCTGCCGCCCGGCGTGGTCGGCAGCCCGGTCGGGGTCGACCAGTGCACTCAGGACCAGTTCGCCGCGAGCCCGAACCAGTGCTCTCCGGCGAGCCAGATCGGCGTGACGACGCTTCGCTACGCGACCAACAACGGGAACATCGTCACGAGCACCGAGAACTTCGCCGTCTACAATCTCGAGCCTCGGCCGGGGTTCACCGCCGAGCTGGGCATCGCCGACATCGCCACGCTCTTCACGCCTCCGGACGAGCTCGGCACCTCGATCCGGATCTTCGCGAAGGCCCGCACCGACGGCGACTTCGGCGTCACCAGCGGCGTGATGGCCGTGCCGACGCAGTTCCCGCTGATCGCCCAGACAATCACGCTTTGGGGCGTTCCGTGGTCGTCCTCGCACGACGCGTGGAGGATCAAGCAGGGTCGCCGTCCCCCCGGCCTGTCGCCGCTGCCGCCGGCGGACCGCGCTCCCTATGAGCAGCAGTGGGGCCAGATCCGGCCGTTCTTCTACAACCCGAGCGAGTGCGACTCCGCGCGTCCGCCGGTGACGGGCTTGGTCTTCGACGCGTACGACGATCCGGGCTCCTTCGTCCCGAACGAGTTCTCGCATCGCTCCCGGCCTAACGTCGGCGCGGGCTCGGACGACCCCTGGACGAGCACCGGCTCGCAGGCCCCGGCCGTCACCGGCTGTGGAGCGCTGCCCTTCTCTCCGGACATCGACATCCAGCCGACTTCGGCGGCCGCCGACGCGGCGTCTGGGCTCGATGTCGGGTTGGCCCTGCCGCAGAACGACGACCCGCCCGCCTCGGTCGCCACGAATCCGGACGACGTGAACGGCGCGCCGGGCCACTGGAGGTCCGCGGCCGGCCGGGCCACCGCGCAGCTCGACAAGGCGGTCGTGACGCTGCCGCCCGGGCTGAACGTGAACCCGTCGGCGGCGACTGGCCTGGTCGGTTGCAGCGACGAGCAGGTTGGCCTGGTCGCGCCGGGCAACCCGCCGCGCTTCGACAACGTCGACCCGTTCGACGGCCACGGAAGCCCAGCCGCCGGGACCGAGTGCCCGGACGGCTCGAAGATCGGGACCGTCGAGGCGCGAACCCCGCTGCTCGAGGAGCTCCTGACCGGCGACGTCGTCCTCGGGCAGCCCAAGTCGACGGATCCCCAGTCGGGCGAGATGTTCCGCCTCTTCCTCGTGCTGCGCAACGCCGAGCGCGACATCGTCGCCAAGGTCTACGGCTCGACCGTCGCCGACCCGAGCACGGGTCAGCTGACGACGACCTTCGACAAGAACCCGCGCGTGCCCGTCGAGCGGATCGACCTCGACTTCCGCGGCGGCGATCGCGGGATCGTCGCGCTGCCGCAGCGCTGTGGCGGTCATGGCTGGAACGCCGCCTTCACGCCCTGGACGGCGGCTCACGGCGGCGGTGGTGCGATGGCGCCGGACTCCGGCGTGATCGCTCCGAGCGAGCGTTGCGCGTTCGGTTTCTCGCCGGCGCTCGCGGCCGGGATGGACAATCCGGCCGCTCGTGTCAACGGCACGTTCAGCTTCCGCTTCTCGCGCCAGGACGGCGAGCAGCGCCTGCGTGGCCTTACCGCCACGCTCCCGCAAGGGCTGCTGGCGTCGGTGAGGGACCTGCCGCTGTGCAGCAACGCCCAGGCCAACGCCGGCAGCTGCCCACTGTCGTCGCAGATAGGCATGGTGGGCGCGAAGGCCGGTGCGGGCGACCCGTTCGTGCTGGAGCTGCCGGGCCGCGTCTACCTCACCGAGGGCTATAAGGGCGGCGAGTATGGCCTGATGGTCAAGGTCCGGCCGATCGCGGGTCCGTTCCGGGGTGCGATGGAGCTGTCGACGATCATCGTTAGGCAGGCGATCCACGTCGATCGCAAGACTGCGCAGGTGACGGCGGTCAGTGACCCGTTCCCGTTGATCCACCACGGGGTGCCGCTGCGGGTGCGTGAGGTCACGGTCAAGGTTGATCGGCCCAACTTCATGCTCAACCCGTCTGACTGCTCGCCCAAGCAGGTCGCGGCGATGATCGTCTCCGCGCAGGGCACGGCTGCTGGTGTGGCCAACCACTTCCAGGCCGCCAACTGCGCGGATCTCGCGTTCGAGCCGCGGCTCGGGTTGAGGCTGACGGGGCGTAAGCAGATTAGGACCGGTCGCCACCCTGGTATCCGTGCTTTGGTCCGTCAGAACGGTGTGGGTGAGGCGGGTATCCAGCGGGCTGAGGTCAGGTTGCCCAAGACGCTGGCGTTGGATGTCGATAACGCCCAGGCGTTGTGTGAGTTCGAGGACGGCACCAAGCCCGACCTTGAGAACCATTGCCCGAAGGGTTCGATCGTCGGTAGGGCTCGGGCTCAGACCCCGTTGCTCAACGACGACCTCGTCGGCAACGTGTATTTCGTCAAGAACGTCCGCATCGATCCGGACACCGGCAACGAGATCCGCACCTTGCCGATGATCATCGCCGCGTTGCGCGGCGAGATCGCCGTGAACCTCGTCGGTGAGTCGGATGTCAAGCGCGGCAAGCTCGTGTCGACGTTCGCGAACATCCCCGATGCGCCGATCTCTCAGTTCAACATGAACATTCGCGGCGGGCGCAACGGGATCGTCGCGGTCACCAGGACGCGCAGGAGCCTGATCAACCTGTGCTCCGCGGGCCGCCAGGTCGCTGAGGCGGACATGGATGGTCAGAACGGCAAGCGTCATGACTTCAACGTCAACATGCGCAAGCCGTGTCCGCGGCGTCGCACCGCTGCACAGGTGTGTCGCAAGCGGACCAACACCAAGCCCGCCATGCGCCGCTGTGTGCGGCGGGTCAAGGCCAACCGGGCGCGTGCTGCCAAGCGCAAAGCCGCGGTCAAGCGCAAGCAGGCCGCGGCCAAGCGCCGCACCACGCGCGGCTGAGTTCGGGCAGGGTCGCAGGGGTAGGGGCGCCGGCCATTTGGCCGGCGTCCCGCTTTTGCTTTGGCGGTCGGCTGTCGCCGTTAGGCCTGCGCCCACTTGGCGTCACCACGTCCGACGCCGGCGCCGTTGTCCGCCCCGTCCAGCCCGCGACCGCCGCCGCGGGCTCAGCGGTCGTAGGCGCGGCCGCGCGGGAGGATGCGTAGCACGGTGATCGTGTGGGTCTGGGCGTCGCGCCGCAAGCGCACGCGCCAGTCGCCGACGCGCAGACGCTGCTCGTCGGACCCGCTCAGGCGCTTGACGCCGCCGGCTTCGTCGTCGTCGGCGAGTCGGTCGAGCGCGAGGATCACGCGCGTCCTGATCTGTCGGTCGAGGCGACGCAGATCCCGCCGCGCTCGTGGCGCGTAGCGCAGCTCCCAGCGAGCGTCGGTCACTCGATGCCGAACTCGCGCTTGATCTCCTCGTGGGAGATCGTCGCTGCGCCTGCGGCCAGCTCGTCGCGGGCCTCTTGGACGGCGGCCTCCTCTTCGGGCGAGATCTCCTCGTCCTCCAAGGGCGCGTTGTCGAGGCGACGCACGACCGGGTCGGCCTGCGCCTCGACGGCGTGCAGCGCGACTTCTGCGTCGTGCTCCGTCCAGCGTGGCAGTACTTCGAGGATCTTCTCCTTCGCGGTCATGCAGAACACGATAGCGCCCGGCACTCCCGCGAGCGGGCTCTGCGACGGCCTTGTTACAGAGGATCCGCCTACGTATATGCACCGGGCCGAGTGCTTGGGATCGACCTGGCGCTGTCGCACCGGGCGGGTTTGGGGTGGGGCGGTTGCTGTCTTGTGGGCGGGGCCGGCCCAGCCTATACCGGCCACCCCGAAAGTTTCCCCGTTCCGGCCTTCGGTTTCCCGACACCGCCCGGTTTCTTCGACGACTTCATGGGCCTGAGCCCGGCAAGGTTGCGGATACATAGTCGGGCACCACTCGTTCTATGGTTACCGACTTGAACCGCCCGAAAGGCTCGAACCGGCGGGCTGCGGCGCCCTCCGACGCATCCGCCCAAGCCGGCGCAATCCCGCATCCCGCCTGGCATTCCGGCGAAGACGCGGGTCGCGCCCTCAAACGGTTGCCGCTTGACAAACATAAACACGTCATGTCATGGTTGACCCTGAGCTGTATCGATCTAGGCCGTCTTCATCGGCCGCCGGCAAGGGCCGGTGGCAGTGAAGCCAAAGGGGTCGGATCGAGTGGCTCGGGGAGAGAGTGCTTTGAATCGCCTACCCATAGCTCCGGCATCTGTTGCGCCTTCTGGCGTTGCTGCTGTTTGCGCCGCAGGCGCCCCCGCCGCCAAGTCCAGCGAGCTCGGTTCGCGGACGCCGGCTGCGGTCGGACTTGCCGGCGAGGCCCTGTCCGCCTCCCGGACTTATCTGCCGATCACCGCAGGCGGCCGTGGCCCGGTCACCCGCCGGGCGCGCAGCGTGCGCTGCGCGAGCCCGCAGCCCCATCGGGGCGGAGGGCTTGACCGGGCCAAGGCCCTGCGGTCCCCGGCGGCGCAGAACATGTCGGCGCAGGATCCGGTTGCGCCAGACGCATTTGCGCAAGCCGTTTCGAGCTGTTTGGCAGTAACGAACTTCAACGCGATCTCGGCTGATACGGCCGGATCGATTTCTTAGAGCAACGAGGAGAGGAAC
>CAYYRT010000025.1:0-5101 GCA_964474055.1 uncultured Acidimicrobiaceae bacterium | reverse complement strand
GGCACGTCCAGCGACAACCACCGTCCCCGCCCGGTGGTATAGGCAGGATGCACCTCCGCGGAGTACGAGCCGTCCTTGTCGCGAGTGAGGAGATGGGTGCCGTCGTTGGTGGCGTGGATGCGGCGTGACAGGCCGGTCAGGATGTTCGTGTCGGTCAGCCGCACCTTGCCAGCCGCAAAGGTGGCCGAAGTGCGGACGGTGCCGTAGGTCTGGAACGCCTGCACCAGCAAGTCAGGGTCGGAGACAACGAACATGTCGCCCGAGTCGCGCAGATCCTCGAACACCTTGAGCAAGTTGGACTGGATGGGCTGCTGGTACTCGATGTCGATGTTGGGCCATGCCACCGTCGCCGAGTCAAAGTCGCGGTCGAAATCGATGGTGACCGGGGACAGCGGCGTGCCCGGCTCGTTCTGACCCTCCTCGATGATGCGGGTCAGGATCGCGCCATACGGCTCGTTGAGCCACCAGTACAGGCCCGGCTTGTCAGCCGACCCGCGGAACGGCTGTGCCGGGGCGAAGTGCTCCGAGTGCAGGATGCCGTCACGCAGGATGCCCAGCGGGCCCGGCCCGGAGAAGGTGAGCGTGTCGTCGCCCTGGCTATCGAGCAGGTTGAACGTGCCCTCCCATAGCCAGAAGGCCCACACAGGCGCGATCTGGATGGAAGGGATGGTGACGCGGACGTAGTTGCCCTTGCGAATCAGGGTCGCCGACGCAGAGGGGTGCGAACGCGAGATGCTGAACGATCCCGCGCCGATCCCACGCAGCGCGACGCGTAGGGAGATAGCGCTGCACTCGGCGTCGGTCAGGATGCCGAGGCTTGTGCCGTGCGGGTCGTCGCCGTCGTAGAAGTCGAGCTCGATGACGCTCACGAGCCGACAAGCTCCCAGTCTGCCTCGGTGGATTCAAGCACGATCGACACACTGGCCATGGACGGCGCCATCGGGCCATAGTCAACCGTAACCGGCCACGCCTCGATACGATAGGTGGAGCCGTTGCGGAGGGTGGCGGTGATGTCGTCGCGCGTGCTGGGCGTGAACAGCGCCTCGAGCGCCACACGGTTATTCCAGAAGTCGGCGATCTGGTCCTCCGCGTCCGTCCCCACTCCGAACACGTAGCCGGCCAGCTCGATCATGCGAGTGCGCTTGCGGCGGTTGCGTGGGAACACCCCATCCGCGCCGGGTAGCGGGTCATCACTGCCTGCGACCGTGGCGAGCGTCCCCGGCCCTCCACGGTCAATACGTTCGAGCATGATGCCCGTGAGGTCCGTGATGTCCGTGGCGCTGAACGTCAGGTCGGTGACGGCAACGGGGCTAGTCATCGATGCACCGTGCCTGGCCGGCTGCCCGGCAACTTGCCGAGGTCATCCAGCCGCTTAAGCCCATAACCGATGTCCTCGACCGTGCGCTTCTCAACACGGTCGATCATCTGCACCGTGATGGTGTTGCCGCCTGTCGGGCTGGAGGGAAGCGTCGACATCGCCGTCGGCATCGGGGATATACCGTGTGCCATCCCAACAGACGGAACGAGGGCACCGGCCAGCGCACGACCTGTGGCTGACGCGGTGCCCAGTTCGCCATCCATGCTACTGGTAAGCTGCTTGACCATATCGGCGCCGAGATGTGTCCACCCTCGCAACGCAGACTTGGGATCCGTCGGTTCACTCGAAGGAAACGGGGTACGGATGCCCAATGCAAGGCGCCGAGCCGCCGCGATGGTTCCGGTGGTCGGCAGGTTGGCGCCCTCATCTATGCCCATGCCGAGAGCCAGGGCAAAAGCAATCCCGGCCTGACGTCCAGCGGGGCCGAGAGCATTCAACTGCTCGATGATCTTGGCGTAGGCGTCATTGGCCGCCAACCGATCCACGAGCTCCGGTGAGTTGAGGCCAGTGGTCAGAGCCGTGACGGAACGTTCGCCAGTCAGCTCGGCAATCTGCTCAGCCGCTGACAGCGATACTTCCATGACGTGAATCAGCTCATCAATCGCGTTAAGCGGCTCTTGCTGCGCCGCCAAGATCCCGCCGGCAAGGCCATCCGGCCCCATCGTGTCCTCGCCTGCCTGCCTGATCTCGTCAATGCGTGCCCTGATCTCGGAGGGCAGCATCCCTGCGACCTTGCCCATCTCGGCTGCGACGACAGGGCCGCCGAGTTCGATGGCGTCCTGCATCGCCTGCATGGCCAGCGGCATCTCCATCGCAATCGCCGCGCGGGCCAACTTGGCATCGTCGGCCATGCCCTCAGTCACTTCCTCGAAGGACTGGCCACTCGCCTCCATGGCGGTGATAATCGTCTGCTGCATCTCGTCCCAGGTGACGCCGTTCTCCTGAGCGAGCTGGTCGATGGTCTGCATGTTGTCGCCGAAATGAGTAGCGAACTTGTCCAGCTCGCTACCTGCGAATTCGCCAACCTTGGCCGCGCCGAGCTGGATGCTGGCAACAGCCCTGCCGATCTCGGCGTTCATGTTGTCGATACGGGCCTGGTTCTGCGCCAGCTTGACCGCCACATCGTCCTGCGAATCGGCGAACCGTCCGGCCGATGAGGCGGACTGGCTGAGGATGATGTCGAGGATGGCGATGGCTTCGGAGTTCTTCTTGGCTGCTGCGGTGGACGTGTCCAACCCGAGCGCCAAGATGCGGGAGTTCACATCGGCTTGGCGAATGCTGACACCAAACTTCTCGATTGTGTCCCGCTCACCGCGCATGGCAGCCGTGATGGCCAGGATGGCGTCCTGCGGATCCTTGCCAAACGCCAAAGCGAGGTCGGCCGCACGCTGCTGGAGCAGCACCACCTTGTCGGCAGCTTCCTGGGCGCCGAAGCCCATGTTGAGCAGCGTCTGGCCCATGACCGCGGCGGCCTCGTTGACCTCGCGCTTGGACAGCCCGGCGGCTTCGGCAGCTCGCTCTCCCCATTCGGTGATCGTGTCAGCCGAGTCACCGAACACCGCATCCACCGTGCGGCCGGTCTGCTCGAGGTCGCTGAATGCTTGTGCGGCGTCGCCCGCATAGCTGACGAGCTGGCGAACGCCCACAGCCACACCCAGTACGCCCGCCGCTCCGATGATGTTAGCCGGCGAGAAGATGCCCTTGAGCTTCTGCCCGAGCGACTGAACCGGAGCTTCGGCGCCACGCAGGTCGCGATGGAAGTTCGACAGGTCGCCCCTGATTGCTACGGACGCATCGGCGACGACGACCACGGCAGGCTCCTAGTGCTTGATCTTGTCGGGGAACATCGAGGCCAACCGGCCCACGGTCGACCGGAACTGAGCTGGCGTCTGCGGGCCACGGCGGCGCGACTGCCAGCGGCTCAAGGCTGCGCGGTCATAGGTGATGAGGGTGCCGGTGTTGACGGCCAGGGTCAGCCGGTCAAGCTCGACGTCGGCCACCTTCTGGCGGCGGTCTACCGCGGCTTCAACGAAGCGGTGGAGTTGCTCGTCGGTCAGGCGACTTTCGACTTCTTGCGGGAACCAGCCGTACTCCGCCGCGCAGAATTCGTAGACCGCGACGAGGCCATGACTGCTACCGTCGCCGCTGCCACTCCCCTGCTGAGTGATTGCAGGATCATCGGCATGAACTCCGGCACGATCCTGATGAGGTCGGGCGCGAAAGGGTAGGCCGCTGCCGTGACCCTTTTCATGGCTTCGTAGACTTCGGTGTCGGTGGCGTGGGTGTCGATCCACTCCCGCTCGGGAAGTTGAGGATCGGACTCACGGGCCTGGGCACCAGCAGCGTCGTAGCTGATGAGGAGGTCCATCATCACTTCGGCCGACTTGGCGAGTTCGGTCGCTACCTCGTCAGCGGTGTTCAGCGGGCCGACCTCGGTCAGCTTGGTACGGACTTCGCGGGCCAGGTGAGCCGTCCACTGACGGTTCGCGGCAATCGGAAGGACGGGCAGGCGCAATGCCTGCCCGCCCAGTGTCATCGAGACGTAGGCCCCGACAACTTCCTCATCCGGTCGCAGTGGCGTAGGAGCCGACACTTACGAACCCGCGCTGAAGTCGATGCTGAACGGCACCTCCAGCGGTGTGGTCGAATCGTAGTGCGCTACGAAGCGCATTGACACGCCACCGAAATCAGTCTTGCTGAAGGGGATGCTGATGCTCTCGGCCGACAGGGCGTTCTCAAGCGTGACGGTCATGATCCGACCGTCGAGCCCCTGTCCCACCAGAACGAGATCCTTGTAGGCCGTCGATGGCACGCGGCCGGCGGTCCAGGTGATGACTCCGGCGACCTCACTGGCACCGGGCAACGCCCATGTCAACTTCGCGGCCGTCATCTGATTCATCAGGAGACTCACGCTGACGAGGACATCCGTGATGACCGACGTGCCCTCGATGGGCCCAGCGGCATTCTGGAAGTCGGGCTTGGCCTCGGTAACCTCGATGGACACGGTAGGCGGTTCGGTCGTGCCGCCTACGTCGACCCCACCATAGGTGAGGGTGGTGGGAGAGCCGAAATACAGCTCCTCCGGGGTGATGGTGACTGCCATGGATCGGTTCTCCTACGCTGACGGGACGGGGATCGTCGCCACTCGGATCGAGTAGACGACGAAGACAAAGGGCCAGTTGGTCACCGGATCCTCCAGCGATACCCCTGGCACCTCCTCAGTTGCACCATGAAAGCCCACGGTGCCGACGATGAAGTTGTTGGTGTCGTGCAGCCGGTCATACAGAGCGCCGTACACCGACTGCGCCTCAGCAGCCGTCGAGCCGTAGCAGCGGAACCCGATCCGCAAGTCCTGAGCTCGCAGGTATTCGAAAGTGCGGCCACCGTTGTTGCGAAACACAACGTTCTTGGTGTTCCCCGATCGCGTCTCGGGCAACTCGGGCGTGAACACGTAGGCACCGCCCAACAGCGTCCGCAGCGGTGACGTCGCCCGCAGGTAGGTGACGAGCGCCGCGTAAGGGTCGACCATCACTCCCTCCGAATCGACTGGTCTGCGCTGAACTCACGGTTGAGAATGTCGAGGCTGCGCGCCATGCCGCCGCGCGAGGACTGGCGCATGATGTTCGGGAACTGGCGCGCCGTTGAGTCAAGCGCCTGCTCGAATGCCAATCGTGCGGGAGTGTCCGCGGTGCCCTGGTCGATGAAGAACGTGTCGCCCGACGC
>CAYYRT010000024.1:0-5132 GCA_964474055.1 uncultured Acidimicrobiaceae bacterium | reverse complement strand
GTTTCCTTGCTCGGGCTCTGCCTCGCCGCACCCTTGATGGTATTGGCCGCGATCGCGGTGAAGCTCGAGTCCCCGGGCCCGGTCCTCTTTCGGCAACCCCGCCTCGGGCAAAACGGTAGCGTTTTTATACTCAACAAGTTCCGTTCCATGGGCGAGAACGCTGAGAAGGAGACGGGGCCGGTATGGAGCGTCAAGCAGGATCCACGGGTCACGCGTGTCGGGTACCTGCTCCGCCGTACGCGTCTAGACGAACTGCCCCAGCTGTTTAACGTGCTGGTGGGTCACATGAGTTTCATCGGACCTCGGCCCGAACGCCCGGAGTTCGTGGTTACGCTGCAGAAGCAGATTCCGTACTACATGGAGCGCCTCGCGGTCAAGCCGGGCATCACCGGCTGGGCCCAGGTCAAGCACGACTACGGATCTTCCGTCGAGGACGCCCTCGAGAAGCTCCAGTATGACCTCTACTACATCAAGAATCTTTCTCTGTTCCTCGACTTTCTCATCGTGCTCAACACCGTACAGGTCGTTCTCTTCGCTAAGGGTCGCTGACAATGCACTGCCCAGACAATGACGCTAAGGAGATTGGCTGCTGATGGACACTAAAACGGCGATCAAGCAGGTGGCGCTTTCCCTATTCGCCAGACGCAAGAAGTGGATCGGTCTGACGACTCTGGCGGCGTTGGCGCTCCTCCTTCCCGCCGCGTACGTGTTGTCGAAGGAGCCCCCGCGCTTCCGGACGTCCTCGACCATCCTCATCGAGAACAAGGTGGACCGGGCCCCGGTGTTCCAGGAATTCACGACCGTCCGGCCATTGCCGGTCCAGCTGGCGATCCTCCAGAGTCGCCTGCTGGCCGCCTCCGTGGTCGAGGCCCTCCCGAAGTCGGCGATCGACGATCTCGTTCACAGTCCATACGGCAGGGACTATTTTGGCGATCTGATGGATTGGGTAGGCCGCCTTCGCGGCCAGGAGCCTCCGGTCCCGAGCTTCCAGCGCAAGGCCCTCAACGAGCTACGTCGCGATCGGGTCAAGTTCCTCAGCCTGGCCGGGAGCTCAGGGCTCGTGGAGATCCAGGCGGACGCATCACAGCCGCAGATCGCCCTGGACATCGCCAACGCCTATATCGAGGTGCTGCTGGCTCGTACGAGATCGTTCAACGTGGACGATGCCAAGAGCACGAGAGAGTACTTGTCCCAGCAGACGACGCAGGTCGCCGACGCGCTCACCCGTAGTGAGGCCGCTCTCCGCTCGTTCACGATGTCGCGGGGCGGAGTCCAGATTCCCACCAAGAGCACGGAGACGGCGCAGCGTCTGTCTCAGATCGAGACCACGCTGGCCGAAGTTCAGGCGAACAAGAGCATCAGCCAGAGCCGGCTGACCGCGCTCAAGGGCAAGCTCGAATCCATGCCAGCGACCCAGGCAGCCCCCAAGCCTGCGGCGCCGACGATCAACCCCGCGACGGCCGCTCGCTTGCGGGCCAAGCTGTCCAGCCTCGAGGCGCAGATGGTGGAGGCACGGGTCCGCTACTCGGAGGATCAGCCGCGCGTCCGCTCGCTGGCTCAACAGATTGCTGAAGTCCAACGCGAGTTGGGGGACGCGGTCAAGGATTCAGCTGTGACTGGCTCGGTCATCGGCGGCATTCCCGCGGACGAGCGGAATGCCGTCGCCGAGATTCTGGGCGCGCTCGAGACGTCGGTGGTCTCCCTGAGCGCACAAGAGGGTGCCCTGAAGGATCAGGCCAATGCTCTCCGGCGCGATCTGTCCGGGCTGTCGAAGGACGAGTTGGAGTTCCGTCGTTTGGCGTCCGAGGTCGAGACGAACCGGAAGCTGAGCACGCTCCTGTCCGACAAGCTGGGAGCGGCCCGGATTCGGGAGCAGGGAGAAATGAACGTCGTGAAGGTCATCGACCCCCCGGGCTTCCCGGCGACGGCGCCGAATCAGCGACGGATGCAGTTCGTCGGCCTGGCGATTGCTCTGGCCCTCGTGATCGGGCTCGGGGCTCCGGCGACCGCCGAGTACTTTAACCGGCCGATCATGGGAGAGGTCGACGTGAAGTCGATCACCGGCCTTCCTATACTGGCAACGATTCCGCGAGTCGAGTCGCAACTGCCGAATGTCGCCGGCAACGGGGATGGCCACGCCCGCCAAGAGGACTATCAACTCTTCGTGGATGCCTTCCGACGCTTGCGAGTCGAGCTGCAGATGCTCGGCGCCGAGGCCCCGATGCGGCGCATTCTCATCGCCAGCGCCCTGCCCTTCGAGGGCAAGTCGACGGTGGTGTTCAATCTGGGTCTCGCCTTCGGTGAGGTCGGGCAGCGGGTGATCATGGCGGACGCCGACTTCCACCGGCCCAGCCTGCATCGCATCACGAATACGGGAACGCGTAAGGGTTTGACGGATCTGCTGGCGGGGACGAGCAAGCTGACCGAGACCATGACGAGTATCACGGAGCATGTCCAGCTCGCACCACGCGGCGGTACGCTGTCCGCGCTGTCACGGACGGGACTCGGTAGCGACCGGCTGCCGCGGATTCTGAGTGAGATGGCCGCCGAAACCGACTATGTGCTCCTGGACTCGTCGCCGATTCTCCTGATCCCGGATAACCTCTACATGGCGGCGGCGGCGGACGGGATTGTGCTCGTCGCCGCGGTCGGCGAGACGCGGCCACGCGATCTCCTGCGGACGAAGGCAATCATCGAGCGCGCCGGAACGCCTATCTTGGGGGTTGTACTGAACCGTGCACCGATCAAGCACCTGAACGGCTACTACAAGCGGTACAGCGCCTACTATGGTTCCTAAGCCCGTGCGGCTCAGAGAGAACGGAGGACTCACTCTCGTGTGGAACGAAACTCTTCTGCAGAAGCTCGAAGACCGTACGGCTCGTGTCAGCATCATCGGTCTCGGTTACGTGGGGCTCAGCCTCGCCGTGGAGCTTGGCAAGGCGGGGATCGAGGTTCGCGGAGTGGACCTCGATTTGGAGCGGGTCAACCTGCTGAATCGGGGCGAGTCCTACCTGGTGGACGTTCCCGCGGACGTCCTCGCGCCACTGGTGGCGTCGGGGCGCCTCTCTGCATCGAGCGACTGTTCCGCGGTAAGCGAGAGTGATGTTCTGATCATCTGCGTGCCCACGCCACTGCGGAAGACCAAAGAGCCTGACATCTCCTTCATCCTGTCGGCGCTGGAGAACATGCTGCCGTATCTTCGGAGCGGCCAGCTTATGGTGCTCGAGAGCACGACCTATCCCGGAACCACGGAGGAGGTCGTCCTGCCGCGGCTCGAGGCGAATGGCCTGGTGATCGGCCGAGACTTCTTCTTGGCCTTCTCGCCCGAGCGCGTCGATCCGGGGAACAAGAGGTTCACTACCGCGAATATCCCGAAGGTGGTGGGTGGTGTGACGCCCGCGTGCACCAAGCTGGCCGCGGCGTTGTACCGGAGGGTGACGTCGACGGTGTTCGAGGTGTCGAGCCCGCGTGTGGCCGAGACCGCGAAGCTTCTCGAGAACACATTCCGGAGCGTCAATATCGCTCTCGCGAACGAGTTGGCGTTCGCCTGCCGGAAGATCGGCGTCGACCCGTGGGAAGTCATCGAGGCGGCGGCGACGAAGCCGTTCGGCTTCATGCCATTCTATCCGGGGCCTGGCATCGGCGGGCATTGCATCCCGGTGGACCCGCTCTATCTGTCCTGGAAGGTGAGGCTCACCGGCTACGAGGCGCAGTTCATTGCCCTAGCCGACCAGATCAACCGGGCGATGCCGGAGCATGTCGTTACCCTGGTGGGCGACTCGCTGAACGACCGGAGCCAGTCTCTGAAGGGTTCGGCGGTTCTCGTCCTCGGCGTCACCTACAAAGCGGACGTCAACGACGTCCGGGAATCCCCTGCCCTTGAGATCATCGAGATGCTTGTTCGCAAGGGAGCGAACGTCTCGTACGCGGACCCGTTCACGCCGGAGGTGTCGGCCAACGGCGTGAAGCTGAATGCGGTCGACGCGACGGAGGACGTGGTCGCGGGCGCCGATTGCGTGCTGGTCCTCACGAACCACTCCGCCTTTGACTACGGCATGATTGCGAGGCGCGCCGCGCTGGTGGTCGATACCCGGAACGCCCTCAGGGCATTCAAGTCCACCTGTTCTTCGATCGTCACCCTCTGAGATCGAGATGCGTACAGTACTCGTCACGGGTGGCGCCGGCCTCATCGGGTCTCATCTCGTGGAGCGTCTCCTCGAGGACGGTGTCGCGGTGCGGGTCTTGGATAATCTGTCGACGGGATCCCTGGTGAACCTGCAGGTGGCCGCCGGTCGGCACCTGCGGAACGGAGCCACCAACGGCAGCCGACTCGAGGTCATCGTCGGGGACATCCGCGACCGAGAGTTGCTCCGGAAGGCGCTGCGGAACGTGAAGTACGTGTTCCATCTGGCTGCGCTGCCGGGGCGGGCGGGGTCGGCGATGGACCCGGGTGACGTTCATTCCGTCAATGTGGACGGCACGCTTAACGTCCTGCATGGCGCGTTGACGGAGGGTGTCTGGCGGGTCGTTCTCGCCTCGTGTGGATCCGTCTACGGAACCCCCGATACCGCCTCGGTGTCGGAGAACACCGCGGCGCGACCGGCGAGTCTGTTCTCAGCATCCAAGGTCGCGGCGGAGAGCTACTGCCGGGCGTTCCACGTGCGCCATCAGCTCGACACGGTCGTGCTTCGGTACTTCAGCGTGTATGGCCCTCGCCAGAAGACGGGAACGGACGCGCTCATTCGGAACCTCATCGAGGCTCTCCAGCAACGCCGTCCGTTCGTGGAGGAGGACGAGCGGAGCCTGGAGGACTTCATCTACGTGGACGACGCGGTCGCGGCCACACTGGCGGCCGGGCGGGCACCGCGGGCGGGCGGCCGGGTGATCAACGTGGGCTCCGGCCAGATGATTAGCATCGGCGACGTGCTGAATATTCTCGCCGACCTGATGCAGACGACCGCTATCCCCGGGGTCTCGCGCCATCCTCAGGTTCAACCGCGTCGGATGGTCGCGGACATGACCCAGGCGGCTGAAGTACTCGGATTCACGCCGCGCGTCTCCCTCATGGCCGGTCTGGCCCGCGTGATTCGGTGCCTGGGCGAGCCGGGGCAGCCTGAGGAACCGGTGCTCGC
>CAYYRT010000023.1:0-5372 GCA_964474055.1 uncultured Acidimicrobiaceae bacterium | reverse complement strand
TCCCTACGCCCATAGGCCGGTGCCTCGATCGCCACGATGTTCGAAAGCGTCGGAGGCTCGATGACGGTCGTGGCCGCGTGCACCTGATCAACGGAAGCGGCGGCGAAGCGGTTGCCGTAGAGCCCGCCCGGCCGGTTGAGGCCCGGAGCCGTCTCGATGGCACCCCGGCGGGGCACCCCGGTGAGGGTGAAGGGCGTCGGGCCTGCCCGGTCGGTGACGAGGGTGGACAGCCTTTCGGCCTGGAGCGCATGGCGAACCCGGGCGAGGTCGGGATGCTCCAGCACCTGCATCTCGTCCTGAGCCAGGAGCGAGCCGGCATAGGCCGAGAAGAGGTCGAAGTTGGCGAAGTTTAGATGCCAGTGCATTTTCGACTCTGTGTCCGAGTCGTATGTGAAGTAGCCGACCTTCGTGACGAGTTCAGGCCGCCACCCAGATCGCGCCTCCAGAAGCGGCACGGGTGCCCACCGGGCGACGTCGATGCTTCCCGGGATCGGAGCACCCTCGACCATTTCAAGGAATGCTCTTTTGTTGGGGTTGGTGAACCTGGCCGGAAACCGATCTGCCAACTCGAGTCGATCGAAAGTTGTCCGGAAGAGGGGCTGCATCACAATCCAAAACTAGACCCCTGTTGGGACAGAAAGCCCGCTGTGACCCAATTCGCCCACCCGGGACCGCTCACCGACCGGCCGGGTGTGCAACCGATCTGGTCAAGTCTTCGATCGATGCGATGGCGACGATCCCCGTAACGCTGCGGGCCAATTCCTCGTCCAAGGTGATGAAAGCGTCTGCCTGTAGCTGGGTGAGCGCAACGTACTCGGCGTTGTAGGTGGTGGCCCATCCCAACCTATCCGCCACTTCCCAGGCCCGTCGCCGAAGCACCGCGTCCCCCAGGAGCCTGATCGACATCCGGCCGATACGAGCGAGCTGATCGCGGGCCACCTCCGGCGCGATCTCACCACGAAACACCGCCTCGTGTAAAACCGACAGGGTTTGGGAGCGGAGGAGGGTTGGCGCCAGGAGCTCATGCTCCACCAGAACTTCCGTTCCCGAGGCCGCCAGATGAAGGACAACGCTGGGGTCGACTACATATCTGGTCAAAGCGGACCTCCAAGATCAAGAACGGAGCACCCTAGGTGTCACGCAACGCGGCGTTTGCCCATTGAAGTGGAGGTCTAGCCAGGCAGGTGCCAGGTGACGCCTGGGAAACGGTCGAAGTCGTTGTCGAAGCTGACAATCGTGGCCTCATGCTCGATCGATAGCGCCGCCAGATGGGCGTCGTTGACGAGGTTGCCTCCTCGGCCGCCGACCGCGGCCAACAAACCCTCCAACACCTCGGCGTGGCGTGGAGTCGGGTGGAGAATCACTGTCGGTGCCTGCGCCAGCCACTCCCGCAACCGAGCGAAAGCCTCCAACCGGGACAAGGGCCGCGGGAAGAGATCCTCGCGGGTAGAGAGGCGGAGAAACGCAAGCAACGCCACCCAGGCAAATCCGACATCCTCATGGCCGTTCAGCGCCCGATCGAGCCAGCCCCTCGAGGCGGAGTGATGGTCGGCGTCTGAGTTGACGGCATAAAGCAGAACGTTGGCGTCGACCAGGTTCACTTGCCGGCCCGCGCCCTGCGGACCAGCTCTTCGTCCTCCAACTCACCTGCAAGAGACAGGGCACGATCAAGAGCTACCCGCGGGGATCCCATCTTCGCCGTCTTAGTTTCGAACCGACGGCCCGCCTTGGGTTTGGCCAGTCCAGCTCGTATCGCTTCGTTGACCGCCTCTTTGAAGGAGAGGTCACGCTCTTTCATCAGCCGCCGAACCATGTCGGCGGTGTCAGGATCGAGGGTCACTGTGGTGCGCATGCTGCATCATATCATCATGTCAGTTAGCATCACATCATCACCGTACAAGACGCCCGGCGAGCAAGGTTGCCCCCCTATGGGCGATAGCCGCGATGGTCAGCATCGGGTTGACCCCGGACGCGGTGGGGAAACAGGAGCCGTCCATGACGTAAAGGTCGGCGGTGCCGTGGACCTGGTTGGCGGGTCCCACCACCGATCTGGCCGGGTCGGCTCCCATCCGTGCCGAGCCCATCTGGTGGAAGGTGAAATATGACGTCTGGTTGGACCCGTAGCCGATGGCGTCAACTTCTTCCAGGAAGCGGTCGATTCCCTCCCGTCTGCCGGGTCGCCATCGCACCGGTCTGATGGTGGAAGCGAGGATCTCTTTGGCGCCAGCGGCGGCGTATACCTCGGCCGCCCGTCGCACTCCCTCCCGTACGTGGGCCTGGTCGGAGCGGGAGATGACGTACTTCCAAATCGGGGTCCCGTCACGTCGGAGAACCACCCTTCCAGATGACTTGTCGCGGAGAAGAATCCCGGCCACGGTCTGGTGACCCAGCCCGAGTACGTCCCGTTTGAAAGACTCCCCGTCCTCCCAACCAAGAAACGCGGCCGGAAAGACCGGATGGATGGGGGCGGTTTCCAGCTTGAACCCATATCCAGCCCCGTCGAGGTTGGCGAACTCGTCCGAGTAGCGGGCCTGGAGAGTGCCGGTCCAGGGGTCGACCCGCTCTTCGAATCGACCCCACACCCCAGTGACCGGATGGAGCCTCAGATATCGTCCAACGGCCGGGCCGCCGAGACCGCTCCGGAGCAGGATCGCCGGGGTGTGCAGAGCCCCGGCGGCCAGAACCACTGCCCTCGCCGTCACCTTGAGACGGTGGGTTCCTACCTTGGCAACGACCCCGGTGGCCCTCCTACCCTCACTGAGGACCTGTTCGACCTCACAGCCGGTGATCAGCCGGGTCCCGCGGCTGGAAGCATCGGCCAAGAAGGTTTGGGTCATCGATCTCTTGGCGCCGATCCGACATCCCATCGTGCAATAACCACAATCGGCTTCGGTGCAGCCATCGACGTTGCGAGGCATGGCGTCGACATGCCAGCCCAATTCGGTCAGCCCCTTCTCCATCAGCTGGTCGCGGTTGGACGGCCATCCGTGCTCGGTGTTGACGTTGAGACGGGCATGCACCGCCTGCAGGCTGGCGGCGTACGCCTCGCCGGTGAACACCTCGTCAAACCCTGCTTCGGCGTCCCACTCCCGCCGCAGCTCAGGCGGGGTGTCGAAAGAGGTGGTGTAGTTGATTACGGTCCCGCCTCCGAGGGTGGAGCCGGCCAGAACCAGGATCCCGCCATCGGCGGTGGTGTTGAGGGCGCCGTCAAGGTAAAGCCGGTTGAAGGCGTCGGACTCGAGGTGGGTGAAGTCAGCCTCGTTGTGGTAGCCGCCCGCTTCCAGCACGACCACGTCGAGACCCGCTCCGGCCAACACACCGGCGACGGTGCCGCCCCCCGCCCCACTCCCCACGACCACAACGTCGCATGACATCGTGGTGTCCATGGCGATGATCGTGACGGGGAGGGGTTTGGCGGTGGGAGGTGGGGGCCCGTCCGGGCCTGGATAGCCGATGGCGTCCCAACTCGACGGCCGCACGGTCGGGTCGTCGGTGGTTACCCATAGGTACCCGACCAGGGTCTTCACTGCTCGAGCCGCTCGCCGGATCTGTCCGACCGGGTGGCTCTCCATACGCCGAAAGGCCTCCGTCCGTCGCTCTACTGCCAGAGCCGAAAAGCGCCATGGCATTCGATAGAGCAGGGCTCCACCGACTGTCGAGTCGAGCAGCCCGAGAAACCGTATGAGGTCGGCCCGGTTCTGATCGTGAGGGAGTCGCCCAAACAACTCAGGCAGGCGCTCGGCCAGCCCAAGGTCTTTGCCAGGCGTTGTCCACGCAGAACCACCCCCATCGACCGCGGGCAGGAGGGTGTCGACCAACGCGGTGAAAGTCGCCAGGTGCTTATTCGAAAGCTGCATCGGTTTTGAAAGGGAGACCGGAACCTACTCGCTTCAGTGTCTCGCTTGGCGAGAGACGCGGGGACGCTTTAATCACCGATCGGTGAGGAGATGGTCGAGTCATTCCCCGGTGTGAGTTACAACGATCCGCGAGGCGCAACCCACTCGCTGGGCTGACCGGTGACCGCGGCGATTCGATCGAAGTCCTCGTCGTAATGCCAGACGATCGCACCGCCCGACTCGGCGGAGGCAGCGATGATGAGATCGGCAATCTTGACGCTCCGATGATGAAGCGCGCCGCGGGCAGCAAGTCGCTGCTGAATGTCGAGAGCTCGATCGAACTCTTCACGTCCACAAGGGAACTGGTGCAACGCCATGAGTTCTGCTGCCAAGCGGTTGTAGTCCTTCCCCGATTGGGCGCTGTAGAGAATCTCGAGTCGAACCTGTGCGCAGGTTCCGAGCACGTCCTCCCCGAGCCGGGTCTGCCAGATTGAGGCTATTGCTGGATGGTGGGATCGATCCCAGACGCTGGTGTCGGCTAAGTACAACGTCACCGTTGCCACTGGCGGCTGGCTTCTAACACCTCAGCGCCGCGGTCGATCCCCTGACCGCTTCGAATCCGGTCCGCCAACCGCCGCCGAAGGTCCGCTCTCAGTACCTCGTCGAAGGCGCGCTCGATGGTGTCTTTGACGCCGGACGTCCCCAGAACCTTCTGAACCTCTTCGAGCCGGCCTTCGTCGAGCTCCACTGATGTGCGTCGCACGCCCTCACTCTAACATATGAAATGCGCAGCTTGGTATATACGATACCTTATCCACAATATGCACCAGATCCTGAATGGGCGAAGGCAAAGTCTGGGCTAACGCCCGCTGGAAGAGAAGTGCATCCAGTCATCGGCGGTGCGCCAGTTCCCTCCCCAACCCCATCCGATCTCGGCGAAGGCAGTGACCACGTCTCCCTCGGCGATCATCCCCGACCGGACATCGTCCCGGTCTAGATAGGCGCTGGCCAGCTCCGGCACGACCCTTTCACCACGGCGATAGGGATTATGGAAAGGGTTGATGTCGATCGCCCGCCCATATGCATGCTCGGACCAGGAGGTTGAGTAGACCACCGGCCGGCAGACGAACCCGGTGGTGACGTTGCCGTCCCCGGTTCGTGGAGCGTCGAGGTCCTCCCGGGAGATGACCCGCATCTCCTCGATCGGGAACCGCTCGGCGTGGATCTGCTCGAACACCCCCACAATGTCCTCGGCCTCCCCGGCGTCGACGATGATCTCACCGGTGTGGAAGAGCCCATCGAACCCGTAGAAGCTGACAGTGAGATAGCGAAGGTCCTCGGGGTCTTGCGGGCACCCCTCCCTCCAGGTGGAGCGGGCCAGAACATCGTCGGGGATGGGTTGGATTGTGAACTCGAACTGATCGGCGGCTGGCGGGGGAAGCAGGTCCGGAGTCGGCAGGCGACGATCAACCAGCTCGGGGGGCGTCGGCAAGACTTGGGCGGTCCCATCCGGCAACAGGGGAAGCGGTCGGGTAC
>CAYYRT010000022.1:0-10562 GCA_964474055.1 uncultured Acidimicrobiaceae bacterium | reverse complement strand
GGCCGGTGCTAGGACTCGTTCGTCGAGTCGATCCTCCCACGTACCTCTGGTCGTGTCCGGCTCGTTGCTCACCGACCCCATGTCACCGCCCCCTTCGCTCGCTCGATCCAGGGCCAGACGGTGGCGAGCCGACCCTTGGTGTGTCGATCGCGTCCAACGTCCTCGCCGTGACCGGGGATGTAGTGCACCCGAGGCTTGGTGCCCAGCTCCTCCTTGAGGCGGTAGGTGTTGTTGCTCGCCAGGTAATCCCGGAACCCGACCATCGCGAGGCCGTTGGTGGCGATATCCTCCTCCATGTCGCCGTAGTAGATGGCGCCCTGCGGACATGCCTGCACGCACATCGGCAGCGATCCGCCTCGCACCATGTCCACACAGAAATCGCATTTCATCACGGTGCCCGTCCTGGCCGGAACCTGATGGTCGGCGGAGTAATCGGCTAGGAAGGCCTCGGGGGGAATGGGGGCCTCGCCCCAGTTGAAAAAGCGGCGATCGTAGGGGCAAGCCGCCATGCAGATGCGACACCCGATGCAGCGCGGTTCGTCGATCACCACGACGCCTTCGGGAGTCGAGAAGGTTGCCGCAACCGGGCAAACGTTGACACATGGCGGGTTCTCACACTGCAAACACGGGGTCGGGAGGAACTGGGTGCCGCCGCCTGCCAGCTCCGCTTCGAAGACCTCGATCCACTCCATGGGCTCTGGTGCCAAGTGACCCTCGATACACGCGAGTGTGCACTTAGGTGCAGTGCCCTGGCTCTGACAACCGTCGCAGCGCCGGAGATCGATGATCATCCCCCACTGCCGCACCCGCCTGCCTGCTCCGGACGCTTGTGCGTGACTGGTCGCTGTCTCGCTGGGCGTCATAGCCGACAAGCCGAGGAGTGGTGCTGCCAACGCCACCCCGCCCGCGCCGAGAAGCTTCAATGTCGATCGGCGAGTAAAGGCGACCGCCTCGACGGGTGGAGCCAGCGTGCCGTGAGCCTGGACGCCAGAGCATGCCGGACGGCTGACGGCCTCAGGGCTGCCACGATTTTGGCTGCGAAGAGTGCGCCGATGCAGGAATGTGAAAACGATGGCGCCGGCCAACCCGATCACGAGTAGAGCCGCTAGCTGGAAGGTTTCTCTGAAGACCCAGACACCCAGCAACCAGAGGGAGACCGCTGCCAGCGTCATCGCAAGTCTTCCGTCGCCTGAGCCATGTGTCGACATGAATCGCTCGTTTTTCTGTGAGGTATTTCGCCCAGGTGCCGGGTGGTTGCCGGGTGCCTTAACGGCGATCCGGCAACCACCCAGGGATGGTCAATCTCGCTCGCGCCTAGCCGGCGAAGGTGACATTGATCCATCCGAAATTGGCACTCTGGACATGGCCGTCGTTCTCCCATCCTTCGGCGGTGGCATCTGCATCCCAGTACGCGAGAGCCATGAGACCTGTCTCACCCGCGGCGAAGGCCGCGTCGGTGGAATCGCCTGTGTCGAGTGGACGGCTCATCTCGAAGGTCCAGGTACCGGCGGCATCAGCCGTCGCATCCGAGTGGCTCCACGAACCGGTCAGCGAGTTCTCGGCGCCGTCACCGTTGTCGTCCTCACGCGTCTCCGGATCGGTCGCCCACTCGTCATCGAAGTTGCAGGCGTCGTCGTTTCCGGCATCGCTGCCCTCGCCAGCGCCCGAGGTCGTGCCGCCGGAAACCACGCCAGCCGCGCACTCGAGTTCCCAGTGCCAAATGTCGACCATGCCCAGCGACGCCTCTTGGTCGTCGTCGGTGGCGCCCATGGCGCCACCCGCGCTCGGGTCGATTGCCCACTGCACACCGACCCCGGAGGTCAGATGAAGATCCTCGCCTAGGTTCCAGTTGTAGTCATCTTCGACCTGGAACAGGACGTAGACATTCGTGCCGTCATGAGCGACCTTCACGACCACGTCTTTGGTCTCAAGCGTCGCGCCCCCGATCGGCTCCAGTGTCAGAGCCAGGGAGGGCACATCCGCCCATTCGGACGGATCGCCGTCCACCGTGAACCCGCTCACCAACGGTGCGTCAAGCATTACGGCAGGTGGTGCCTCGGTGGTGGTCGATGCCTCGGTGGTCGTCGTGGCCGGTCCCGCCGTGGTCGCAGGCGCTTCGGTCGTTGACGTAGTTGAGCCGGTCGAGTTGTCGCTACCGCAGCTCGTAACAGCCACCGAGAGGACTATCGCCGCAGCAACCGCCCCGATTTTCCTGATTCGCATCAGTTCTCTCCTTCGCAGTCGGGGAGTGCACGAACGGCAAGTCCAACCGGCTCATTCGCCAGTCGTTGTTAGGAACTGCTAGTCGACACTCTTCGAGCGAAGGTATTGGTACCCGGCCGATCGGGTCAGGGCCATAAGTCCCTACCACCTGACACTCATTGGCGCGCCCCGAACGATGTCTTCGATGGGGTACGCGACGATTTCGCATATGGAAAGGCCCCCTGTCGGATGTCCTTCAGGGGGCCTCGGTCCAGCGCTTCGAACTAGATCGACTCGACTTCTTCGTTGATCTCGATCCTCGGGGTGCCAACGACGCCGGCTTCGGTCATCTTGGCCTTAAGGTTCGGGTTGTTGATGAATGACTTCGCCAATTCAAGGGTGGCAAAGCCGGCGACAACGGTCACCATGTTGGGATCGTCCACCGAGCGATTCACTCTCGCGTACTTCGCTCCTCCGGATGTCGGGGTGAACGTGTCGTACACGGTCTTCCACTTGCCATAGTCCGAGACTGAATGGCGGATTGCAGTAGTAATCATGAGTTCCTCCTCATATGTAGCTGCTTGTGACGCATACTCTAACACATTATTGGAGTTCTGTCTTGTCGTAGGAATTCTAAGTTGCCTGCTTAGTTTGGGGTAGAGTTTTCGGGATGCAACTCAGCCTCAAACGAAAAGGCGACTACGCCGTCAGGGCGATGATCTCGGTCGGGCGCCGCCATGGGACCGGTCTGCGCCAAGCCCGTCAGATCTCCACCGAGATGCAAATTCCCTACAAGACCCTCACCCTGATCCTGGCCGGACTGGTCGCCGAGCGACTGCTGGTAGCCAGCCACGGGCCGAACGGAGGGTATCGCCTGGCCCGACATCCGAGCGATATCAGCCTCCTCGAAATTGTGGAAGCCGCCGAAGGACCCGCCACGTTCGACCATTGCGTCCTACGCGATGGGCCGTGTGACTGGAATGAGACCTGTCCGGTCCATGACATCTGGGCGCGGACCCAGGATGCCCTCACCAGAGAACTGGCCTCAACCTCCCTTGCTGACATCGCCGCCATCGACGCCGCTATCGAGGCGGGTTCCTACCGGCCACAAGCCCCGCCCCATATCCGGCCGACGGATCGACACGGCAACCGCAACTAAACCCACCCACCAAGTCTCGATCAACTCATGAGCCCCGATGGTGGGCACCGCTGACCGGCGAAATGCGCGTTCTGCCTGCTCAGAGAGGTTCAGCGGAGGCTGAACGGTGGATACCGGTCGGTGATCAGCAGAGTTGCGTAGCCCTCTACTCGCAGGGCCCATCTCCCCACCCCGACCACGTAGTCGAAGAGTGCCCGGGGGTAGCGGCCCGTAAAGAGGATGGCGAACCAGGCGATGAAGATGGCAAAGATCGCTCCCACAACCAGCACCGCCAGAACGAGGTAATGGGGAATGGCCAGCAACCATTTCACCAACGGCATCCAGCGACTCAAGTCCTGCTCCACATTCGGGTAATCGAGCTCGAGGTGCACCGATTGCTCGTCCTCGGTCGATGGGTATCTATCTGTGAGAAGCCCCAGATATGCACCGACCCGATTCGAGAACCGGTTGAGAGCAAGGGCGAAATCGAACCACCAGCGGGGATATCGCTGCCGGAAGACGATCATCAGCATCGTCGCCAGGAACAGCCCGCCGGTGATCCCCAAGCCCGTCGTGGTGATCCTGGACACCACCTCGCCGCCCTCAGTGATCACAGTGACGGTGTCGCTGGCGGTCGCTGTGAGCAAGGCGAGAATGACGAGCACCGGGATGGCCCAAATGAGCCGGAAGAAGGTGGAGGCTCGGTCCAGTTTCTCGGGATAATCGATGTTCAGCCGGGCGGGGTAGGGCTGTGATTGCGTAGCCAAGTCGATGTCTCCTTTGGTCGTGGAGGTTAGACGCCGGCTATGACCGGGGCCGCGTGATCAGCCACCGGTCGATACGACAGGCGGCCCCGGGTGAAGACCGCGATGAGGATGGCGGCGAGGATGATGCCCACGATTTGTATCAGGAATTGATCCTCGGCGGTGGCAGGGATGAACTCTCGCGTAAAGGGTCCGGTGGTGGTGTTGAAAGCCGCGTGGAACAGACCCACCAGGAACACGCTGCGGTTGGTGTTGTTGTAGAGCCATGCCACCAACACCCGGCTGCACAGTTGGGGGATGGCGAAGAGGCCGAGCAGCAGAAGGGCTCCCGGGGCCGAGCCGGTCTCCTCATAGAAACCAGGTAAATGAAACAGGGCCCAGGGCACCCACACGATCAGGCTGGCTTTGAGCGGGGCGTAGCGGTTTTGCAACCGGTCGAAGAGAAACCCGGTCCAGCCGATCTCCTCGGCCAGGTTGGAAAACAGGGCAAACAGCAGATACGGCAAGACCAAGGTCAACAGCAGCGGCCACTTATCCCTTAACGCCTCCAGTGGGGCCGTGCCCACCAGGGCGGTAGCGGCCAGAACCGATGCGACCGGTACGAAAAAGAGCGCCAACAGATACCAGCGGACCTTGACCCGCCACCGCAACGTTCGGCGAACCAGGTCCCGCACACCGTCCCGACCATGGACTGCTGCCACCACCAGGAAGGCGGGTAGCGCGGACCCAACGATATGGCCCAACAGGTCGTAAGGGGCGAAACCGAACGGAAGCAGGTCTCGTCGGGTCAGAAGCGAAGGCAACGCCACGGCGATGTTGACCACGTAGACCATGACCAGGAACGCCGCTACCGGATGGCGGACGACCAAGCGGCGGATAGAACCGCTCATGGCTGGCTCCGTAGCCAAATCTGTGATGTAACCGGTTGGATGGTTCGATCGAGGACCAGACGGAGGCCAGAGGAGACCTCCCCCAGGTCCACCTGGTTCCGAAGCCCTCTGGCGAACTCTTCGATCACCCGCTCGGCGTTGTAGCGGCTGCGGTTGAACCGGCGGTCAACCGCTCTCTGGATCCGGCGGCGCAGCGGGGTGAACAACACGGCCACCGCCAGCGTGGAGGCGGCCACTCCCAGGTCGCTCTGTGCTCCGGGGAGGATCGACCCGACGACAAACACGCCACCGACATACACAAGTGCGAGCAACCCCACTAACAGGCCGTAGGAAACGGTGCGGGAAACGATCCGCTCGATGGCATACAGCCGGTAGCGCAAGATGGCGACCGCGATCGTGATCGGGATGAGGGTCAAAAGCAGCCCGAAGGGAAAGACCGAGCCACCCAGGAGGTCATCGTGTCCCAAGACGCTTTGCCAGAGAACCTCTCCCAACAGGGTCCAGGCCAACATCAAACCGACCGCGTAGCTGAACCATTTGAGCTGGAGTCTCTCTACGCCAACCGATCTCCGGAACCGCACCGTCATGGAGGCAACCGCGCCGACAAAAGCAGCCAGCATGATCCAAGCAGGCACCTCGTAGAGGAGGCCCCCTCCCGCATCGGTCAAACCCACGATTCCCAGCGGGTTCTCGATCGAGGGGATTTCACCCAGGATGGTGGACGTATACCGCTCCTGGAGGGCTGATGCCAAGACCAAACCGAGGATCGCCAACATGCCGATGATCAACACCCACCGCCAGCGCGGTGTGGGAGGCCGTCCATCCGGAAACAGGAGCGGCAAGAAAACAAAGACTCCACCGACCACCGGCCACCAGAACCAATTGGAAAACCAAACGAGCCATGCCACAAGGTCGCTGGACGAGCCTCCAGCCCGGGTGACGGCCAGCACATACTCGTTGGCCGATCCTCCGAGCAGCGCCAATATCCCTATTCCGGCCAGCAACCAACCGAGGCGGTGGCCGGGACGCCTGTAGACAAGCAGTGCCCCCACCAACCCGAAGGCGGCGATGCCGAGCCCGATCGACCTTTGGCCAAGGAGATCAGGCTCGCCTCGGGAGATCTGCATCCCCTCCGCATAGACCGAGGCGCCCACCACCAGAATCAGGATGCCAACCGCTGTTAATCGAGTCGAGGTCCACCTTGTGGGTGCCGTTGCTGTTTCTCCTGTCCAGCGCTATCTAACGGTCGGCCGTTCCGACATCGTTACGACATGAACGATTGAACGACCACCCCCGTAGCGGTGTCCCGCGCGGGTGGTGCTCAGGGCTGTAGTGCGGGCATAGCCCCGGAGGCAGCGGTCTCGGTGATCAACCCGCTCGTGGGGTCGATCCATGACACCTTCACGTCGACAACCCGTCCGCCCTCCACGACACCCACCGATGCGATGATCCGCTTGCCATCGGGTGTCCAACTGGCCTCTCCGGGGCGGCGCGACGTGGTTGTGTGGTCGACGTTGGTGATCTGTGTCAGGCCGGATCCGTCGGAGCGGACGGTGTACAACTGTGACTGCTCGTCGCCTTGGAACCCGTCAAGGTCCCACGAGGCAAAAAGAATTCGGTCGTCGGTGGGGTGCCACCGCGGATAGCCGGCGAACAGTGCCGGATCGGTGACTGGCTCCGGGGCATCGACCGTGGCGGGGTCGGTGTCGACCACCACGATGGTGCTCCCCGTCTTCGTACTTTGCGAGGCATCGGGGTAGGTCTCAAGCTGGGCTGCCACGTTCGAACCATCTGGTGACCAGCTCGCCGAGTAGAACGACGTCGTGCCGCCTTCAGTGGACGCGACGATCGTCTGCTCACCCGTCGCAAGGTCGACGACCACGAGGTGAGATGGTCCCCAGTCGCCGTTGTCGGCGATGTCGAACCGGGTTACCAGGAGCTGTGAACCGTCGGGCGAGAACGCGGGATATGAAATCTGGACGCACGGCGTCGCTTCGCACACCACCCGCTCCACGGGGTCGGATCCGTCGGCGTTTGCGGTCCAGACGCTGGCCGCGTCGCTGCGCAGCACTTCCCAGGTGAACTGCGAGCCGTCGCGGGACCAACTGGAGTGGACGGCGTCGCCGTCAGACTCCGGGACCACCCTTACCGGAGGCGCGGTCAGTTCGTCGTCGGACACGATGATCGTCTTCGTGCTCTCCCCGGCGGGGTACCACTCGTAGAGCACCAGCGGTTCTGGCGGCAGGGCGAGGGTCGATGACTCGGTCACTGGCACCGTGATCGAATCGGCCGGGGTAGCGGTGGCGTCGCCGTCAGAGTTGCCGCATGCCGCCATCGTCGCGGCGGCCATGGCGATCAGCAGGATGGTCGCCGGGGTGCGTGCGTGGCGGCGTCGGATGGTGGGAAGGGGTCGGTTCATGGGTTGTCCTCCGCGTCGGGCCCGGAGCTCGTCACCGGAGCGGCCCGCGCGTGTTCGGGAACGTCGAGACAAATCCGATCGTAGATCCGGCCAGGTCGCATAGCCTGTCTGGAGCCTCACCCCCCCACCTATCCTGTCCCTCACGGCGGGAACAATCGGCACTTGACCGAGTTTTCAACCGCGTTTCCAACCAATCCCGGGCCTGTGGGATTGGTTGAGAACTCGACCGACCCGCCTCAAGACTGCCTCTGCGCCACAGCCGGCAACAAAGTTGGAACGCGAACACCCCGATCCTGGAACGCGGGTCGGGCTTCCGTGGTTTCGTTTGTAGTGCCATGTCCCTTGTAGTGGCGACAGGCACCCGAGTACCGAATTAGCGAGAGTCGCGGGCAGCGATCTCTTCGGGGGTGAGGTCGCGGTCAGGCAATACTTCCCGGTAAGCGGGGTCGAATTTCCATTCGGGCACGGGCGGTTCGCGGTCCGGTTCAGGGACGTAACGTGAATACTCGACCAGCTCCAGGTGATGGATATACCGGGGGCAGTTGTCGAAGACCCGCTCGACATCGACCTGGACCACAAACTGGGCACCCGGGTAAAGCGAGACGAGCTTCTCATCATTGATGATGCCAGCAGTGCCCTGGACCCGTAAGCGCCGAGGGCGGTTGCCCCAGGTCATAAAAAGTAGGGTGACGTTCGGATTGACGAGGATGTTCCCCATGCTCATGTACATACCGTTGCCGTCGTAGTTGGGGAAGGTCAGGGCATGCGGGCCAACCACACGGACGAAGCCCGGCAAACCTCCTTTGTAGGAGACATCGGGACGTCCTTCCGTATCTGCCGTGGCCAGGAAGAACATCGGAGCCGCCTCAACGAAGTCCCGCTCCCAGTCCTTGAAGTCCCGGTGGAGATCCCTTTCCTCGACCCGGTCGGCGAGCCTGCGGCTGTCGAAAAGATCCTGGAGCCTCCTGGATCCCTGGTGGTAAAACATGTTCGCGATCGACCGCCTTCCTTCGCCCTCAATAGGCTCGCATGGAACCGCTCGCGCAGTGGCGACGAAACTGTAGAGGTTCACGGAGCCGGCGGTTCATTGATCCCAGAGCTGATCCCAGAGCCGAACCCAAGGACCTCGCTGTCACGCCATCTAATCTGTGTCCTACGGGGGGACGTGGCCTGGGCCTGTGGCCTGGGCCTGGGGCCTGGGCCTGGGGCCTGGGGCCTGGGGCCTGTAGCTCAAACCGGCAGAGCAGGGGACTTTTAATCCCAAGGTTGAGGGTTCGATTCCCTCCGGGCCCACGACGAAAGCGCTTAACGCGAACGGGGTATCCCAATCGCGGTGATTTCTCGTTCCCGATCGCACCAGATCGAAGATCGGGGCGAGACGAGAACAGGATCATGCCTCAGGCTATGACTCGAGGATCACGATCGCGGTCTCCCCGGACCGGAGGGCCGCATACCCATCCAATTTCTTATCGATTTCGCACCACCGGGCCCATAGTCGCGTCCGTTCGTCTCCCTCTGCCGACCGTCCCCTGACGGTTCGCGTTCCGTCGGCGAGGTTGACGCTCGCGAGGGGATGCGATTGGAGGTTGAGCCACCAGGCAGGCTCATCATCGGCCCAGCCGTTCATCGCCATCGTGACCAGGTTGGGACCGTCCTCGATGTAGCCGAGAATCACGCTCCGTTCCTGGCCGGTGCGACGCCCGGTGGTGGTGAGTCGCATGGTGCCCCAGCGGTTGCCCTTGGGACGCCATAGCCCCAAACGGCCGCCAGTGACACGATACAAACCGCGGTGGATGGACCAGGCGAGGCGAACGAACCACCGGGGAGGAATCCGCGCCGTCTGCTTACGTTCGTCCGACATGGAGTGCCTGCCGATTTGCCGCTTCATCGAGGCTAGCTCTGCCGTCGCGTCAGAATGGAAGCCGAAATGGTCTATGCCCGTCCGTCCAGGAACGAGGAGAACCAGACATGACCGAGCCGAACTCGCAGTGGTTCTATTGCCTCGACCACAAGCAAGTCGAACCGGAGAATGGGTGCAGGGCGGAGGTGCGCCTCGGTCCTTACCCAACCCGGGAAGAAGCAGCCAAGGCATTGGAAACGGCCGAACGGCGGAACCTCGAGTGGGACAACGATCCTGCGTGGAAGGACGACGATCAGTAGACCCCCAGAATCACTCTTGTGAATGATTGACGGATGCCGAAAAAGTAGGCGTTAGGGTTTGGCCGCCGTTCCAGGAGATTCATGGGTCAACAACCATCCAAGGCCGACGCGATCGTGGTCGGGGTCGCTGGCCTCTTCATCATCGCCGGAAGTCTGTTGCGATGGGTTCGCTCCGATCTTCCGTTTACGGGTACAGATGGCGATGGCGTCTTCACGCTCATCACGGGCGTCCTCGTCGTGATGATTGCCTACCTCGGCCGGGAGAACCCCGCCCGGTTCCTGCGCATTGCCGCCCTCGGATTCTTTGGTCTGACCGCCTGGGTGGCGTTTGACGTGTGGGACAGCGTCACCCATCTCGGGCGACCCTTCGCTGCCTCGGTCGGGATCGGATTGCTGATCACCATGGCTGCCGCGGTGTCGGGGGCGATGTTCTCGGTGCTCTGGGTTTTGCGAGCTCCCGCTATTCCAGCGCCCGATCTCGCAACGGCCGATTACGCATCGCCGGCCTGAACTAGCAAACGCCCCATTTGCAGGGCCTCTAGATCACAGAGCCAGGGTCCGTGTTGGCGCCGCAGACCAGGGCCACCACAACCTCCCCTGGTGCGGGTTGGTACGCCCCGCTCAACAGAGCCGCGACGGTGGTAGCCGCCCCCGGTTCGGCGATCAGACGGGTCTCATTCCAGAGCCAGCGTTGCGCCGCCCGAACGTCATCGTCGCTGACCAGCACCGACCCCTTGACCCATTGCGACACCGCTTCCCACGCGATTTCACCGATCTTGTTGGATCCAAGCGAGCTGACCGCCAGCCCCGACACGTCCACTTCGATGGGTCGGCCGGCGGCCAGCGCTGCGTGCAGCGACGGGGTCCCCTGAGTCTCCACTCCGACGACCTTGACCTCACCCCTGAACCAGGAGGAAATTCCTCCGATCAGGCCACCGCCGCCAACCGCCACCAGAACTGTCGAGGCGTCAGGAACCTGGACGGCGATC
>CAYYRT010000021.1:0-40684 GCA_964474055.1 uncultured Acidimicrobiaceae bacterium | reverse complement strand
GCGCTGGGGTAGGGAGGGCTGGCGACGGTAATCGGCGTGGCGGGCTCGCCCTGCTGCTTTTGACGTTCTGCGAATGAGAATCTCACGCCGCTAGCAGGTGAATTGAGGTCGGTCACTGCTGCTTTTCGTGGAGCTCCTCGGGCGTGCGACACTTTCCTTCCTTTTGTCTCATTCCGTTAAACCGCCCGGCTCGTCAAAAGCAGGGCTCGAAGCTGGAGCAGCTGAGCGAGGTGTTGCGCCCGCTCGGCTCGCCAAGCCTTCGCCGTCTCAACAATCAGTTTGCAAACGTACCCGACCGCCGCGACGAGAGCTCCGACGATGATTCCAATGATCGCACCGGTGTCGGCCGCGCTCATGATGCGAGCATAGCGACTAAACCAGATCGACGAGGATCGAAGGCTCTCGGCACTTCCGTCAAACCCCCTCCTCGATCTGATCGATCCACGCGTCCTCTTCGTAGACCACCTTCCACATCGAGATGATGAACTCGCGTTCCTTCGGGTGGTCGACGAGCTGAGCGATCAACTCCCTCTGAACAGAATAGCTAGGAGCACGCGCTGAGAATTTCTCACAGAACGTATCCAAGTCGAGTTGAGCAAGGATGTTGGACGTCAGTAACTCATCGTCGCCTTCCATGTTGGGAACGCACAACCTTTCCCCTGTTTCCGCGGCGACCTGAACGGCCTCCCTCTCAGCGGCCTCTCGCGCCGCTGCCAAGTCACCTCTGATCGAAAACCAAAGGACAAAAACAGCGATCAGTGGCCCCAAGAGGGACACCACGACCTGGCTCCGCTGAATCTTGAGCTTCCTAAGCTCTAACTGCTTCTCCTCCGGATCGATAGGGATCACCCGCTTCCACATCGAGGGCTGGCAACATCGCAACGAAAAGCTGCCAGACCAAACTGGACTAACGGCGCACCGCATCTAGATCGCGGCCTATTCTGATATGTCCGCACCGGCGGCGGGATGACACGATCCACGAGCTATTTTCAGTCAGATGCCCTACAGCCGGTATTTCCCTGGAAGCGACCTCGCAGCGAGGAGAGTGATGCCGCCGATCTTGCAGGTCCGCGGCTTACTCTCGTGCAGATCGGGACGGGTAGCATCGCGTCTTGGACCGCCCGCTGAAAGGGGGCGACTTGCGAGAGGCAGGTGCTGGAAGACACCGGTCGCGGGGCGATGACCAACCCGAACGGGATCCTGATCGCGCCGCTTCTGGGGAGCATCCGACATCCAGCCACCCGGCGAAGAGCGCCGTTATCGGCGCTGAACGTAATGAGGGATTCTGCGAGTCGGCTTCGTGGTGGCTGGACTGGTACTTCAACGTCCTTGGAGAGTCCTACGTACTGACGTCTGTGATGCTCGGCATTGCGACATACATCGTCGGATTGGCCATCGCATGGGCTATCGATTTTGCGCCCGAGTATCTCGGAACCACTCCAATGTATGTCGGTGTCATCGGGATCATGTGGACCGGGGCGTATGTTGGTTGGGGCAGAAGACGCATCTGCGAGATCTTGGAGGAAATCGAGACCGCGTTTCAGCCAAACGCCCAGCAATACTCCAACACGGCCTCCAGATGGCTTCGGAGACTGCTGGACTGGCGGCCGCAAGTGGCGCTCTCTTCGATCGCGATCCTGACGAGCTTCGCCTACGTCTGGTACGCAACCGGAATCGGCGATTTCCCTTGGTTCCCGCCGGCGTGGTCATCCGCTGGCCCAAACCTGTGGGCGAAGAACCTCATCGTCCTCGCATATGCCGTCCCAGTGCTGATTCTCACGACGAGCGCGCTCACTTTCATCGTGGTTTTCACTCTCTTCGTATTCCAGCTGCGGAGGCAGCCAGTGATACCCGTACCTACCGCTGCGCTGGCTCTTCTTCGTCCCCTTGCGGATTTCGGCTTCATGCTGTGCTTGGGTTGGTCCGCGGGAGTGTCGATGTTCATCTGGTTCTTCCGGCCAACCGCGACTCCGGGATCTGTACTTCTCGTCATCGTCCTGAGTGTCATCGCTTTCACCATCCTCTTTGCACCGCAGTATGCAATCCACAGCACTTTGCTCAAGACGAAGCGGACACTCCTCGAAGCGGCAGGGCGCGAGCTCGCTCGTGATGTGCGGATGGACGACGACGGATTGGCAGTGTTCATCGAGCGCCTCACGAGTACGCCAAGCCAGGAGCTCGGCAAGGTGATGGAATCCATATCGAGTTCGCGGACCTGGGTTTACAACTATGGGAGTTTGCTTCCCTTAGTGACGCCGGTCGGCCTTCCTACGGCAGCCTTCGTTCTCGGCCAGGTTCTGGGTGAGTGAGGCATTGAGATAGCGAATCGATTCCAAGCGGATTGCCTCTCGACCCATAAGGCTGGGGGCGCGAGTGTAGCTCACGGTGGAGGAGCGGCTAGGTATCGGGTCCGGAATAGTGCAAGGACCGGCGGCCCTGCCGGGAATGACGAGACTGTCGCGGGACGGGTGGGTTCCGCGATCGACAGGGCAAGCTTGACATCGTCGCGATTGGGCAGGTTCGGGTCGTATAGATGCAAGGTAAGCCGACCATCGAGGACGTCGTATCCATAAGCCAAGACCTGGTGGTTCTGTTTCAGCGCGAAGGGGTCACTGGAGAGGACCCGAACGAGGCCAAGCGGACTCGGGTGGCCAGAATCGATGTCCTGCCGAACCATCGGCCACTCCTGCCTCACCGTGCGCCACGTTCGCCCGTGGGGAGCCCATCCCAGCCGAGTCCAAAGCGTCTCGCCATCGGGGAGCAGCGGAGACATCAACTGGAGGTATCGAGCTGGGCCGAAAGGCAGGTCAAAGCTGTCGAATAGTCGGTCCACAAGGTAATCGAACAGAGGTCCCTCGTGCGGTGGTGCGGCGAGGGATGGCGGCGCCAGGCCCGCTTCGAAGTAGTCGCGAACGGCGTAGACCATGCCTCCACATAGGCCGTTCGACGCGTCGCCGATCGGCAGGCTTATGACACCCGGGATTCCGATCTGCCGTAGCGGTACGACCGGGAACGAATTCGCAAAGCGGAAGGCTGCTGTGCTGGGAAGGAACCCTTGCACGCGTCCGCTCACCAATGGTTCCGCTCTCCCCAATCAGAAACCTAGTTGCAACATTCCCGCGGAAGGACGCGAGAGGTGTCTTTTCGGGCTGCCCTGCCTGCGTGCCGTCACCGCGCGGGCCGTTCCGGCGTTTTCACCAACACCGCCGAAGCGAGGTTGATCGAGGTCGAACGGTCGTCTCGAAGGCGCCAGAGATGTCGTTTGCGACCAGATGGTGACATGACGAGGGCCATCGAACCGAGCACGCCACCCGCCTCATCCAAGCCGTGCGTGTGATGGATGCCGATGTCGTGATCCGGTTCCCTATCTTCGCCCGTGAATCCGATCGCCTGCATCGCTTCCCGGATCGCTTCCATCGAGACAGCGTGGGGGAAGTTGTACTTGCCGCCGCCGCCCACCGAGGAGATCAGGCACATCTTCGGTTCGACGGCCTCGATCAGCTCGAGGTTCACGCCACGCTTGGACGCGTGGTGCGGGATCTTGAACACATCCGCTTTGAGGGGATCAGAACCGAGCGCGAAGCGCAGGTACTTGGCGACGGGTGAGCTGTCCGGCATGAGATGCGGGAAGTCCTGCATCACCTGACCCCATGACACGGTCTGGGCATCCGCCCCGAGAAGGAGCCTGTTCGTCGTCGGTCGCCTGATGTACTCGCGCTCGTTGTTGCGCTCGATGAACCGGGAGGCGGGAGCCTCGACGATCATCGAGATCGAGGCGTTGTTGATCTCGATGCCGTAGGAGTCGAAGCGATTCCTCAGGCCGATCGCCGGCGCGAGGACCGTTACCTTGCCGGTCCCGAGGAACCGCGTGGTCCCGCTCGTGGGCTGCAGCTGTTTGATCCCACGGTCCTCGAGCGCACGCATCGCCTCGAAGAACGCGGTCGTCGGATGGTAGTAGCCGGGCTCCCAGTACTCGTCGACCAGCTCCCCGAACCGGTCGATGAACTCCGCGATCCCGCCGATGTGGTCTTCGTGGGGGTGTGTCCCGACCACGACCGAGAACCTGGAGCCCTCTGGGAACAGTCCTGCGCTCGCCAGGGCGTCCATGAGGTCGGGGAGCTTGCGCTCGGTTGCGACGTCGACGACCAGCGCCTGCCGGATGTCCCGGTTCTCCGGAAGCAGGACGAGCTGCGTGTCGCCGTCGCCAACATTGAGCAGGAAGTAGACGAGGTCGTCGGGATCGACGTCTGCCACGAAATCGCCTGGTGCCAGTCGGTTCGTGGGTACGGGATCGGGAAGGATCATCGCTCCGTCGATTCGTCTGGAAGGCCTTCCGTGAGCGCTCCGTAATACGCGAGCTTGGCTGCGTCTCGTGCCGCGGTGGTCAGGTCGTAGACCGGAGGACGCAGCCACTCCCATGTACGGGGGTCGAGCAGAGCCTTGTGCGCGCGGCCGAGGGACGACCAAGGGCCACGTTTGTCCGGCGGCTGCTTCATCTGCGCGATCCACAGCTCGTCGACGCGGTCGACCTCCTGCATGAAATGCTCGAGCGAGGAAGGAACGACCGCCGCACCGAAGGTGTCACCCGCACGGAGCTCCCGGGACGTCTGGTGCCTTGGTCGCCGGACCTTCCGCAGGTAGAGCCTCAGGGCCTCCGCATCGGCGTGGGCATGGATGGCGGCACCCTCGGAGAACCGGAGCCGCCCGATCCCATCGACGACCGGCCACGCCGATACGCTCAGCTGGACGAGGTCGGCGAAACGCTCATCCACGACGATGTACCGGAAGGCAGGTGTCCACAGGTCGGCCACGACCGTCGGTTTCCAGGGGGGCGAAGTGGCATCTGCCCGAAGCGTTGGAGCGGATCGCGGGAGCCAGTTCGAGGCCACCATCGGTCGTCTCCCTTCCTATCCATCGAGGAGCGCGCGGAATCGTTCCCTGGTCGGCAGCTGTGGTGGAAGTGGGAAGTCGAGGATCACGGACAGGTTCATCGCGGCGAGTACGTACGCATTGTGCAGAAGCCGGACGCAGGCCTCGCCCTCGATGCGATGAAGGACCGTTCCGATGGCCGCGTCGTCCTGACTGTCCTTCGCCCAGGACTCCTTGCTCGTACCGAGCGCGTCGAGAGCGTCCAGGGCTCTCTTGGCTCGGTCCGCTCGGTCTGGCCAGTCTTTGTTGCCCTTGAAGGACAGCGGGACCGTGTACGGGCTTTGACTGATGTCCACGATCGCCCCGACGATCCCGGCGCGCCGCCGCGCTTCCTCGTCGGTTCCTGCGGCCTTGATCGCGGCAGCCGCCTGATCGAACGCCGCGACCAGCGCACGACGCCTGGGCGCGGTCGTCTGGTCATACAGCACGTCCTTTATCCGAAGCATCCCTGCGAACTCATCTTTCCCCGGGACCGGTGAACGATCGAATCGTTGCCAGCCCTTGCCCGCCGAGGCGTTCACGACGACCAGCTGTTCGGGGGCGCGCCCATTGCTCCTAAGGTCCGGCCACCATGTGGCCCGGTTCTCGTATCCGGTCCCCCACGCGGTCGCCATGTTGTCGTACACGCCACCGTCGGATAGCACGAGGAATGTCGGGTCCTTCGCCCGGTCCTCCACCGCTGGCTTGTCAGGCAGCGGGAACGCGAACTTGAACTTGGAGTACCGGATCCACCGCGGTGTGAACGCGAAGGGCAGGCACGCGGAGGCCTGGACCGCCTGGGCGAGCGTCGTGTCCCCTGGCGGGGCGATCCCGTAGCGGTACCCTGCGACGAATCCGCCAGAGAAGTAGAGCGCTTCAGAGCTCTGGAGCTCCGTCGCGCAGAACACGTGGTCGAGCTCGTGGTGGATCGCATCCAGCCGCTTCGGGGTCCCGCCTGGCGCGAAGAAGGCCGCCTCGAACGCCTTCTCGCAGACCCAGCTCCGGCGTCCTGCGACGATCGTGATCCACACAGCCATCGCCGCGATCAACACGATGAGTCGGAACACCGCCGCGATCGGTATCAGCCATGGGCCCGCGAGCACCCATGACAAGGTGAGCAGGAGGACGACGACATACAGCTTCGGGAGCCAGCCGCGGAAGGCGAGGGACAGGATCGCCCCTGCGCCGATCGCTAGCGCGGTCGAGAGCCCCGCGCGCGCCAGGAGCGGGACATCGATCAAGAAGACCAGCCATGCCGCGACGAGCAGCGCGCCGGCCGCAGCTAGCAGGCCGGCCGATGGTCGCCGTCCCATGAGCGAGCCCTTGGTCACGATGGTGCCCGCGAGCTCGCGGGCACCATCCCATACCTCACGTGGTTGGGCGAGGTTGTACGCGGTCGAGCGCTGCGCGATGAAACCGTTCGTGATGGATCCACCCGAGACGGAAGCGACCGAGGTCACGTCATGGTTCCGTCCTGCATCCGCGATGTACAGCAAGACACCGAGGCCGAAGAGAGCCGCGCGGTGTCCACCGCCGGACAAGGAAACGCTCACGTTCGGAGGCCTAGACCCCGTCACGGACCCGACGTCGGTCATGAGGTGTCGCTCCCAGGGGCATCGCGCGGCGTCGGACGGGCTGGCTGGGGACGAGCTCGCCGCGGAGAGCGGGGACTCGAACCCGTGCGCTCATCTTCATCCTTGTCTGCTGGCTCCTTGGGAAGCGTCTTGCCGAACTGCGTCGTGGTCGTCTCCAGGAGCCGATCGAACAACCGCTCGGAGAAGCCGAACACGAACGCCGTCACGAGACCGAGCACGTCCGTAGGGTCATCCCAGAGCTCGCCGAAACGATCGTCCAAGACGTTCAACGGGTCCCCCGCGAGCGCGACCACGAGCAACACCCCGAGCCAGCCAGCGAGAGCACCCGCCGCCGGGCTGAGGATGAGGGTCGACCACCCAGCCCCGTAGTCGTTTGCCTTCGGGCGTTGCCTGAGGACACGAGTCAGCCTGCTGACGAGCGCGCCCGCAGTACCCATGAGGAAGAAGCTCTCGCGACCGAACAGGATCGCGAGCGCGACGATCAGCGCCAGGCTGAGGATCGTGAGCCAGACGCCCTTCGCGAGCAAGGACGCGAGGTCCTCGTGGTCGGAATCGCGGTCGTTGTGGCGGAGGATGCTCGCCTGCTGTAGCAGCGCGCGCTTCTGGGGCAGGGTCGGCTCCTTGGAGCCGTCATCATGTTCGCGAAGCGCGCTGTCGATCCGCTTCTTCAGGCTCTTCGCTTCATCGCTTGAGATCGCGTCTAGACGGATACGCATCGTCTCGAGCTGCTCGTCAACGGCCGCCTCAGGCAGCTCAATCACGTGGGCGTCCTCGATCGAGTGGACCTGTCGCCATCCAGCCTGGACCCGGGAGGTCGGGACCAGGAACCATGGCTTGTCGATCCAGCGCCGCAGGCCTTCCAGGTTCTTGGCCACCTCGGCTGGATCCTTCCAATCTTCCGTGTTGGCCCGCGTACGGAGATCGGAGATGCGTTGCAGCAACCAGTCGCGTGGAGGCACTACCCGGTGGAGCTGGAGGAGCCACACGCCGATGCCATACGCCAAGCACACAAGGATGACCGCTGCATCCGGTGCCATATCTGCGGACACGGGGACCCTCCCTTCTCCTTCACCGGACTCCGAGGTAGCGCCGAGTAGTTCGTATTCCTGCCCGACGGAGTCCCGCTCCGTGGTAACCAGCATCGTGTCGTTCCCGTCCGTCGTGACAACGATGGTGCCAGCGCGCCTGTTGCCTCGATCGTCCTCCGTCTGATACACGCCGCCACAATCGCGCAGCCGGTCTCGCACCTGGCCATCGGGGTGCCCGTAGCCGTTCTTCCCGACGGAGATCACCGACACCGACGGACAGAGGGCTCGAACGAATGCGGCGTTGCTCGAGGATTTGGACCCGTGATGCGAGACCTTCAAGAGATCTACGAGGCCTACGATCGGCCCCATCGCCGTCTCGATGTCGCGCTGGTTACCCCTGCTCCGCCCGCTGGCGTCGCCGCAGGTGAACTCGCGGAAGAACCGGAACCGGATAACCAAGCAGACGCTTCGATCGTTCTCGTCTCGAACGGCGACCCCTGCCGCTGCGGTGCCGTCGGTCCCCACGGACACCACCTCGAACACGACCTCGTCCTCGCCTGAGCACAAGGAGAACGTTGAACCGATCTCGACACCGGTGTGGTTCCCGGTCCCCTCGGCCCAGTCGTAGTAACGGTGATAGGTAGGCTTGTCCTTCGCCTCGCGTCCGCCACCTCGGTCATAGACGGTCTCGATCGCGAACTCGTCGGCGAGCTGAACAATGCCGCCGATGTGATCAGCGTCGTAATGGGAAGCGGAGAGCCACTTCACCGTCTCGCCGCCCATCGAGCGGATCTCCTCAGCGACGCTCTCGGCGCCACCGCTGGCGACATCGATCACGCCGATCTCTCCGCACGTACCCCGATAGACCGCAGCGTCGCCTTGCCCAACGTCGACGAAGCGGATCTCCAGCGAGTCTGTGGAGAAAGCTTCCTGAGCAAGAACAGCACCAACGCCGACGAAGGAGCAGACCAGGAGAACAACCGCCGTCACCCCCGTTCGAAAGACGACGATGAGTCCCGCTGGCGATCCGGCAGGGAGGCACAAGCCTCGGTAAGCGACCCCACGGTGGCGCGAGGCTCCATGCGAGCTAGGCGCGCGTCGAGACGAACGTCCCGCGTCGGTGAAGAGCCGGCGGAATGACCTCAGGACGTGATGGGACGCGGGAGATCGGGGTCGCCACGAAGCCAAGACGGCATCCCTCCCTGCCTGTATGCCGTTCCTAGCCCCTGTTCTTGATGGGACCGCATCGTTGCGCACTTGTCAAACCGACCTGGTCCCGGAGTACGATTCAAAGCTGTGCCGGACTACCTCGAACTCTTGTGGACCTCCCTACGTCATCAAGACGAGGGAGGGGCCACATGCGCAAGCGCTACACGCGCAAGCACCGGCACTGGTCGCCGCGCTTCAAGTGGAAGGCGAAAGATCTCGCCCGGCTCGTCGAGTTCGAGCGAGAGTGGAAGCGCTGGTGGGGTCGGAGCGACACGCCGCCTGACGGCTACAAGGGCTGGTGAGTGCGGCGCTTGGACGGCTGGGGTCGGAGCAGGGGTCGCATGGGGCTAGCCCGGACCCTACTCCGATCCCGCCGGTAATTGCGTGTCCGGAGCTCGCCTGGGATCTCGAGGTCGGAACTATCTCGACCACCACCAACGCCTCGCGACCGCTCGGTAACGCCAACGCTCCAGGAAGTTGATTGCCGGACAAGAGATCCGGCAGGTCGTTTCCGGGTTTGACAACTCAGAAGGAGAGGTGTGTGGTGTTCATCTCACCCACTGCGGGGCTAGGCGGTGGCGAGTCGAGAGGGGACGGCTACGCGCGCCTGGCCACGCCGTGAGAATGTCCGACCCGTAACACTCGTGACCTCGCCCCGCCCATCCCGACCGACGAGCTCGCGTCGAGCTCGAGGGACACTCCGGGTCCTCCTGTTGGGCCTCCTGGCTGTCGTCGTCGGCGTGCTCGGGTTGCCCGCCCCGTTCGGCCAGGCGATCACCGCGGCGGACGCCATCACCTACGTGTACGACGACCTCGGCCGCCTCGAGGCGGTCATAGATCCCGGGCAGACGAACGGTCTCGCCCGATACACGTATGACGGGGCCGGCAACCTCCTGTCGATCGCCCGGCAGAGCTCGACCGCCACGACCATCGTCGACCTGCATCCCAAGTCCGCCAAGCGCGACGGCAAAGTCACGATCTACGGTTCTGGGTTCAGCTCGACACCCGGCAGCAACACGGTCAAGTTCGCGGGATCCTCCGGAACGACCACGACGGTGGTCTCAGCCACCACGACGCAACTGGTGGTCGAGATCCCCGACTCGGGCACGATCGACGGAGCGATCTACGTGCAGGCCCCCGGAGGCTCGGCGACGAGCACCCAGCAGTTCGCCGAAGATACGAGCGGGCCGCCAACGATCACCAGTTTCACCCCCACCGTGGCAGCCACCGGCGCGACCGTGACGATCACCGGGACCAAGTTCGATCCTGTGCCCGCCCGGAACAACGTCTTCATCAACGCCGTCAGAGCCGAGGTCACCGCAGCGACGTCCACCAGCTTGTCGATAGCGGTTCCGCCGTTCCTGACCTCGGGCAAGATCTCCGTCCAGACGCCGGACGGACAGGTGACCTCAACCGCGGACTTCTCCTCCCCGCCGCTCAGCGATGCGACGACCCCGGCCCCGTATATAGCGAGTCAGATCGACTCGATCCAACGACTCACCCTCGGCACTCCCGCGAGTGTCGCCGTGACGGTCGCGGGTCACGCGTCGATGGCGCTCGTCGATTCGGCCGAGGAGGCCCGCATCTTCGTGGACTCCTCGACCTTCAGCGGCGGCCAGGCCCGGGTGAAGCTGTTCGACCCCTACGGTCGATTGCTCAGCTCGACGATCGTCTCATCGACCCAGACCGGATACCTCGATACCACGCCGACCTATTCCGCTGGCACCTATGTCGTGCTCGTCGATCCCGTGAGCGCGTCCGTCACCGGGTCGCTTACCCTCACGGTCTCCGACGTGTCGACCGACGTTTCGGGTCAGATCACGACCGATGGGTCGGGGGTCTCGACCGGGAGCCTGACTCTCGGCCAAGGCGCGCACTACACCTTCACAGGAACGGCGAACCAACGGGTCTCGCTCCTCACGAAGAACTCGACGATCGGAACGGGGATCGTCAACCTCCGCCATCCCGACACCTGGCTCGTAGATGATCTCGTCTTCAACGCCACCGGCCCCAACGACTTCATGGAGCCCGTGACCTTGCCGAGCGCTGGCACGTACTCGCTCCAGGTCGATCCGGTCGGACGAAGGACGGGTACTGTGACGCTCGAGCTGTATGACGTGCCCGCGGACCCTACTCCCTCGATGACGATCGGCGGGTCATCGGTCACCGTCGATCTACTCACACCTGGCCAGAACGCCTACCCAACGTTCAGCGGCACCTCGGGGCAGGACATCCGCCTCACGCTGTCGAACGTCTCGATCACGAACTCGACGGTGAAGATCAAGAACCCGGCGGGATCGGTCATCGCGTCGGGCTCGTTCGGGACGTCCGGCGGGACCCTCGACGCTTCCCTCACGACGACGGGGACGCACTCGATCGAGGTCAACCCCGGCGCCGAGCGGACCGGCAGCATGACCCTCGCCCTCACGTTGCAGGGCGGGATGGCGCCGATCTTCCTGCACGACCCGGGCGTACCCGAGACCTCTCCTGCGCAGTCGGAACCTGAGGTCCTCGAGCTCTTGGATGGTTTCGAGCCCGCAGGGATCGAGCAATGGATCCCGGACAAGGGACGGCTGAACCAATGGACGACCGAGCGGCCCCCTTCGCCCTTCTCGAGCCTTCCACCGCTCGTGAGCGAGGGACGCAAGGCAGCCTTGTCCGGTCAGGTCTTGCGCTTGGACGGACGCCCGATTCCCGGTGTCCCTGTGAGTGTTGGGCGTGTCTCCAGCGTGACCGAGGAAGGGGGCCGGTTCCTGCTCGAAGGGGTTCGGCCGGGCAACCACCGGGTCCTCGAGGTCGATGGATCGGCCGCGGTCCCTGGCACCGACTACGGCTACTACGAGATCAGCATAGACATCGATCCTCATCGAACCAACTTCCTCGGTGATGTGATCTGGCTGTCGATGCTTGATGAGGCCAATGCCACGCCAACTAGCTGGCCAGCGACATCCGAGCTCGTCATCACTACTCCGGAGATCCCTGGTCTCGAGTTGCACATCCCGGAGGGAGCGACCGTCGTCGATCGAGACGGCGAGCCGGTCGATGAACTGTCGATCACACCGATCCCGCTGGATCGCGCGCCATTCCCGCTCCCCGCAGGTGTGCAGGTGCCCGCCTACTACACGATCCAGCCCGGCGGCGCGACAGTGCAGAACGGGCTCGCTCGGGTGGTGTACCCGAACTACCAGAACCTCGATCCCGGTGCCAAGGCCGACCTGTGGATCTACGAGCCGGATGAGGAAGGCTGGGAGACCTACGGTCGGGGCACCGTCAGCGCCGATGGCACGCAGATCGTGCCGTACCCGGGCGCCGGCATCTACGAGTTCTGGGGTGTGATGCTCGGGGGCAGCTACGGGGGCGGGCACGTCGATCCGGGTGGAACCCCGGGCGGTGACCCAGTCGACCTTGGTACTGGTCTGTTTGATTACCGCAAGACCGATCTACACCTGCCCGGTCCGATGCCGATCTCGCTGACGAGGATCTACCGGCAGGGAGATACGAACAATTACGAGTTCGGTCTCGGAACGACCACGCAGTACGAGGCGTTCCTCGACCCTCCCGTGCCGCTGTATCAGCAAGCCGACATGATCATGGCAGGAGCCCGGCGCGTTCATTTCGATCGAGTTTCACCGGGAACGAGCTTCAACAATGCCGTCATGAGAGCTAGCCCGATGCCCGGCCCCTACTACGGCTCCCTGCTCGCATACTCGGGTGGCAGGTGGAACCTCACGCGGCCCGACGGCTCCACACTGGTGTTCAACGACGTCTACTCGGACCTTCTGGAGATCCGGGATCGCTTTGCGAACCGAGTGCTCGTGCTCGGGCCTAACGGCTTGAACCCCAACCCGGTCACCCAGATCGTGTCCTATCCCTCGGGCCGTTGGATCTCCCTATCGCTCACCTCGAACAAGGTGACGAGCGCCAAGGACAACCTCGGACGCACGGTCAATTACACGTATGAGACCGGCTCTCGCCTCAAGACCGTCACGGATGCGAACCAAGTCGGTCAGCCGTCGCCCAAGGCGACCACCTACACATGGACGACGGTGACTGGTTGCGACCCGACCAAGGTGATCACCGGCATCACCGACCCCCGCAACATCACGTGGATGACGAACACCTACGGGACGGGGTGCCGCGTGACGCAGCAAACCGTGCCGACCTCGACGGGCACCGAGACCTGGGACTACGCGTATACGGTCGACGGATCGGGGCGGGTCACACAGACGGACGTGACCGACCCGAACGAGGTCATCCGCCGGGTCACGTTCGATACGGACGGCTATCTTCTGACCGATACCGCTGCGCTTGGCACCTCTTCCGCGCGCACCTTCACGTACACGCGCGGATCCGATCACCTCTCCTCTGCCATCGTGGATAGCTTCCACAGCCGCCGAACGGAGTTCACCTACACCTCACTCGGAGAGGTGCTTTCGGAGACGCGCCTGGCAGGGACAGCGCAGGCCGTCACGACCGAGTACGCCTACGAACCGAAGTTTCACCAACTCACGTCTATCACCAACCCGCTGGACCATGCGATCACACTTGAGTACGACACTGCGGGGTGCCTGGACGAAATGACGGACGGGGCTGGCCGCACCACCACCTTCGATTGCAACAGCGCTGGGCTTGCCAATCTCGTGACAGACCCGCTTTCGCACACGACATACTTCAGCTATTCACGGGGGGACTTGGTGTCCATCACTGACGCCCTCGGTCGTGTCTGGACTCGATTCGTCGATGGCGGCGGCCGCGTCCTTGAGGGAACGACACCTTTGAGAGAGACAACCACCTACTCCTTCGACAAGCTCAACCAGCTCATCCAGACCACGGATCCTCTCGGCGGGGAGATCGGCTTCGTATTCGACGATAACGGGAATCTCAAGCAGGTGAACGACACAAGGCGAGGTTCACTCAGTCAGATTCAGTTTGAATACAACAACATGAATCGGCCAAGTTCTCGTACCGACGCACTCGGCAGATCAGAGTCCTTCGTCTACGACGATATGGGCAACCCAACTTTCGCAACGGACCGGAAGAATCAGGTCACCGAGTTTCGATATGACCCGATTAATCGCCTCACATTCGCTGGCTACAAGCGGACCGGGAATCCGCCAAGTTTCGAGTCGGAGCTCTCCTATACATTCGACGTCGGCGGACGGCTTACCCAAATCGCGGATACGACGACTGGTGTCGGAACGATCACGCGAGGCTACGATGACCTGGACCGCCTTACCTCCGAGGGAGGGATCACCTACGAGTACGACGATGCCAGCCGTCGGACCTCAATGAGCCTGTCAGGCCAACCTCAAGTCACATATGGGTACAACGATGCGAACCAACTCACCTCCGTCACCAAGAGTGCGGCCAGTGTCTCCCTCGGATACGATCAGGCAGGTCGCGTCCAGACAGTCTCATTCCCAACCTCACCTCAGTTCGTGCAGACCTACGGATATGACAATGCGGATCAAGTAACCGGAATCACTTATCAACGCGGGTCGGATCCGGCGGACGACTTGTCCTACATCTATGATGGTGCCGGGTTGAGGACCAGCGTATATGGGTCGCTAGCCCGCACGGATCTCCCGGTCGCTACGACGGCAACAGCTGCGTATGACGCCTCGAATCAGCTGACGTCATGGGAAGGCCAGACCGTCAACCATGACAACAACGGAAACCTCTCGGCGGAGGGAGGAATGGCATTCTCCTACAACGCAAGAAATCAGCTGATCTCCGTGACTCAAGGCCAAACAACGCTTGCGAGTTTCCTCTATGACGGCCTTGGACGACGGATCGAAAAGGTGCTCTCGGGAACGACAACAAGGTTTGTATATGACGGCTGGAACCTGCTTCAAGAGAAAGACGGGGGGAACGCCGTCATCGCGAACATCCTGTCCGGCTCCGCGCTCGACCAGGTGTTCTCAAGGACTCCGGTGGGGGGACAGCCCAGCTACATTCTTACCGATGCACTCGGTTCTTCAATCGGCTTGGCTGACCCGACCGGTGCAGTCACCACGTCGTACTCCTATGAGCCATATGGAAAGACGACTGAATCGGGGGCTGCCAACGACAATTCGACTCGGTTTGCTGGTCGTGAGGAAGACTCAGCGGGACTTCTGGACATCTATCACCTTCGGGGAAGGTACTACTCGCCCGAGCTCCACAGGTTCCTAACCGAGGATCCTTTTGGGCTCGCCGGTGGGGACGCGAATCTCTATGGATATGTTGGGCAGAAGCCCACCATGCAAAGAGACCCGCTTGGCCTCTTCGAGTGGCCGCCCATAGGACCGACTGGATTTGGGTGGATGACGCACGGTGGTCCCAGTGGAGCCGCCGAATGGGCCATGGACAGAGGATCGGAGGCGGTCGAAGCCCTCTCTGATTGGTGGTCGTGTGTCGTCAAGGACATGAACTATCTTGGCAATGCTCTGCACGAGTCTCTCAGACAAGCTCTCTGTTCGGGATTGGGTGGCCGAGTCCTTGACTTCTTCAGTTGGGCTCCTCCATCCTCGCCGGGGGAGACCATCACGAAAGTCACGACGTCGGGTGGGGTGCTGGTCGTGCGGATCCTTGATTGGATGGGACGTCAACTCGGTCTACCCCAGAACGCCGCAGCGAAGGTGCTCAGCAAGGCCTGGTTCCCACTGAATGCGGTGTCAACTGGGCTTGACCTCTATCTTTGCCGGTGACCGTAGACGAGGTCTTGTCGGCTCTTGCCATAGTCCTCGTGGTCATCGTCCTCGTCCAACGTTGGAACGGGTGGTCGAAATGGGGCCACCTCGTAGAGGTCGGGGCGAGCTTCGCCCTCTTGGGCGGAGCTGTCGGCTGGGGTGAAGATGGCCTCGGCACCGCGATAACGTATGGCGCTGCAGTCGGAGTGCCGCTTACGATTGTCTATTGGATCAGCATTCCGAGGAGACCCATGAGTAACGGGCACGATGACCCACCGCCTGAGCAGTTCCTATCACCGCATCAGGTTCGATTTCGCCTGGGTCGTAGAGTTGCGAACATAGGTGCGGCGGGTGCGGTCATTGCCAGTTTGATGATCGCGGCGGGCGACGGCCGAATAGTTGTCGCCGGGTGGCTTCTCCTCCTCCTATCGGCCGCGTCATTCCTCGGGGGATTTGGACTGGCCATATTCGCCTATAGGAAGGGCCGATTGCGGAGCGAGTAGGCGCCACAATATTCGGGGTCCTTCCGGCTGGAAACGAATTGCTCTCCCTCGACCCCAGGCCAACTCCGGACACCCTCGGACTCTGCCAGTCCGCAGTCGCTGACAGGCTCCGATGAGCTAGCTGTCACGACCGACGGCCGTGCCCGGAATGAGACGGAATGAGACGGAATCCCTGACTGGTAGCGCTAACTCTGCTGCTTCGGCGCGAAAGCAACATGGATCCGAAGCTCTGGATCTGCCCCCCCCGAGATGAACGATCCAGAACCTAAAGGACAGTGGCGGTTGCGGCGTTCAATAGGAAAGTTCTCCAGCACGATGATCCCGCGGGCCTAGGCGGGTGTTCTCGGAATGGACGCTGAGCCGGCCGCGACGCCGGCGGTGAACGCCGAGAATACCGCCCCGAGCAGGGTAAACCAATCCTCGGGAGCTTTGTCACCCCACGCCATGTCGCGCCAGTAGGTCGCGATGAAGGCAGAGCTGGCGGCGATGGTCCCGACCCCGATGCCGAGGACGTTCGCGAGCGCCCACCCACGGAAGTCCTTCAGAGCGCCCGGCTCGACGACGGGCTTCTGGGCGGTCCTTCGACCCGACGCCCATACGAACCACGAGCCCACCAGTAAGGTCACGAGCCCGAACAGGACGACCACCCACTGGTAGTCCTGGTATTGGGCCGTCACGGTCACTGGCACGGTTACGTCCTCGATTCTCGGATCTTCGATCCGAAGGCTCCCCTCATACGTCCCGGGGTCCAGCGCGACAGCTGCGGGATTGACGCACACCGTGACTGTGACCTCCTTGCGCCCCGTCACCTGAACGGACGCCGTGTACGCGTCCGGGTCGATTTGGCCGTCGACGTCTTGGCGCACCAAGGGTCGTTTCTTGACGAAGAGATTCGTTCCGGTCGCAGCGAGCGCGCCTTCCGTGGAGGGCTTCAGGAAGAGCTGTCGCTCCCGAGCGTCTCGATCCCTCCCGAAATTGATCGTGAGGCCGGCGGCGTCCTCGGGAACGAGTGACGTCGGGACCTCCGGGAGCTCACCCTCCGTTGGCGTGGGCTGGGCCTGTTCGCACTCGTCGACCGGACGGGCGCCCGCCTCGCGATCCGCGAGCGCAAAGCCCGCGAGGGTGCCCGCGCCCAGCACGATCAGCGCGAGGACGGAACGTGCGATCCATCGGCTCATGCGTCATGCATGTCCGGATGGCGACGTCTTATTACGGAGGGGATGCAGCTCGGTGCAGCCTAGACCTCGCAACGGCTGCTCCAATGAGCGACGTGCAGTCGGCGTGATGCGGGACCGGCGCGACGTTATGCAACGGAGCGCGACACAAAGAAGGAAGGAGTCGCACGCTCGGGGAGCTCCACGAAAGGCAGCAGTGACCGACCTCAGCACCCCTGCTAGCGGCATGGATCGCATTCGCAGAAGTGTCAATAGCAGCAGGGCGAGCCCACGAACGCCGATCACAGTCGCCAGCCCTCCCTACCCAGCGCTGAGGCCCGCCGCCCCGCATGCATCACGGCTGGTAGCTCAGGGAATCGTGCTTGGAGAACGGTCAAGCAGCAGGAGAAGTTCGGGCCCGGAACGGGTTATCAGTTCCCTCCCCAGCGCGGGATGGCCGAGGCTGAGCGCTGCCTCGGCCATCTCCGCTGTCCATGGATAGGCGTCCCGAGTCGAACCTCACATGAGTGGAGCTAGCAGTAGCTGCTTGCGTCGCGAACCCTGATCGACGATGCGGTGTTGTCCCAGCCGGAGGGCATTGAGCTCGAGTACGAGCCATTGTTGAGACAAAGCTTCGTTCCACCACCACTGGCATCCATGGCGATCTGAGCGTCGACGCTGAGGCGGTTCCTCCAGGACGACGCCGTGTTGTTGAAGCCGTAGGCGGACAGGTTGTTCCAGGCGCAGCACGAGCTAAACGCCACCATCGCACCCTGCCAGTTCGTGTTGGCGAATAGACAGACCTTGCCGTTCGGGCAATCGCCGAAGGCCTCGGCAGCAGCCGGCGACACGACGACGGAACCGCCTTCGTACACGATGTGGCCGTCGATGATGGTGCCTCCGGGCATCACCGGAATCCCCCTGAAGCTGCCGAGCGGGCGAGCCTGGATCGCTGGTACCGATGGGATCACGAGCAGGCCCAGGCACACCAGCAAGGCCACCGAAGCGGACTTGACTCTCACCGCCGCCTCCTTTTGTCGGTGCGCGGTGACTCAACGCCGCCAAGGGTCCGGCGCGCCCTAGGAGATCTCCTAATTCGTGGATGAAGGTCGCAAGAAAGACAACAAGACAGACATAAAGGAAGTAGGGAGTTATTGAAGAGGCGGGCGAGACCTAGCTGATGCCGAACACCGTCGGGACGGTGTCGCCCCTATCGGGCGGTCTCGACGATGACGCTTGGGCGGGGGAACTGGGGCATTTGCTACGGCCGTGCGGCTGCACGCTCTTCGATCTCACCTCTCGGGAGTTGGACGTCCTCGAGCAACTCGCGGAGGGCAAGTCCACCATCACCGTGGCGCGCTCCCTCTTCGTGTCCCATCAGGCCGTCACGTACCATGTCGGCAACCTCTTGGCGAAGTTCCAGTGCGCGAACCGGACCGGCTTGGTGTCCCGTGCCTTCGTCCTCGGCATCCTGGACCGCAAGTGGCCGCCCAGGGTTGCTCGTCGCCCGAGGGATGCGAGGCACTCGGCGAGAGATGCGGTCATCGGCTGAAAGAGCTACAGCGCAGGCGGACATACATCGAGTGGTGAGGAGCTCGTGCGTTGCCGGAGGCCGACAAGCGGTCGAGGTTTGAGGCCATGTTCCGCATGACATACGACCGGGTGCTCGCGTACGCCATGCGGCGCACCGATCGGGCCGAGGCTGAGGACGTCGTGGCCGACACGTATTCGATCGCTTGGCGCCGGTTCGAGGACGTCCCCGCGGATCCGCTTCCCTGGCTCTATGCCGTGGCCCGGCGCACGCTCGCGAACTCCCGCCGATCGGGCCGGCGCCGCGCCCAGCTCGCGATCAGGCTCGCCGGCGAGATTCAGCCGTCCTCACCGGCGGACACGGATCCCAGTGAACGGCTGGAGGACGCGACACTGATGAAGGCGGCTCTCGCCGGTCTTGCCGGGCTGGACCGGGAGGCCTTGATGCTCGTGGCCTGGGAAGGCCTCGACAACGAGCGGGCCTCTCGCGTCCTCGGGATCACACCGCAGGCCTTTGCCGTTCGTTTGCACCGCGCCCGGAGGCGGCTTGAGGCGGAAGTGCGCCGGCTATCCGAGCCTGGCGCTCCCGGCGACGTGTCGGGGGAAGACGGATGAGCGAGCAGGATCCTTTGATCCGCAGGCTGGCCGACGCCAATCCTGTTCCCGAGCACGCCGTGGATGGTGCAGGCGACTCCCCGTCGGCCACCCGCCTCCTCGCTCGGCTCATGGTGGGGAGCGAGCGCGTTGCCTCCTCGTGGACGCGTCGTCGCCGACGTGCGGCGGTCGCTGCCGCCGCCCTCCTCGTGGGACTTGCTGCCGCCGGGTTCATCGTGCGTGCCGCAGGCCGGTCACCTGCCACTGCTACGGAGCTCCTGCGACGTACAGCGACCGTCGCTGAAAGCCAACCTCCACCAGGGGGAAGGGGGCCCTACGTCTATTCGAGCATCATGTCGAACCACCCCTTCACGTCGGGCGAAGCAGGGCAGGTGTGGACAGCCATCCTGCCGACGGTCGAGGAGACCTGGATCTCGCCCGACGGCTCGGGACGCATCCGCTCGGAGACCGGCGATCCCCTGTTCCTCGGGCCGCGCGACCGCGACCGGTGGCTCGCCGCGGGCTCGCCGCCATTCGAGGCGGGGGTCATCGACGAGACGTTCCCCGCCGGCTCGTTGGTCTACGAGGACTCGCGCGACCTTCCCACCGCACCGGGAGAGCTCCTTGACGTGCTCAGGGGCCAGGTCGCCGGTGAAGATCTACCGGAGGAGGTGGCGATCTTCCAGCGGATCGGTGAGTTGCTGGCGGCCGGCGACGCGACGCCGGATCTCCGGGCCTCGTTGTACCGCGTGGCCGCGCGGTTGCCCGGCATTCAGCTCGTCGGCGATGTGACGGATCCGCTCGGACGACCCGGAGTCGGCGTCGCGATCACCCACGGTGAGTCCGGATCGAGGGTCCAGATCCTCATGGTCTTCGACCAGTCATCCTCGGCCCTGCTGGCACAGGAGCACGTCCTTCTCGAGGAGGCGTCGTGGGTCGACGCGCGGCCCAACACGAGGATCGCCTTCACCGCCTTTCTGAGTGTGGGCCGAGCGAGTTCCGTCCAGCAGGTGCCGGGGTCATGAGTCTCGGACGCGGCTCTTCGCGTCCCCTCCACGCGATCACATGAATGACGATCCCGCAACGACGTGCCTGTGGGAGCCCATCGCCGCCCATTTCCATCACCTGCCTGTCCATCTCGCTCTGCTCCACACCGGCAAGGTGCTGGCCTTCGGAGGATCGGGCAACTTCCCGCCCAGCCTCGATCGGCCCTCCCCGGCCGAGCTGTGGGACCCTGAGCACGCTGGCGACCCTGAACCCGTCGGGCAGGCACTGCCAAGTGATGTCTTCTGTACTGGGCACGCCTTCCTCCCCGACGGACGGCTGGTCGTGGCCGGCGGGACGCGTCGTTACGACCACCAGTGGTTCGGCCTGGGCATCCCTCCCTTCCGAGGTGCCGATCGGGCGTACGCCTTCGACCCGTCGACCGAGGCGTGGACCCGGCTGCCGAACCTGGGCAGGGGTCGGTGGTATCCGAGCCTCGCCGGCCTGCCTGATGGACGCATCCTCGCGGTCGCCGGACTAACCAAGTACTTCCCTTGGTATTTCGGTCGCAGCGCCGAGGTCTTCGAGAGCTCGACGGGATGGGCGAAGGTTGCAAGCGCCACGCACTGGCTACCGCTGTATCCGCGCCTGCACCTCGTGCCCGGTGCCCAGGACAGGCCGGGCGGCGTCTTCTACGCCGGCACGTTCAACACCCACTACACCTATCCGTTCAAGCTGAAGGCGTTCCCCACGGCGATCTTGGATGTGGAGAGCATGTCTTAGCGGAAGTTGAGCCTGCCCGGACATCCGGAGCGCGAGGAGGGGACCTCCATCCTGCTCCCGCTTCGTCCTCCCGACTACCGGCCGCGGGTGATGCTGCTCGGTGGCGGGACCTTCCGGGGCCAGATGGTGACGCCCCCGGTCGAGGTCATCGACCTGGGCGCCGAAACCCCCACCTGGAAGGAGTTCCCAGCCAAGATGACGCATCCGCGGTACTACCCGTACACCGTCATCCTTCCGGACCGAAGCCTCCTGGTCGTCGGCGGCAGGGTCGGCCGCGCCGAGCACAGGCACCGGCCGCCCGCACACCATCTACACGAGCCCTCGGTCGGCCCTCCGCAAGATCCGCTGGCAATCCACGAGGCGGAGCTGCTCGATCCCGAGGGACAGTTGTGGCGCACGGTGGCCCCGATGGCGCGCGATCGCCTGTACCACGCCGGCGCCCTGCTCCTGCCGGACGGCCGGGTCATGGTGGCGGGCAGCAATCCCGAAAGGGGTTCAAACGAACTCTCGATCGAGGTCGTGAGGCGATGGGTATCTGCAGCCCGGGGCTCAGCCTCGACGTCGAACTCATGATGTGGACCGCGGCTCCTACTGCTTGATCGTTCTCCAAGCACGATTCCGTGAGCTACCAGCCGTGATGCGTTCGGGTCGGCGGGCTCAGCGCTAGGGTGGCGGGCTCGCCCTGCTGCTTTTGACGTTCTGCGAATGCGAATCTCACGCCGCTAGCAGGTGAATTGCGGTCGGTCACTGCTGCTTTTCGGGGAGCTCCTCGAGGATGCGAGACCTTCCTTCCTTTCTGTCTCATTTCGTCTCATAGAGTCTCATTCGGCCGGATGGGACCCTCGGACAGACGCCCGAGCTCGTCGACGAGCAGGACGCTCGCACCGGTGAACGTCCGGGGGTGAGCTCAGGTCCCAGCACGTTAGACTGGCCTGCAGCTCAAGTGTGAGGAGTTCGTCGTGGCGAAGACGAAAGTGTTCGTAAGCTTCGATTTCGATAACGACAAGACCCTGAGGGACTTCATCATCGGGCAGGCCAAGCTTTCGGACTCACCGTTCGAAGTGTCAGACCACTCTCTAAAGGAAGCGGCCCCTGAACGCGATTGGGAAACGAAGGCCAAGGCGGCGATCAGCAGAGCCGACAAGTTCATCGTCATGCTCGGGTCAAAGACCCGCTTTGCACCGGGCGTCAAGAAGGAAGTCGCTATGGCTATGGAGCTCGGCAAGCCGCGATTCCAGATCATTGGCTACAAGAACGGCACCGCAGATTGGGCGGTGGCGGATGGGGGACGGACCTACAGCTGGAACTGGGAGAACCTGAAGAAGCTCCTCGCATGAGAAGCGACGCTGGCGCCGGATGATTGCATGAGCGCGCAGCCAGGTTGTTCTTTCTGCCGGATCGCCGCCGGTGACGAGCCCGCGGAAGTTGTTTGCGAGACAGGTGATTGGATGGCCTTCTTTCCGGACACGCCCGCGACCCCTGGACACACGCTAGTCATACCTCGGATCCACGTTCCCGATTTCATAGCGCTTGAGCCCAACACGGGTGCAATCATCATGGAGGGCGTCGTCCGGGTCGGACGTGCCATTCGAGAGGCGCTGCGGCCCGACGGCGTGAACCTCATCAGTTCGTCGGGTGAGGCCGCCGATCAGACCATCTTTCACCTTCACTTCCACCTCGTCCCTCGGCGACTCGGAGATCCCATCGGTCGAATCTGGCCGCCCAAGAAGAGGATGGATGAGGAACTGAAGGAGGACTTGGCGGACATTATCCGGGCAGCATGCTCGGCGATGGGCGAGGCGTAGACGGACTGTTCGTATTCACTGCAAGGAGAATGAAGGCGATCGCTGCAACGGCCCCCAGGATCGCGAGATAGAACCAGATCAGGGATGGGCGCCGCAGTGTGTTCCACCAAGACAACTCAGTCCTCTCGTCTTTGGATAGAAGGTTCACGAACGTGGGCGCGGTCGCACTCATGAAGAAGGGAGCGATGTCCGCGCTGCCCTCCCGGACCCGCCCGTACAACTTCCGGAAGAGCCGTTCGGCGCGGAGAAAGTAGGTGTCGAGGCCCCAGAACACCAGTGTCGGGAAGAAGCTTGCGACCGCCAGCCAGACATTGTCCGAGTTCACCGCGAACGCCAGGAAGGCCCCCGCAAGAGTGATCGCCCAGCCCTTCATCAGGAAGGCGTCATTGCCCAACCTGCTGATGACAGCTTGGATGAGTTCGAGATGCTTGATGCGCTTTTCGTCGAAGTCGCTATAGGCGTCCACGGACAGTGGAGGTTACACCGCTGTGCTAAGTCAGGAGCTTACGGAGGTGTCCGTGAGGTCGAACCGATGGCTGGTTGTTCGGTAGTACCCAGCCGGTCGTGGATGGTGTTGTCCTGTGGGTACACGTTGACCAGGAAGTAGAACCCTTCGGTCAGGAGAGCTTCAAGATCGGCATGGTTGCCTGAGCTACCCGCTGGCCCTGCGCCGTTCCACCTGACGATCCCTGGATGCAAGTTCATCGAGGCGTCCCGAGGTTTCTGTGTCCGCCCGAGGACGTCGTAGCTGGTCACCGTCGGCACGCCGGAGGAGGTCCCTGGGGGGGTCCACGTCGTCATCTCATGCTTGTAGCTGGCGCCAGCGCGGAGCCGGAACTCGTTCTGCGCAATGACTCCGGACGGGCTCTCCGTCTGGATCAGGCGACGATAGGCGTCGTAGAGGAAGTCCCACTCCTTGCCGCGCTCATCGATCGTCCGGACCTCGTTGTCGAGCCAGTCATAGACGTGCTGGATCACGGGGCTGATTTCCGACCCAGGGTTCGCCGGATCGGCGACCTCGGGCAGGGTCTCCTCGACCAGGTGCCCGGCGTCGTCGTACTCGTAGGTCGCGTACGCATGGGTGTCATGCCCGGCGCCCGTGCCAAGCTCCTGGTCGACCGCCACTGGCCGGCCTGCGAGATCGTACGTCGTCGTGGTCGACCCTCCCTAGGGCGTCGTCACCTTCGTGGCGCGCCCGAGCGTCTCGTACTCCGCCGTGGTGACGCGGGACTGCTGGGTGGTGTGGTTGGTGCCGGACACCGCGCGGACGATCTGGGTCGAGTTGGTGACGTCACCCGCGTCGTTACAGATGTTGTTAGTTGTTGCGCCGTCCGCTTCCTCGACGCTCGACAGGCAGGAGAGGGGATCGGCGTTCGTGTACGTGTGGGTAGTTGTGGCGGCGAGCGAGGTCGCAGCGGCAGCGGTGACGGTCCGGACCTGGCCGTAGGAGTTGTACGTGAAGGCCGTCTTGCGCACGACGCCGGTGTCAAGGTCGGTCTTGGCTACGGTGTCGGGGGATGTGGCGTGCCTTCGCGTTGTCATCGGGGAACGCGTACGTGGTCTTGAAGAAGTCAATCCAGTACTGGAAGAGAGGCTCTTGCAACTTCTCGACGGTGAGCAGGCCAAGGTTCGTCTGCAGCATCGAATTGGGGATCTGCCCGAACTGCGTCTGGTAGCGGTCGATCTTCCACTGGAGCTTGAGGGAGGCCGGACCCGTGAGATCGGAGTACTCGATCGTGATCGGGTGCAGCGAGTCCGGCGTCAGATCCGAGTGCCGTTGCACGTCGGTTCATCCGGCTCGGGCGCGAGATCTGCAAGGCCGGCCGGCCTCTGTGCGAGCATTGCCCCGTGTTCGAGCTCTGTCCGACCGGGCCTCTGGTGCTCGCGCAACTCAGCTAGATCGGATGCCGCTGTGGCTGTTCTTTCATCGAGCTTGGCACGCGTCCCGTCCACATCGCGGGCGCCACGGCGAGAGGAAGGGCCCCAACTCGGGCATGGGTGACCAATTCAATGTCATGGCGTGCTAGGCTGCCAATCCGATCCCAGGATGGCTCGAGCCCTTACAGCAGCAGCGTCTGCCTTCACAATGAGGTTCGCCATGCGGGTCCTCTCGTTTTCTAGCCACGGTCCAACGAGTTCGAGGGCCAGAGAGTCCCAAGTCGGCCATACGCGACTTGTGCGCTGACACTCCGCCACAGCTACGGCCATCTCTCTCTCAGGCCGGGTGACAGCGGGTTGCGTCCCAAACTGCCTGCCAGCGAACTCATAGACTTCTCCAAACGAGGACAGCTGATAACCCCGCACTGACATGCACGACAGATACTCGTGCGCCGCGGCCTTCGCCCTAGCGTTGTCAGTCCAACCCTGCTGATGATAACGGACCTCGTTTATGAACCATGTCACGTCGAGGTATGTTCCCACCGAGCCATAGACTTGCCTCCGAGCTCGCGAGAGGCAACCGTCAGCCGAGGTCCTCGATCCCAGAGGACCGACGATTTCCCTGGAGCCAGAGCCGAAGAGCACTTCGTCCAGTCTTTCGGAGCGCCGCCTCAGCTCTATCGTGAGCAGGGATTCCACCTCCGCGTCATGGTTACGAAGGTCGAAGCCGAACAGGCGCGCCTCGGCGAGGGTGAAGGGGGCCATCCCTGTAATCCCTAGCCGGGGCCGGAGATAGACCGGAACCCGCGGGATGGTCAGACTGTGTCGTGCGACGCACGCTCTAGCCAGAAGGTGTTCGGCCGCATCAAGAGCGGGGTCTAGATTCATCAGCTGGAGCGCCATGGCAACGACTTCGCGTTCCGGCTCCCACATGGTGGCATCGCTCGTATCGGGCACCTGACCAGGAGAACACGCAGATAGGACGCTTGCCGTCGTCAACGAGACGAGTACGACGCTGCAGGAAAGCGGAGGCCGTTCCGCGCCCGACGAGCCTTTCACCCGTCGGGCGCGGAACAGTCTTGAGAGCCCGTTCTTCACGAGGCGACTATTCGCAGGCCTGCGAATTGAGGTTCACATGAACGTAGTCCGCGACGTTGTCGACCCCCTGATCGCGGAGGTCAGCCCAGCCGACGCCCGCCGGGACCCCAATCCATGGCCAGTTGAAGATGTCCTCTTCGTAGAGGCAGAGCCGCGCGCCCGTCGTGTCGTTATTCACAGATGACATCACATCATCGGTAAAGTTCCACTCCGCGCCGGGGGGCGTCGTGCTCTTGTTGAAGAGTGTGGTTCCTGAGTAGTTGTAGCCCGCGTAGCCGCAAGCAACCCCTGACCCGGGGCAGTTGAAAGCAAGAGCCGGCGCCGCGAGTCCTAGTGCGAACACCAGGGTCCCAACGGCGGTCATGCAGATTCCGAGCTTCCTCATCGCCTTCCCCCTCTTCCGCTCGATCCCCCTCCTCCGCTCGATCCGTTCCGCGCCAGCGCATCGCGACCCTAGCGTTCGGGGTGCTTGTGGGCCTAGTGGGAATTCCGTCCTAGAGCAACCTAGGTCGAACGGCCTATTTCACTTCTTCCTCCACCAAGAGGGCCCTAACCCGAGTCAGACTCCGAGGCTCAAGGCGGGCGAGGAATCAGTCGACTATCACCCGAAGGGCGCCGGGTTTGTGTGGAGGCTGAAATGGGAGTCATTGAGATTGCGCGACTCCGAAAGGAATTTCGCACACGAGGCCGCGACACAATTTGTGCCGTGGACGAACTCGACCTCGAGGTTCCGGATGGAGGTGTGTTCGCATTTCTCGGCCCCAACGGAGCCGGAAAGACGACGACGCTTCGCTGTCTGCTTGGGCTGATGCGTCCAAACAGCGGTGAAGTCCGGATGCTCGACGCTCGGGTGCCGACCCAACTCCATGAGGTAATCAGCAAGATCGGCTCTCTACTGGAGACGCCGTCATTCCATCCTCGCTTCAGTGGGCGGGAGAACCTGCGCCTCCTCGGGCAGCTGAACGGCATGGGCAACCATGATGTAGACGCGGCCCTTGGGCGACTCGGGCTTCAAGAGCGGTCGAACGACCGTGTTTCGACTTACTCATTTGGGATGAGGCAGCGACTGGGCATCGCTGCCGCCCTCCTCAAGGATCCGGCCGTGATGCTCCTTGATGAACCAACAAACGGACTTGATCCTGGAGGGATCGCCGACATGCGGACGCTGCTTCGGACTCTTGCTGACGAAGGGCGGACCATCTTCGTTTCGAGCCACCTTCTATCCGAAATCGGCTCGATCGCCGATCACGTCGCGATCATGTCAAGAGGGAAATGCAGGTACAGCGGGCGGATGCGTGATCTCCTGAGCGCATACGATCCGGGACATCTGCTCCTTCGCATTGATGACACACGAGCTGCAGCGGAGGTGCTCACCGAGTCTGGCTTCGAGGTCCAGGAGGAGCCAGGGATGCTTCGAATCGCCGCTGCGCCTTCCGAGGCCGCGAAAGTTGGACAGCGACTCGCCTCACGCAACCTCTTTCCGCTTGAACTTCGTAGTGCCGCGGCGGATCTCGAGAGCGTTTTCTTGAGACTGACTGCAGAAGATGCAGGAGTGGCGCGATGACCACACTCTTTCGAGAGGAATTGACACGAGCACGGCGGCGTGAGGTCGTGAGATTTGTTGCGATCGCTTCGCTTGCCGGCGTTCTTGTTGGGTGCATCATCGCGGGAGTCCAATCGCATCGTCCAAGCGATGAAGAGTGGGCAGCAGCGGAAGCGCTGCAACAGCGCGCCTTCCACGAGTGCGTGGCGCAGGGGTCGGGAAGCATGGAACGGCAGGAGAGCGAGTGCGACCCAGGGCCCATCGCGTCGTGGCTATCCCCGGACATCAAGGTCTTCGACCTGGAATCCCTTCCCAGTACGATTGTCTGGAGCAGCCTGATTCTCGGACTCGCGGGATGGTTGATGGGAAGCACACTCATCGGTGCGGATTGGGCCAATGGCACGATGGGAATGCTCCTTACTTGGGAACCGCGACGGTCCCGCTTGCTGACGGCCAAGCTCTGCGCAGTGGCGCTTGTGACGCTGGTGCTGAGCGCCGTGCTCCTTGCAGCGCTCGTACTCGGTCTGGTCGGGGTCGCTCAGACACGCGGGTTGACGGGCGTCTCGTCAGGCTTCTGGACAGATGTAGGATTCGCATCTGTCCGCGTTGTCATCATCAGCACCGCTGCTGCCGTCGCCGCAGGCGCGGTCGCCTTTGTCGCCCGGAGCGCAACATTCGCGGTCGCGACGTTGTTCGTCTATCTGGTTGCCGTGGAGGGACCAGTTCATCTTCGTCTCCCCGGCTTGGCGCGCTGGCTGATTGCCAAGAACGCAATGGCTTGGACGGCAGGCAAGGGATCAGATGCTGTTCATGCCGTATCTCGAAATGCCCTCGACGTCTCCGCGCTCGGGGTCGTCGCCATCTGGCTTGCGGTTGCACTTGCGGTCTCGTGGTGGACTTTCCGAACACGCGACATCGTGTCATGACAGACCAAGCCTCGCATGTAAGCTCAACGAGCCAAGGGGTCACGACGGCCGTTGATGGTGCCATGTTTCCGTCTGTCTGGCGTCCTTGCTTCACATGTTGGACATCCCCTTGGGGACTTCAGAAAAGCCTCTCACTGCCGGAAGTATCTGAAGTACTTGCGGCCAGCGTTGATTGGGGGCTCTTTCCGCCACACATCCCGCAGGATGACCACTGCCACGATGGCCCAGAGGGGAAGGTACGGCCAAGGGACGAGGACCGTCGGACCGACGATAACCACAGCGGTTAAAACGATCCTCCCGACGGGGCCGAAGGTCGTCGGACCGGCCCGCCATCGGGTTGCCTTCGGCTCCTGGCTCGAATGAATGAAGTGGACCGTGGGGATCTGGGGCTCACGCGGAGAAAGGTGGCGAACTGGCTCGTAACACTGCAGGCACCACCGGACATCGGTAGGGAGGTTGGCTCCGCAAGACCCGCAGTTCCGAGGCGCCGTCATCTCACTAATCATCATCGGAGAAGTGCGCATCCGACTTCAGTCGAATTCTCGCGCTCGACGCGCGGATAGCGTGATCATCCTTTAAGGCGGGCCCCGCTGTTCGGTCAATCTTCATCGGGCGTGGTCCCCCGCAACGCGGGACCGCAGTTGCCGGCTGCTCCGACGTCTTGCAAGTTCCTCAAGATCATTCCTTCCTCAGTTCAGCGCGAGCTCGAGCTGGGATACTCGATCCCATCGCTCCCACACTCGAACGAATGCCTCTTGGGTGACCTCTTCTGCCACATGACTATCTCGGGTAACGATGACGAGCGCCCCTACGAGCCGGGGATACTCCTGCCGATAGAACGACTCGAAATCGGTTGTTATCTAGGAGGGTGCCGTCGCCCGGAAGCTCGCGAAGGAGAACACCTTCGTGCATTGTCGGGAAGGACGGAATGAGACGGAATGAGACGGAATGAGACGGAATGAGACGGAATGAGACGGAATGAGACGGAATGAGACAAAAGGAAAGGAAGTGTCGCACGCCCGAGGAGCTCCACGAAAAGCAGCAGTGACCGACCCCAATACACATGCTAGCGGCGTGAGATTCGCATTCGCAGAACGTCAAAAGCCCGCATGCATCACGCCTGGTAGCTCAAGGAATCGTGCTTGGAGAGCGGTCAAGCAGCAGGAGAAGTTCGGGCCCCGAACGGGGTACGGGCCGCGGCCGAGGCGATTGGCGACTCGCGACAGAAGCTGGCTCATCGGCTCCGAACCGAGAGCGGGGGCAAGCCGGTTGAGGACTTGACGCGTCGCGACGCCGAATAGCCCGCCGGGCGAGCCTAATCGCTCCGTGGAGGAGAGTGTCAGAGCCGGTGCTACCGTCCTTAAGAAGAGCGTGGGCTCGACAGGAGGACGGTCATGACCAACCGGAGGGACGTCGTTCCGAGCAAGGGGGACAAGAAGGGTTGGGACGTTACGAAGCCGACGTCAAAGCAGCCGGTTTCGCACCACCCGACCCAGGCCGCCGCGGAGAGGGCCGCGAAGCGGGACATCGGACCGCAGGGCGGCGAGGTTGTGATCCACGGACGCGACGGCCGCATCCGCGACAAGGACACGATGCCGCCGGCGAAGGACCCGAATCCGCCGCGGGACAAGAAGCACTAGTTAGACGACGGGCGCGCCGTGAGGCGCGGGTTCCCGATGCGCCCAGTGGCCCGGCGACGGGCCTAGCCCAGCAACCCAGTGGACCGTCCGGCCGCAGTCGGAGCAGTCGAGGACGAGCTGCCCGAGCTCGCGCTCCAGGTCGGCCCTCACCTGGATCAGCTCCAGCCGCAGCATCTTTGCGTGGACCGTGAGCGGGTGCGAGCCGTCGAGCCTCGCCGCGAGCGCCTCGTCCACGAGCTCGTCGGCCTTCGCGGCCTGCTCGGTGACGACGGCGACGGCCCGATCGAGGATGTCGCGTCCCGCGTGCCGCTTCACGGTAGGAGCCTAGATCGGACCCCTGTCGGTTCCTACTCGCACCCGAGCCCGTCGTTGTCCCCGTCTAGTCCGTATGGATCGCTGCCGGTGACGGTGTATGTGACCCCGGGCTCCGTGTAGTACGGGCCGTCCCCGGTCCCGCCGGCACAGTCGTTAGTCGGCCCCACCGTGGTCGACAAGGCACGGGTCGTACCCGGGTGTGCAGTTGTCGCCGCCCCCGCCGTCCGCGACGTACGTGTCGACGGGTGAAACGTCTCTGGTGCACGTGCCACGCTCGCCGAGAACAAGCTTCTTGACCAGGGCTCGGTAGTCGCCGCTCTCGTCCGGCAGCGAGATCGCGTAGCTTTCGCCTGCGCATCGTGCAGTCCTCCATCCACGTGCGCCGCCAGAAACTCGGCGACGCCTCCGTCTAGCGGCGTTTCGACTTCCGATATGCCGTAGTCGCATCTCCGAATCTTCGGAGCGTGGCGCTACTACATGGCTGACTCCATGAAGAATCTCAACCTCGTGGAGTTCCCTCACCGCCCGGAGCCCCCTCCCATTCACGCCGAAACCTTGACATCAGCATATCCCTGAGGTGCGACATCGAAGTTGCCTGTCGCCGTAGGTAACCGATCCAGAGAGAATCCCTAGGTGCTTCCCTTTTTGTGTCCCGATTCTGGCCCGTCTTACGCATGAAGGTCCCGCTGTCAGAACGTGAAGTCAGTCAAGCCGGGATCCAGCGATCGATGGGCTGGACCTCCTACAGCGTCGCCGGAGCGATGGTGCACATCGCGGTGCTGGCCGCCCCGGGTAGACCCCTACGACGATGTCCCGTGTACTTCAGATTCCGGTGAAGACCCTGCACGCGTGGCGCTATTACTAGAAAGGGACTCGCGTGCACCGTGTTGGCAAGCATCTCGGACCGCAGGGTCAAGTGGGCGGGTTCAGTGACTCGCGCCGCGTGTTGACCTGCTCGACCCACGTGTGGACTGCGTTCTCGTAGGCCTCGCGCTCTCGGTCGCTGCGGGCGGGCTTGAGGACCACCGCCGCCCCCGCGAGGCTCACGCGGAACGAGTTCATGAAGGCCAGCTCCTGGAAGGCCTCGGCCCACTCCCGCTCGGGCTGCCTCGAGAGCTCCCACTCGAAGATGTCCTGCCCCGGGAACTCCGGGTCGACCCCCCTCAGGATCGGTCCACCCGAAGCGAGCTCGATCCGCTCCCACTCGGCCATCGCGACCATCCCTCCCCGCCGGGACTGACAGCGACGATGCTACTCCCGCCCGCTGGAAGGCCAACCCGGTCGACGGCATACGCTCTTCACGACATGCAGGACAACGGGAGCGCTGAGTTCTCGCACGATCGAACCTACCGCTACGACCTGTGGCGCCTCCTGGATGGTGAAGGTTCGGTCGCCTTCGTCGGGCTTAACCAAGTGGGGAACCTTCCAGTTCCCGAGCAGTGATCCCAGCTAGTCGATAGAGCAGAAACCATCGGCAAAGGCTGAGCAGCACTACGCCGACAGGACCGAGTTCCCCGTCCTGACGGGTGGGACGAGTTGGGACTCCTGGAGGCGAGGTGGATGATGAGTCCATGAAGGTGTTCATGTCGTCGATTCGTCGCGGACTCGAGGAGGAGCGTGATGCCCTACCCGGCCTCATTCGGGCGCTGGGACATGAGCCCACGCGCTTCGAGGACTACACCGCGATGGACATGCCTTCGCGGCAAGCCTGCCTGGAGGGGGTGGAGGATGCGGACGTCTATCTGTTGCTGTTGGGCGCCAGCTATGGCGACCCGCTTCCCGATACGGGCAAGGCACCCACAGAGGAGGAGTTCACGGTCGCTCGGCGCAGAGGCATCCCGATCCTCGCCTTTCGCAAGCTGGGGGTAGCGCCCGAACCGAAACAGGATGACTTCATCGCGCGCATCGAGGAGTACGCAAGAGGGAAGTTCCGAGCTTCGTTCTCCACCACACCGGAACTCCTGGCTGTTGCCGCCGCCGCGCTCAGGGAGGCGGAGAAGGTTCCGCCCGCGCTGGTGTGGACACCTCTGGCCAACCCGCCGGAGGTGTCATGGGTGATTGAGCCAGAAAGGATACGAGGCTTCATCGCGGGGCTGGGGGCCGTCCTTGAGTTGCACGCCATTCCGGTCTCCACCGGTGAGCGTTTGTCCGTGGGACACCTCGATGGCATGGGTCCGAGACTGGCGGGGCTGGGCCGGGACACCGGACATTTCGCGATCGACGCCGCCCTAGACGTGGTCGGCACTGCCGACATGACCTCCGTTGCCGTTCAGGCCGCAGGCCGGCCGGTGGGGGAGCAAGGGATGCGAGTCTCTCGGGATAGAACCACGGTCATCTGGACGGCGCTAGATCGAGATGAGCTTGGGACGATTGTCGATCCGGACGACGTCCAGGCGAAGATCGAGAAGCTCCTTCGCATCGTCGCGGAGATGCGCGTGTTGGATGGAGCAGTCTGCTTCGCTGTTTCCTTGGGCCCACTGGATTCCTCGCAGGAGGGATCGATTGCCGAGCTCGGCCGACGCAGCAGCGCGTCTTTCGGTATGGGAACCAACGAAACCGCTCGCGTGTACCCAGATGACGCCGTCCCCATCGGCAGTCTGGGTCGAGGGGCATCGGAGATAGCGGAGGAGCTGCGGGCTCGCCTGATTCACGCGTACCGCGCGACACGACGCTAACCCGCACCGGGATTTCTGGAGGAATACAGACGATGTGCTGCGCTCCTCCGCGAGCGGATCGAGGGGCTGGCTCGTGGCGACTGAGCCGGGCGGTCGCCGACCCTCCTGGACCTCGCCGAAAGCGCATTGTCGCACGAACCCTTCGTTCGGCTTTTGGGCGACGTTCGGAGGAACACGCCAAAGCACGATCGCTAACCAGAGACTGCTGCAAGGTGATCGTCAGGGTGAATGTGGTGTGATGTGAGGTTCGGGAGACGAAGGAGCATGCGCATGAAGGGCAACCAGGAGATCCGATTCGAGCCTGACTGCTACTTCTGCCAGAACGATTCGACATCCCCCTCGTGGTCTACGTTCCCGGATGGGCAGCAGATCTGTTACCCCCATGCGGATGTAATCAGAAACAGTGAAGGGAACCCGCCTTCCACGCGGGCGATCATCTACGTGCCTCGATAGGGAGTGAGACTCAGGATGAGGTCCGAATAGCGGGCCGGGATTCGCAGCTTGCTCCGCCAAGTACACGCGCGTCGGTTTACCTGGCATGCTCATGGTCGGAGGGTCGCAACCGTCCTCAACAACGAGCACCAACCCTCGTCCTGCCCTAGGTGGGATGGGCGCGAACGGTCGGTCGCACGAGGTAGGCACTGGGGTGGAATCGATGAGCGTCATCGTGACCATCGCCAAGCGGGCGGACTTTGCAGGGAGATTCAGGCGGGTGGAACCTCAGGACAGCCTAGATACTCCCCGCTCTGCTTGGAGGTCGAAGTCCGAGCTCCTGCAGGTCAGCAGCCGGGTGACGCTATGAACTACCTGGGTGGCATCGCAGATGCGCTAGAGGTCAAGAAGCATCGCATGAAGACGAGCGGTCCCCTCGACCATCTCGGATACCGAAAGGGGGTCGGGCTCTACGACAACGACCGTCAGATCAAAGAGATTCACTACAACGAGGTGGAATCGGACCACGCGAGCTACAGTGTCACGCTGTTACGCCTGGTGGTGGCGCCCCCCCCACGCTAGCCTTTGAGCCGTGAAGAAGATTCCGCTCGTCAGAGAGAGCGAACGGCGCACCCTTGGGATCCTCGACTGTGTCCTGACCGGGACGCCGTACCGGGCGTTCTCCAAGGTCAGAGTAGAAGACGTGCTACGTGCTGGGGCCGATGACAACTTGTGGTCCGGTGAGGGATCCATCCTAGCCCGCGGCCACTTCGACTTCGTCGTCTACAAGCGTCCTTCGATGGATCCCACGTTCGCAGTCGAGTTCGACGGGCCACTACATGACCACGAACCACAGAGACTTCGGGACCGCTGCAAGAACCGGTTGTGCTGGCGGGCGGAGTTGCCGCTTCTCCGGATCACCCACGCAGAGATCGCGCCGCATGAGCGCATTTCCATTCTCGAGTACATGCTCCAGCGCTTCCTCGCCTGGCCCAAGGAGCTTCCGAGCATCGACGCCGAAATACGAGATCGCTCTCCGCACCTCGAGCCGGCAGGCCTTGCTGACGTTGATCCGAGCGTGATCGAGGATCTTGCCGACGATCCGAGGCTCGACCCGACGGTCGGCTTCGACATCACCCACGAATATCCCGGCAACGACCGGATAGCTCGACGGCTCCTCAACCGGTTTGGTATAGAGGTAGCCCAGGCTCCCGGCTCGGGGTTCGAGTTCTACAACGAAAGCCCGCTGCGTTGCGCCGTCCTTCCGAGCGAGTTGTCATGGCCGGGGGACCATGTTCTGCGAGGCGCCCACTTCTTCGTCTTCGAGCACACCCCTGGCGAGCAGGAATCCTTCCGCTGGACCGGCGACGGATACGAGGCCGTCGACGCCAAAACGCTGCATCGAGGACATCAGCAGTTCTCGATGCGGTGGAACTTGCCGGTAGACGAGGACGGATCACTCGTCCGGCATATGGTCTTCGCAGACCTTCCCGGCATCCACATGCCGCACGTCGCTCGCGAGCTCTGCGTCTACTTCGCGCTGCGAGGCGTCGAGGAGTGGGCGGAGCATGCGTTGGCTCCGGTAACGGGATCTTGGGTGTGGTCATGACGGTCCCGGCACGCTACGAGGCCTTCTGGGTCCCTGGCCTCGATCACGACATCGATCGAGACGAGAGCCTCCGCGTCGGTCTTCGGTGGCTCGAAGAGGCCGAGCAGGCGCAACGCGCGGCCGGAGTGATCGTCATGTATGCGAAGGTCATGGCCGGCAACGCCCCGCTGCTCACCTGGGCCGACCAGCGCTGGGAGTTCGTCTCGCCCCGCTCCAGGCATCGACCGTCTGGAGCGGGGCCGGTGCTGGCCGTTTGGCCACCGGATGCTGAAGTCCTTGAGCTCGCTGAGCGTCTGGCGTTCGACTCGGCGCTCTGCGTGATCGCGGGCTACTACGACCTCAGCCCATGGGTGAAGAAGACTCAAGCCATCTGTCTGGTCGAGGGGTACGAATCAGATCTCAGTGACTCGGAGCTTCCCCCGGACGTGAGAAGCAGCCTGGACAGCATGCTCTTCTTCGACGGCCACAACGGGTTCATCGGAGGCGGCGGCAAGGAGGATGCCATCCGTCGCCTTCAAGAGATCGCGCGAAGACCCGACTGCCCAACCCCTCAGGCGATTGAGCAATACCTGGTGGCGAGTGGAGAGACGAGCGCAAAGGGGGCCACCCGTGCTCGGCGCTGGTACGAGGAGGTGATCGCCGGCAAGCGACACCGCGACTATGCGGGCCGCATCATCAGGTGACCCACGTAGACTCTCGTCAAACGGCTCGAGCTGACTGGTGCCCTGTTCAAGTGGCGAGATGGACGGGTGGCTGAGAGCGAACGGGCCCCGGTTGAGTTCGTCGGAGGCGGGCGGCCAACACTGCTCCTTCGGCGCGAAAGCAACATGGAACCAAAGCCCTGGATCTGTCCCGAGATGAATTGTGAGTTCTACTTAGCCAGGAGGACTAGGCGTAAAGCCTGACCGCGCGAGTGCGTCGGTCGAGGAAGAACCGTTCCGAAAGACAGATGGTGACTCCATCGTTGTTCGAGTCCCGCAGCCAAGTGGGTGTGAGATCGTCAACAGCCCGGCGCAACATCGGCCCGTCATACAGCGCGAGTAGGAGAGCCTCCACTCCACCTGGGAGTTGGCTCTCTGAATCAACCACGTCGTCGACCAGTCCGCTCTTCTTGGCATTGTCCGCCGTCTCATTCTTGCTCTTCACGATGAGTCGGCAAGGGCCGGGGTATCGTCCGACAGCCGTCCTGATCGCCGCCTCGTCGTAGGTCTGGATCGGCTTATTGTCGCCCAAGCGGAGCAGGATGGCTCCTCTCTCGAAGAACCGAGCGCCTAAGGCGAAGTTCCTGACGGTTTGACACAGGCCATCTTCCCCGTCTTCCAAGGTGTCGATGCTCAGATCAAGTCGGATCGACAACTCGAACGCACCCTCGAAGGCGCCCGACGTCCTAAAGCGCTGGATGGAAGCCGTTGTGCCTACCCCGAGTATCGCCGGAATCGGATGAGCCGGGTCCCAGCCGGCCGATGTCAAGCGGTAGGGCTTGGCATCCTTCTGGGGATCGATCGGTAGGTACTTGTCGATCTCAGGCTTGAGAGCAAGGCCAGCCGAAACCTCCTTCTGCAGTTGGGGCCAGAGCTTGGTCATCAGGTCGTCGATGCGATCACCCATCGGCGCTCCCTTCCACTCCCTGGCTTAGCTGGGCAACGACCCAGTCGAACCGAGGTAGGCCCTTTAGACTCTTGAGGTCAGGATCTTTCGTCAACCAGTTGCCTCCCATTTGCTGGTTCCCCGGGCGTTCGAGCGCCGTCTCCAACCACGTCAGAGCCGTCGCTGGTTGTTTCTTCCGGGCGTAGAAGCAGGCGAGGTTGTAGCTCAGCTGCCACCAGGACCTTGGATCCTTAGCTCGCTTTTCTACCTTCGAAAGGTCCAGTGGGTCCACGAGAGGGTCACAAGCCAAGAGACGAGCAGATCTAATGAGCCATTCATCCCTCGCTGCAAGGCCGTAGCGCCAGGGGATCGACATGACACGGGGCCACCAGACGACGCGCTCGCTGGGGCGGAGGGCCCGCGCGAGAAGCTGAGTTCGCCTCGTGTCGTCCCTAAGGCGATCAAGAAGGCGAAGCGAGAGCGCCTCTAGCCTCATCTCTGCCTGAACCTTGTCCGCTCCCGGGAGATCCTCAAGCCCGCCCCCGTCACCGAGGTTCGTCGTGTCAACTCCGAGCCGGCGGCAGGCGCGATCAATCTGCCCTGCGACCCTCTCGCGTTCACTCAACGGGGTGGTGATCCAGCACTTCTCCGCATCTGCCCCAATCATCCCGAGCGAGATGGCCATGCGGTACCGCGTGACGGGGTAGCGGGGGTGGACGGTCACTGCGCGCGCATACATGACCAATGCGTCGAGCCAGCGCTCCTCCAAATCGTAGCGGCTGCCAAGCTCACAGAGGAGGAGCCCGCTGGTCGGATCCCAGTGCAGGGCGTCCTCGAGGTCGGATAGCTTCTCGGCGTCGCTGTACGCGGCGAGAGACGCGGCGTTCGCAGTCTCCCACCTGGCCCAGCTTGGGTTGCGGCTGCTCCGCGAGAGGATGTCCGCGGCCGCCCAGTAGCCGGCAGCCCTGCACGCCATCGACGCCGTCTCACCCTTCAACGTGATGACAGCCATCTGATTCCCGGTTGCCTCATCGTTGATTCGGACGAGCACACGCCACTGGTCCTTCTCGTCCGCGGGCGCCACCACGTCGCCGGTAACGGAGTAGCCACCCGGCTTAGTGATAATGGTCTTGAGAGCGGCGACCACCTTCGTGAGTAGGTTGGCGGTTCCCCCACTCAGCTCCGCGAGGTCCGTGATGGAAGAGAGCGCATCGGCTCCCGGTGTGGCGGCGGGTTCGGCCAGGTTCTGGAGCAGGGCGATCCGGAACACCGCCGTCTGGCGCGCGGTTGCGTTTGCGGCGGCGGGCTGAGGAGATCCAGTGCTCGGCTTAGTATCCCCGCCGGCGACCGCCTGCGCCGGCGTTACGGCCTGGGTGGCGGACTTCGTCTCCGCGCCGGCTTCAGAGGTGGCCTTGACTGCCGAAGCGGCCGGCGTGGAACCTTCTGCGCTTTGCATGCTTGGTTTCACGGGTCCGGCCATCTGCTGTCCGCTTCGGCGTTCGATCACTCGCCAGCCAGCCAGGACCAGAGCCGCAAGGAGAACCCATCCCACGACTTGGAGCGTCACAGGGAAGTCGGCCCTCTGCCAGGGAAGGTCGGCGAAGATGGCCCGTCCTCCTGCCTGGAACGCCTCGACGATGTCCGTCTCTTCACGATCTGACTCGCCGGCTTCGGCTTGGGCCTCGGTCAGGGCCGTTGTCAGGGCATCGACCGCCGTGGTGTCCTCATCACGTCCGAGCAGAGCTTGCCGATAGATCGCGAGCTCCAGCCGGACGCTAGCTAGTGCGACCTCCAGTGTGTCGCCGGGCTGAACCTCACCGCACGGGATTGACTTGAGGCGGTCCGTCGGATCAGCACCCTCTTGTTTCGCTATGCACCATGCATGGGTGATGGCTGTATCCACGGGCTTGGGATCGGCCTGCTCCGCTCCTGCGGCAGCAACCGCTGCTGTGACGGCGGCCGCGAGCTCGGTCTCGGCGACGGATGCAAGGGTCGGGTGGTAGGCAGACTCGAACGCGTCCAGCGCTTGCTCAACCTCAGATGAGTCGTCAAGGGCGTCAAGAACGGAACTGGCACGATCGGCAAGAACACCGTTGTCTGACTCGAGCACGTCTATGGCTTCTGCGAGAGTGTCGGTTGCGTCCTGCCGCTTATCCGCAAGTTCGCCTAAGGACTCCGCAGCCTGGGATTGGAGGGCTTCGAGCGTGGCGGCGGCCGCGTCGAGTTCCTCGGCGGCTCGGGTAGCGGGATCAAGCTCGTCTCGCCCGATGTCCAAGACGAGGAGGCTCACGAGGAACAACGCGATGACGCCCGTCCACCGGAGGCTTCGGCGGCTCCAATACTTCGAGGCGAAGATGAGGGCCGCCGCGGTAGGGATCAAGCAGAACAGAGCTCTCCCACTGGCGTCCAAGCCGGTTACCCGGACCATAGTGGCCGCCGTGCCAACGGCCCCCACAACGGCAGCCAGAACAAGTAAACCGGTGACCTGTTCGTTGTCGGCGTCGCGCCACCACCATCGCCGCCTATCCAACAGCCATGGCCCCAAGACGAAATCGGCAACCACGACCAAGACAGCAACAACGGCCAACGTCACGCGCCAGTCGGGCATGTGCTCAGTCCGTCTCCTGAATCCGAAGCCCGATCGGAGATTGATCCGGGAAGCTGATCTGCCTGAGCTTGCCAACCCCGCCGGAGGGATCGCGGACAATAACCGGTGCCATTTTTGGGTTCTGGCCGGGGTGAACTCCAGCGAATCAATGCAAAGCTCAGAGGCACCCTCCCGCGCCGCGTGAGCCCCCTCGCGGACATCAGACTCCAGAGACTGGATCGATGTCAACTCGTATCACCGCTGTGGCGCGACGGTTTGCATAAGAATCCCGCCCGTTTGGCCTGGTCAGCGAAGCGAAGCGGTCGAGCGTGATGCATCCCAGGGATCGGCGAGCCACCGACGTGGCGGTGCCCGATAGCTTGCGATAAGCAAGCTGCGAGAGCCCCAGGCGAAGACGTTGCTGCCGAATCCGTCGTGATCTGCATGCCACGCGGCGCACGCCTCGACCGTCGAGCTACTGATCCCGGTCCCGCAGGATCCGCTGTACCATCCGCGTCTCTCACGCTGCTGCTTACGCGCCGAAGCAGCAGAGTTAGCGCTACCAGTCAGGGATGATCGACTCACCGAGCCGTGGCATGGAGGCGGCACTAAGGAGCGGTGCCGGAGCCTTCAGCGACGCGGATCGGGGCGTTATTCGCAAGCAAACGGCAGTCCACTATGCATGAGACGACTCCGACGATCGGCGTGGGTGCACCCACACCCTATAACCCCGTTCGGGGCCCGAACTTCTCCTGCTGTTTGACCGCTCTCCAAGCACGATTCCTTGAGCTACCAGGCGTGATGCGTTCGGGTCGGTGGGCTCAGCGCTGGGGTAGGGAGGGCTGGCGACGGTAATCGGCGTGGCGGGCTCGCCCTGCTGCTTTTGACGTTCTGCGAATGAGAATCTCACGCCGCTAGCAGGTGAATTGAGGTCGGTCACTGCTGCTTTTGGTGGAGCTCCTCGGGCGTGCGACACTTTCCTTCCTTTTGTCTCATTCCGTCTCATTCCGTCTCATTCCGTCTCATTCCGTTCCGTAGCACATTAACCGCAGCTCTTCCGCGGTCAGGCTCTCGCGCTGAACCGGATCATCTCCCTGCTCCTCGACAACGAAGGCTAAGCGCGCATCGGGCGCCGATCCCGCGGCGACCTGACGGACTCGGGGCGTCCCGAGATCATCAACCTGATGATCGACGAGGAAGTCGTCGCGCGCATCCAGCGCCACAAGTCAGTGAGAAGGGGCAATCGTGATTGACGTCGTGTTTCGTTGGGTCGACCCGGACGACTTCAGCGTGGTTCTGCTCGACATGAACACCGAAGGCGGAGAGGGCCTCGCGCTGCTTGGCGGCCTCGACCTCGGCGAGATCGAGATGAACCCGACGTGGCTGAGCGCACCGCCGGAGCCCGGCGCGACGCTCGCGCAGGTGCACTTCCCGCCGGTCGAGATGACGTTCAACTTGTGGGCACAGTCGCAGATGAACTACGAGCAGCTCCGGGGCTACGCGTCGGCGCTCGCCTCGCAGCTCATGGCGGGTGGGGTCATCGAGTGGAAGCCGCCGGAAGCAAACGAATCTCGGTACCTGGAAGTCTTCCCGACGAACGTGCCGCAGCTCTTCCGCGGGCAGGCGCTCG
>CAYYRT010000020.1:0-26095 GCA_964474055.1 uncultured Acidimicrobiaceae bacterium | reverse complement strand
GAAGCCGAATCCGCTCTCCAGCTCCGTCGCGCGAGCGCTCAGCACCCGCATGCCGGCGTCGCGGCCGCGGTCGCGCGCGGCCTGCAGCAGCCGCGTCTTGCCGAGCCCGGCGGCCGCCTCGAAGACCGCGAGACGGCCCTCCCCCGCGCATGCCTCCGCGACGAGCGCGTCGAGCTCCGCCAGCTCGACCTCGCGCTCCAGCAGCCTGCTCACGCGACGAGTCTGCCAGTCCCGGGGCCACCTGGCCGAGCCACCCAGGCCGTCAGCCGCATAGCGGCAGAATATTACCGCTTAAGCCACTAAGCGGTAGCATTCTTCCCGTGCCGCCCCGTTCCCATTCTCCCGTCGTCCGCCATGCCGCTCAGATCCTCGGCGCCCAGGTCCGCGCGGGGAGAGCCGAGCGCGGATGGACCGCACAACAGTTTGCCGAGCGCGTCGGCGTGGCAGAGCGGACGGTACGCAACGTCGAGCAGGGCGCACTCGGAGTCGCTCTCGGCACGGCGCTCGACTGTGCCGCGCTGGTCGGCGTCACGCTGTTCTACGACGACGAGCAGCGCCTGGCGACCGAGGCCGAGCGAGCGCGCGCCACCCTGATCGGCAAGCGCGTTCGCCCGCGAACACCGGAGGACGTCGACCTTGACTTCTGAGTCCTACGTCTGGATCTGGCTGCCGGACGCCGAGCAGCCGGTCCCCGCTGGGCTCGCCCGCCAGGAGGGGCGGTTCGTGCGGTTCGCCTATGGCGAGCGGTACCGACAGCGACCTGACGCCATCGCGCTCTTCGACCGCGAGCTGCCGCTCGGCCACAGCGGTTTCGCCGACCCGCCCGACGGCCTGGAGCTCGCAGGCTGCCTCAACGACGCCGGCCCCGACAGCTGGGGCCAGCGGGTCATCCTCAACCGGCTCGCAGACGGCGACGCCGACTTCAGCGACCTCGACGCGCTGACCTATCTCGCCGAGGCCGGTTCCGACCGGATCGGGGCGCTGGACTTCCAGCCGTCACCGCGCGAGTACATCCCGCGCGGCGGCGAGCAGGCGACGCTCGCCGACATGTTGGAAGCCGCCGCGCGCATCGAGGCGGGCGAGCCGGTCCCGCCGCGGCTCGAGCAGGCGCTGCGGGCAGGAAGCTCGGTCGGCGGCGCGCGGCCCAAGGCGCTGCTCACCGACGGCAACCGTCACCTCATCGCGAAGTTCAGCTCGCTGACCGACAGGTTCCCGATCGTCCGTGCCGAGTTCGTCGCGATGCGGATCGCCGCCCGCTGCGGGCTCGACGTCGCCGCGGTCGAGCTCGAAGAGGCCGACGGTCACGACGTGCTGCTCGTCGAGCGCTTCGATCGCGTCCCCGGGACCGGCCGCCGCCGCGCGATCCTCTCCGCGCTGACCCTGCTCGGCCTGCCTGAGACATCACCGCGCCTGGCCGCCTACGGCGACCTCTCCGAGTTGATCCGCAGGCGCTTCGCCGAGCCGCGCCGAACTCGTCGCGAGCTCTTCTCCCGGATGGTCTTCAACGTCCTGTGCGGCAACACCGACGACCAGGCGCGCAACCACGCCGCCTTCTGGGACGGCCGCGACCTGACGCTGACGCCGGCCTACGACATCTGCCCCTACCCGCGCAGCGGCGGCGAGGCGACCCAGTCGATGCTGCTCGGCACCGGCGACGACGCCTACCGGCTCTCGAACATCGGCGGATGCGTGGACCGCGCCAGCCTCTACGGGCTGTCTCGCGACGAGGCGCTCGAGATCGCCCACCGCCAGCGCGAGACGATCGCCGCGAGCTGGGACGAGGTCTGCGACGAAGCACGCCTCACAACCCGGCAGCGCGACGTCATTCGCCGGGTGTTCCCACACGACTACGCGCTCTACGACTTGACGGGGTGAGGCAGCGCCACGCTCGCTACGCCGGCGACGCGGCCGTCTGCTCCACCCACGCCTGCTGTCCGTCGCACCCCAATCTCGATAACGTCACGGCGAGTGCGCCGCACCGCAGCGACCATCCTCGCGGCCGTCCTGACGGCGGCGGCAGCCCCCTCCACCCTGGCCGCCCCCGCGACCGGCGGTGAAGCGTCCGCCCGCGCGGCAGCGGCCCCGGTTGTCACCGTCGTCCCGAGCGTCGTGCCGCGCGGCAAGCGCGTCGCGATCCGCGGCCACGGCTGGACACCCGGCGCGCGCGTGCGGCTCGCGATCGGCCCGCCGCAGTCCGACGCCGAGCCGTTCGCGGTCGTCCGCGCGAACCGCGGCGGCCGCTTCGTCAAGCGCATCACGCTCCGTGGCCCGCCGCAGCTCTGGGTCGTCGTCGCCTGTGAGGGCAGGGGCTGCCGGCGCGTCGACCGCGCCAACGTCCGTGTGGTCAAGCCCGCCAAGCAGGGGCAGAAGACGCTCCTGCACAGTGACCGGCCGCGGTCGCGCTACCGCGAGCGGCCGCGCACAGTCGGCTACGAGGGCTTCTCGATCCCCGGGAACGTCGACTCGATCGACCTCTTCCGGCTCGAGTGGGCCAACTGGGGCGGCGGCAAGGCGATCGCGACGGGCCGCGCGCGGGTCTGCGCCAGCGGCGTCTGCAGGACGGTCGGCGCATCCGCCACCGCCCGCAGGCGCGTTCGCTACGAGAGCCGCGAGTGGTTCTACTCGCGCGTCACGCTGCAGCTCCGGGCCGACGCCGGCATCGGCATGCGAAGCGTGATCCTCTGCACGCTGCCCGCCCTCTGCGGCGGCCCGCCCGGACCGCCCTAGACCGCCGGAGCCGTGGGTCATCCGGCCCAAGTTCTCGACCGGACCGCGACCGCAAAGCGGCAGCGGTGTTTGAATCGATCCTCCTACCCCGACAGTCTGGTGCCCAGTGAGACGCCGTATCGCCCATCTAGCCGCGCCCTTCGCCGTGGCCCTCCTCACCGCCGCCGCGCCGGCCGCCAGCCAGGCCGTGACGGTCGGAGCGCCGCTGGACGTCCCCGCCAACACCAACCAGGGTTGCGAGGGGTTCTTGTTGATCCCCGCCCAGGTTCCCAACTGCACCTTCTTCGGCTTCGACGGCGCCGGCGCGTTCACGTCGCAGACCCCGCCCGGCCGCTGGATCGTCAACCAGGCGCGTGTCCGCACAGGGCCGCGCGTCGGGCCGATGGCCTTCGTCGCGCTGCGCGCCCTGCGCTCCAAGGCCGGCACCCAGGGGATCGCCTGCTGCACCACCGTCGCGGAGAGCCAGGCGTTCGTCCCCCAGCCGAACACCGTCAACACCGTCGCGGTGAACATGCCGATGGTCAACACCGTCGAGCTGATCGACAACGAGCAGATCGAGGTCGTCGACTACCTCGGCATCACGCTGCTCTCGCCCGCCAGCTCGCTGCCGCTGAACTTCGCCCAGGGCTCGACGGCGATCGGCAGCCAGTTCATCCCCGCCCTGCGCAACGGCCAGACGGGGGCCGGTCCGGGAACGTTCAACGCGCGCGTGCTCGTCAACGCCGAGTTCCAGCCCGCCGGGTCCGGACCGCTGCCGCCGACGCCCGTCGCGTTGACGAACCCGTTCGCGGTCCAGCGCAGCGTCGAGCTGCTGCGCCGCGGCACGCTCGCCCGGCTCGCCGCGCAGGTGCCGGGACCCGGGATCCTGCGCGCTGGCTCGCGCGCCAGGGCCCGCGTCGCAGGCGTGGCGACGGCCTCCCGCGCCGCCGAGAGCGCCGGCGCGCGGTCGTCGGCCAAGGGCAAGGGCAAGAAGGCCAGGGGCCGAGCCGTGCCCAAGCGGAAGCTGGTCAGAGCCGCGCGTGTCAGGGTCGACAAGGCCGGCCTGGTCAAGATCAGAGTGCCCCTGACCCGCTGGGGGCGCAAGCTGCTCGCCAAGCGCGGCCGGCTGACACTCCCGATCACGCTCACCTACACGCCCAGCGGCGGATCGCCCACGAGCAAGTCCCGCAAGGTGACCTTCAAGCGACCTCCGGTCAAGCGGAAGGGTCGATGACGGCCGGGCGACAGTAGTCGGCGGACCGGAGCACCCCCGGAACGGCGAGAGGCCCGGTGGTTGCCGGGCCTCTCGTTTGCTGTGCTGGCCTTCGGTTTAGTGCTTGTTGCGTGCGTTCTTGGGTTTCTTTGCGCAGGGTGTGCGAACGGTGGTGCGGGTGTTGGTTCGTTTGCCGTTGTGGCTGTTGATTCGTAGGTTGGCTTGTTGGCGGCCGGCGGTGCAGAGGTTGATCTTGGTTTTGCGGGTTCTTGTGATGACGAGGATGCCGTCCTTGCCGCCGTTGATTCGCATTGAGAACTTCGATACTTGGGCGTCGGGGATCGTCTTGAAGACGGTGACTAGGCGTCCTTTGCGGACTGTGGTGCGGGCATAGAGGTGGATGTCGACTTGGCCGGCGAGCTTGACGAGCAGGCTCGGGGTCGTGCGGATCCTGTTGCCCGTTGGTCCGAACCTGATGCCTTGGACGAGGTGGACCTTGCCCGTCAGCGGCTGGTCGAGCAGCGGCGTGGCGGCTGTCGCGGTGCCGATGACCGTCGACTGCGGACACTGCGCGCGCTGCGCTGTGTCGTAGTCGCAGACCAGCTTCGGGTCGACGCTGTTGCGCGGGTCGAGCACGACGCTGGCGGGCATCGTCACGCGCGCCGCCGCGATGTTTGCCTGGCCGTCGGGTTGGGTCAGCACGGCCCGCAGCGCGGGATGGCGACCGGTCTTTGTGTGGCGCTTGCCGACCAGCCGCAGGCCGAGCTTGGGCTCGAACGCGAGCGCCTGGCACTCACCGACCTGGAACCGAGTCGACACCTGTGCGGTCTGGCCCGTCGCCGCGGCGAGCGTGCCACCGACCGACATCTCCTCACAAGACGTCGGGTTCACCACGAACCCCGGCTTGTCGACATCGACCGCGAGCTGCTGCAACCGGACCGGGACGCCCTTGACGATCGTCGGCAACGGATCGCTGACGACCCTGACCTGGGCGGTCACCGGATCGACATACAGCTTCTGGCGAACCACGACGTCACCGAGGTCGAACGGACCGGCCTGCGCCGGGACCGTCACCCGCAAACTGAACGGAGCGTCGCCATAAGCGCCCTCCAACACCACCGGGCCCGACAGCCAATACGGCTGAGAGCCAGGGCCGGCAGCGACCCGTGCCGTACCGACCCGCTGGCCGAGGTTGCCCCTGAGGTTGGCCAACAACCCCTCCGGCAGCGCCAGCGCGACGCCGTTGAGCGCGGACTGGCCATCCGGCTTGGCGACGCGCAACACAAACGGCGACTCCGCGCCACCAACGGGCATCGCAGAACCAGCCTCGAACGCCGGGCCGAACGAACCAAGCCCCGGCCGACAATCGATATCGAAGCTCGACTGGACATCGACCGAATGCCCAGCCCAAGACGTCAACGTCGAATCGACCGTCTTGCGGCCACACACAGCCGGCGTCGCCAGCGGAGCACGCGGACCCGACTTCAACCGCAACCGCACATTGTCGACCGGAAGCTGCGGATTACCCGCAAACTCCGCAACCACACGACCCGTCTCCGAATCGACCCTGATCGCCCCCGGCAAACGAACCGACAAACCACGCTCCGCACTCTCGAGAACCAGGGCGAGCCGGAACATCTCACCCGACTCCGGATCCGACGAAGCCTGCGACCTCACGAACACACCACCCGACAACGTCTCATCAAGAGTCGGCGACGACGCCTCCACCGAACCAATCCGCGACCCAGCCGGACACCCAACAGGATCATCAGACCCAAGCTTCAACTCACCATCCGAACAAGCCTCAAGACCACCAGCAGACGCCGGATTGATCGACACCCCCTCCGGCAACCGAACCGTCACATCCTTCAAATGCGGCGACGCCAACACACCCGCATCATCAGCCTGCGGCAGGCTGATGTCGACGTCCAGACCAGTCGGAGCATCGGCAGCCAACACCGTCGGCCGAACCTCCATAGCCGGCGTGAACGACAGCTTCTCGCACCCGGCGATCGGCGGAGCCGACGCCAACGACTCGACCCAAACCGACGGGTCCTGCCACGACCGCGCACGGAACACAGTCACATCCGGCTGACCATCACACTCCGTCGGCAACCGCAAGAACGGCTTCTGCTCGGCACCGCTGGACAGACCACCGGGGATGAACGGGAACCCGTTCACGACCAGTCTGCCGCGCATGGCATCGTGGCTGGGGTCTGCCGGCACGCCCCACAGGGTCAGGTCCGAGCGGATCAGCGGGAACATCACGCTGATGTTCGGGATGTCGGTCCGCACCCCGTAGTCGCCGGCGCGGATGCTTCCGATCACGTGCGTCGGCCCGAAACCGAACACGATGAACGAGAACTGCGCAAGATCGCCCTCGCGCGGCACCACGTTGTAGACCGGGTACTCGTGCACCTGCACGCTTGACTCCGGCGTCGGCGCACTGCCCAGGCCGCGCGCGCCGAAGGTCAGGTGGATCGTGCCGACCTGAGTTGACGGGGGACACGGCGTCATGTTGGACGCCCCGCTGGCGAACACCGCTCGTGGACAGCGCGGCGTGGCCCGCGGATCCCCGACCAATCCCCTCGGCAGGTCGACCTGGACGTCCTTGACGTTGTCGTCGGGGAGCGTCTGGTACTTGGGCGGCGGCCCAGTCTCGATCAGCTCGGTCGTGGACTCGAGTTCGAAGACCGTCCTGCCCGTGTGCGGGACGGCGCCCGCCTGGGTCTCAGGGGTTGTGCCGTCGGCCTTGTAGGCCTCGGCGAGCGTCTCGGACTGCACGAACCCGAACTGGGCATGCGCCGGACCAACCGCACCCAACAGCACCGCCAGCACGGTCACTGCCAACGTCGCCAGTCGCGCCGACCGACGCCCCAACCCAGTCGCGCCGCGCATCGCCGCGCCAGCCGTTGGCTTTCTCATCGAGTCTCCCATCGCCTTGGTCTCTCCCTCGAACACAGAGGCGGCCATCACCGGCCACCCGTCCTGCCGAGCGGGGCCCGGAAGACGATCCGCCCCCGCGCCTGACGCACCTGTCCATCGGCGGCCCGCAACCTCACCGTCACCCGGACGGCGAGACGGCCGCGCCGAGCCAGCGCCCGACGCCCCGCCTTGGACAACCGGACCCGCACCTTGTGCTGGCCGGCCCGCCCGACACGCTTGGCCGAGCGCGCGATTCCTCGCCCCGAAACCGCCACACGGCCGGCATCGGACACACGAAACCGCAACCACGCCGCCCTGCCGCGGACTGACCTTCGGGCCGCCGCCAGCGACACCCTCGCGACCTTCGGCGTCGTCGCGTTGCCGGCACTGCGGAAGCCTGCCGATCCAGCCGAGCCGCCAGCCGGGGCTGTCGGTGAACCGCCCTGACAAGCATCGCCGGAGCACCCGGCACCGCCTCCGGCGGCTGGGGGCGGGAAGCCACCACCCACGCGAGCGACGTAGAGGTCCTGATCGCCGTTGTCGTTGTCGGCGGGGACCAGCCCGTCGTGGGTCGTCATGAGCACGTCACGACCGTCCGGGCTCACGCCGAAGAGCAGCGAGTCGTAGGCGCTGTTGCCGGAGGAGAGCAGCTTGTGCTCGCCGTCGGCGTACTCGTAGACGTCGTACATCGAGTTCCCGTCAGCTGGGACGAGCTGGTCGAGCGAGTTGAAGAACACCCGCCCGTCGTCGGTCACGTGGCGCCTGGGCGCAATGCGCGCGGGACGCTCGCCGCCGGCGCGGCCGACGAGGCGCGCATCGCCGACCTGCGGGCCGCCGCCGGGACAGGAGACACACGTCAGCGAATCCTCCGCGGCGTCGTAGAGCTTGATCTGCCGGACCCCGCCGACAAGGTCGAGAAAGGCGAACTTCGACCCGTCGGGGCTGGCCGTACCGGTGCCCGTCGTGTCGATGGTGGCTCCCGTCCAGGGGCCGAGGTAGGTGACCTCGCCGGAGCCGAGGCCCACGGTGTACAGCTTCGGCGGATTCGCGCCTGCCGGGGCGTCCGGCGTGAGCACACCCTTGGCGATGAAGTAGAGCCGGCCGCCGTCCTCGCCGAAGGCGACGAGGTTCGACCCGGTGACGACCGCGGGCAAGCCGTTGGCCGACGGCGTCAGGAACCGCAGCTCGCCCTCGTCGGACGCCCCGGACAGGACGTCGGAGAGGTCGTAGACGTAGAGGCCTCCGCCGGCGGTGGCGTCCTCGGTCAGTCGCTCGTCGGTCTTGAAGAACATCCGCGAGCCATCGTCGGTCGCCCCCATGAAGGTCGGCGCCTGCCGGGTCTCGGGCACGGCCAGCCTGCTATCCGACAGCAGCACCGTCTGCTCGTGATCGACGCGGGCATAGAGCTGGCCGCCGTCGTCGGTCACGGGCGAGCAGCCGGGCACCGATGCGCTCTGGCCGGACCTGAACACGATCACCCGCCCGTCCGCGGAAACAATGCTGGACGTGCCGTCATGCCCGGCGGCCGCCTGGACTCCGCAGTTGTTGATCGGGTTCCCGGCGTCGTCCAGCCCGACGGGGATGGCCTGACCGCCGGTGCGGTCGTAGAGACCCGCTCCGGTACGGCTCGCCTCGAGCGGCAGCACGAGCTTCTCCACCGTCGAGAAGACGACGTGGCTGAGGTCGGCGTTGTGACCGGCAAAGTTCCCCGGCTGGTCGACCGTCTTGGGCCCATTGTTGTGCGACAGCCAGATGAGCTGGTTCCCCTCGACGGGTCGCAGATAGACGTCGCCGCCAGCGTGGTCGTCAGGGTCACAGTTCGAGCGCGGGGCGTTGAGGACGGCGGCCGAGAAGTCGCGTGCGAGCCCAGAGATCGTCATGTAGCCCACGATTCCGCTGGGGTCGGGGTCGCAGAAGTCAGGCGTGATGTTGCGGGTCGTCCAGCCGGCGGCGGTGCGCCGCGACACGAACATGCCCACGTTGCCGGAGATCGGGTCGGCGAAGGGCGTGGCGAGGGCGAAGAACGCCTGGTCTCCGCCGAGCGACAGGTACGACAAGCTGCCGGTGGTGCGGGTCTGCTGCAGCCCGTAGCCGCTCTTGTCCGCCGGCGAGACCATCTCGTAGGCTCGGCAGTCCGGCAGCTGCGCCGACGGGCCGGTGCGGAACTCGGCGTTGGCGCAGTCGTCCGCGACAGCCGCTGGGGCACCCGCCAGGCCTGCGACAAGGCCGGCGAGGACGGCCACGGCCGCTGCGGAGCGGCTGGAACGGCCGCTCACGAACGCTCCTCTGCCGCGGCGCGGATGGATGGATCGCACAACGTCATGGCAATACCTCTCTCTCCCTGTCTCGAGACACCGGCTCAGCGATCCGGCGCCTCCCTCCCAAGACCATAAACTAGATGTTTCTAGACTGTCAAGGTGCTGCCGTCGGCGGCGTTGGAACGGCTCAGGAATCGCCCGCAACATCCAGGCTGGGTCGATCTATAGGCGTTTATGGCGCACTCGCGACGCGGACCCCCTCGCGCGATCACAGGTCCTCAGTTCGGGCGGATGTTCTGGTTCAGCCGCAGGCGCGCGGACGCGTCCCAGAACGCGCGAGCTGCTCGATCACGGGAGCAAGCGACGGTGGGATTGGTCGTGTCTTCATTGGCGCGTTGCATCCATATCGGATGCAAGACGGAATCTCTGACACCAGAAGTAGCGGGCGCTGGCCGCGCGGTGTCCGTACGGTCAGGTTTGCATCCATTCTGGATGCAACTCATGAGGGTTCCCCGTTCTCGATCGAGCGGCGAATGAGTTGGCCGGCCCGCCCGCTCCCGCGACGTCCAAGCTGAGCGAACAGCGACCGTGGGATCACCGACTGGGCATCAGCCCTGATGCCCAGAACGCCGACGTTGTCCTGAGCCTGAAACAGCCAGCGGACGCCCGACGACCTTCGGTATCGCACCCCTCCGGTCGTAGCGCGGCGCTGTTCCGTAGGCGCGGCCTGGGGGTAGTTCGAGTGCGTTGGGGCTCTTTCTAGAGCGGTTTCTGGCGGGGCGAGTTCGTTGGGGATCGTTGGGGGTCCGTGGGGGCTGTTGCCCTTTGTTGCCCACCGGGACGGCTCCCGACTCGGTGACCGCTGGCAACTTCCGAGGCGCGGGTCCAGGCCCCATGCTCCGTACGAACATCCGCAAAATCACGTCGTCCGTACGCCAGAATGCGAGCATCCGAACTCACGGTAGATAGCGTATATACACACGCTGCGGGGCGGTGCCTACTCCCTCTCCAGAGGGCCAACCGCTCGTCGGCGACGTCGCCGAAGGGCATCGGCCCAGGTCCCAAGTGAACGAGGACTCCTACATAACGTTCAGCGACGGCCCAACCGGGCCTCGAGCCGCATTGATAGACGGCCCCGACATCTGGGAGGTCATCCAAACCATCGACAGCCACCCAGGCGACCCCGAGGCCGCGAATCCCCGCAACCGCCGAACTGCTCAACCTCACCGAACAACAGGTCCAAGCAGCGATCGACTACCGATCATTCAACCGCGAGGAGATCGACGCGCGAATCGAACTCAACGCTCAGACCCCGGAGTCATGGGGCGACCTGCCGAAGTTTGGCTGATCGAACAGTTATTGCTCCGATCCACGCCGCGCTACCACCGAACCCGCACACGCGCACCGAGAAGCGATGCACCAAGTGCGGTGAAGTCAAGCCGCTCGATTCCTTCTGGCGAGCAGGCAAGGCAACGCCCGATGGACGCTACGGCCATTGCAAGGAATGCGGGGTTGAGATCACCCGGCAGCGCAAGGCCAACAAGGGCAAAGGTCGAGACAGGAAAGGCCGCCCACGCTAGTTGGCGGTTCCCCAGGCTCCCCGGTACGCGCCGTGGTAACCAAAGCGGCCCCCGCCCTTGACGGGCGGGGACCGCTGAAGTCAGCTACTGGTCGGAAGCACCCGGCAGGGGCTGCTCGCGCACTACGCGGTCCTGAGAGTCCAGGAACTGTGCGACGCGATCAGGGTCGGGCGCGTCGGAGGTCACGAGTGGCCCCCCAGTCGTCGCGACCAGGAGCCGGCCGACTCCATCTATGGCGATGGAGCGAGCGGCAACGGTGTCGTCGCCGGTCGTCACCCGCATCTTTTCGACGCCATCGGGCGCGAGGACGCTCACGAAGCGATCCGTACCCAATACTGCCTGGCCGGGCTTCACCGGCTTACCCTCGAACTGGCCCCTGGCATCTGGGATCGGCGTACAGCCTTGGGCCTTGGCGGCCTTGGTGGCGATCTCGTAGCAGAACATCGTGCTGCCACCGTCGAGATCGACCTTCGAGATCGTGTACGGGCTGCCGCTCGGTGCCGTCCCCTGAGCCACCACGCCGAGCGTGGGAGCCGGAACCTCTGGGACCGACCGATCATCGTCACCGGCCAGCGCGAAAGCCACGCCGGCAACGCCGAGGAACGCCGCGATAGCGGCGACGATCAATGCGATGCGCGACTTTGCCATCGTTCTCATCTCCTTCTAGGCGAGATTCGCAGTGGGTAGTTGCAAGAGGCCGGCGTGTATCTGGCCGGGGCATCCCGACTTACGCACCCAATGCCTCGACAACAGCCCATCGGTGCCGTTGACCGAGCGCTTCTGGCACGGGAGGCTGCCGAAGTCGCCGCTGCACGTCGTGTTGCCGTAGTTCCAGTTCGAGCACTGGGTGTTGTACGAGCCATCCGGGCTGTAGTGCCGCATCTCGACCGTCGAGTACTGGCCTCCGGGCGGGAATGTGAACGCAACCGGAGTCGTGTCGTCCAGCCCGTGGATGACACCGTTCGTGCTGTGTCCGTAGGCCCACGCTACAGCCACGAAGCAGACGAATGCGAGTAGCGCCGCTAGGCCGATGGCGATGTAGCGGTCTTTGGCGATAGCCATTGGTCAGGAACCCCTCTCCATGATCTTCCTGTAGGTCAGCATCTACTCAATCCCTCCCGGTCCCGATGGGTTCAGCGTTTGCGTGTCGACGACTTTTCCGTCTGAGTCAAGCGCCCTGATCTCCACGCTGGGCGACGACGGGATTCCGTCCTCTTCCGTGACGAGCGCATCGGCCGGCGTGTGGAGCACCGCGTGATACAGGCGAAATGAATCGAGGCCCACCGGTGCCCTAACCGTCTCCGCACCGCCCTTTCCATCAGCCCGATGGATCTCGACGGCATCGACGCTGGCGTGGGCAAGAACCTGCACGATCATGTCGTCGCCCAAGGTCGTCTGGGTTGGCGCGATCAGCCGGCCTGCGGCTGGCGTCTCGAGGCAGCCGCCCCCGCCCGAGCCGTTCGCTTGAACCTCGAGACACGTCAGACCGCTTGGGATACGGGCTCCCGTCTCGCCGCCCAACTTGGCGAGATCGTCCTGACTCAGCCTCGAGATCGTGTAGGACCCCCCGCTACCGGTCAAGCCGCTCGCCAGAGCCGCGCCGCCCTGGCTGCCCTGGACCGAACTGTCGGACTCCGAAAGCGCGAGCGCCGCCCCTGCAGCGATAACGGTTGCCGCCACTCCGACGATCAGAGCCAATCCGATTCGTGTTCGCATCATCGTCCTCTCCCTGAACCGTCGTGAATCACTGATGGGTCTGGCCGGCGCACGATGCCCCTCGCATCCAGTGCCAGCCAGATTGATCGCCGAGCCCGACGATGAACGACTGCGTGTAGGCACGCTTCTGGCACGGCGCAGTACCCCAATTGCCGTAACAGAACGCGGCGCCGCTAGAGGGGCCGGCACTGCACTGCTGGGTATGCGCCCCGTTGTCGGCGACGTGGTACATCCGCGCAATGTGGTCGACCCTCGGGAGGTCGTGCGCCGAGTAGGACATGGGTAGCCCCGCACCAACACCACCACCAGTCGAACTGCCGATCCCGTGGTAGCTGCCGTTCGTCGTATGGAACGCGGCATAAGCAAGCGCCGCGAAGACGAGCAGACTAAGAGCCGCCAATGGCAGCACGGCGAGCAGCCTTCTCTTGTTCATCAACGAGCCCTCCTTGCGTAACGCAATGGTGCCCCCTCCGCATGTGTTCCCTCGCATGTCCCCTCTGGCACAGACGATAGCCGATACGGACACGCGATTACAAGCCCGAAGCGTGCCCAAAACAAGTGGTCTGACCACTACATATGCCGTAACGCCTAAGACGGCCTCGGCGACGCCACCACGGCGCCCGCGCTAGCGAAGTGGCGCATCGTCCTCCTAGCTAGGGCCTGCGGAGGGGGCCATTTTTGCCGCCCCCGGTTTGGTTCGTCGTGACCGACGAGCCCAACATCTTCGGCGTTACGGACGGGGGCGCGGGCGATGCACTGCCCGATCTACCGCCTCGGCCGCGACTGCCGCGTCTGGGGGGACTCGTCTCGCAGGTCCGCACCGTTGCGGGTCGCATCCGAGACAACCTCGGCGGCGACCGTCATACGCGGTCTGGGCGAGGCTCTGCGGGTAGCCGCCGAACCCTCGTCCTGGTCGCGCTGCTGGCCGTGGTCGTTGCCTCCACGGCCGTCCTCTTGGACGCGAAACCTGATCGTGGTGGCAGCCACGAGTCGGCGCAGCCCCCGGCTGCGTCAGCTCCCCCGTTGCCGCCACGCCGCGCGATTCCTCAGCGACGGTCCCCCCAGGCACGACCACGGCATCAGCGGCGCTCGCCTTTGGCGCAGTCGTCAGGCAGCCGGCGCGCTCGTCGCCCCGAGCGAGTTCTGACATCCGCGCCTACGGCCCCCGTCCCGGCCCCGGCGCCGCCTTCGGGGCCGGTGCCGGCGCCCGTGTCCCCCGGCCCCGAGTTCCCGTGAACGAGGGAGGCCCCATGCCCCGGACCGTCAACACGCTCGCGCCGGCCGTCGTCTTTGCCGTTGCGCTCACTGCGCTCGCCCTGACCGTGCTTCTCGTCGCACCAGAGGCCGCAGACGCCGCGCTCAAGAATGCCGCTGGCGGCGAGGGAAGCGCGGGCGGCTTCGCCCGGCTCGTGACCTATCTAGATCGACTCGCCGGCTTTCTGATTCCGGTCGGCGGCGGGTTCGCCGTGCTTGGCCTGATCTACGGCGGTGGCCTATTCATGGCCGGGAGCCCACAGGCCGGGCGCATTCTCGGCTACGTCGCAGTCGGCGTCATCGTCGTCCTGGCGAGCAAGGGACTGGCGGCATAGGTGGAGCAGCGCCGCCCCCATAGCGCCGCCGCCTGGTTGCCCTGTCGGCTGCCCTGGCGGGAATCGGATTGCTCGCCCTGGCGATGCCGGCGAGCGCGCACGCCTTCCATGGCCTGCCCGGACCGAGCGACGTTGCCAAGGACATCTTGCAGTGGACGCTCGAAACGTTCTTCGGCATTCGAGCGGACGCAGTTACCCGCGTCCTCAAGTGGCTGATCGCGTTCCCGCTCTACACGAACGACGCGAGCTACGCCGAGCTGAATGACCTTCGCGTCTATGTGACGGCTGGCGCCTGGGGAATCTTCACCCTCGTCTTCACAGCTTCCTGCGCGCGCTATTGGGCGGCCGGCTTCACCGCGTCGTCTACCTACGCCGCGCTCGAGGCAATGGGCCGCTCGGCGGCATCCGCTGGCGCTCGCGGTCTATCCAACGATCTTCGAGCACGCGCTAGTGGCAGGCAACCTACGGCGGCGACCATAAGAGTGTCATTTTCCGGGGGCTCGGCAGTCGCAGTCAGCGCCACGAGCACGCCAAGCGCCAGGAGAAAGTAGACCGATACGGCCGACCCAGTTTGCTCCGGTTTGGTGGGGTCATGCTCCACAGCGAAGACGAGCATCAAGCCAACGAGCACCCCTGCGGCGACCGCGTAGAAGACAGGGCGAACCTCTATGACAAGCCGGAAACAACTGTACGACCAGCCTTTCGTCGCGGCCGCCGCGGCAGAGACTCTCCGGCGACTCGATGCCGAGGAACGCGCAGCCGGATTCGACCCATGGTGAGATCGGGCAGGGTCTGTATCGCGTATCGATACGCGATACAGACGTCTCGCGTATCACCAGGCACAGCACATCCGCCGCGCGACGGCGTTACCGTCTCGGGGGCTCACCCAGCCCCTGCGGGGGCTGGGTTTCTTTCGTTCTGGGCTCAGGCTTCGGCGATCTGCTTGATGTAGCCGCGGACAGCGTCGGCCGCCTCAGTTGCGTCGGTGACCGGCGTGGTCGCGATCGCCTCGTATCCGGCTGTCCAGCTTGAAGGGACCTCTAGGTCTGGTGGCCAGGGGTGTTGGTCTCGGCTTGCGAAAACCTGCTCGCAGGCGTCGCGGACCTTGCGGATGTCGGGATCGGTGGCCTCCAAAAGCTGGATGTCGACGAGGTCGCGGACGCGCGGGTTCTCGCGACCGGCCGGATAGCGCTCGGTGACGGCGTGGAGTTTCTGCGCGAGTTGCCATGGGGTTGCGAGGACCTGGATCAGCTCAGGTCCGTCCAGGCCGACAGCGTCGAGAGGCGCTCCTGGGAGTGCGGCGAACTCCTCGTGTCCGGTCTCGGCTGGTGCGATCTCCAGCTTCGGGGTGCACAGCACCTTCCGGGCGAAGACGACCTGGACCTCCACCTGCTTGACGTCAGGCCGAACCGGGTGGTCGCCGATCTTGCGGCGGCGAAACGCGAAGTCGTTGTAGGGCTCACCTAGCCCGGCATCGAGAAGATCCGCGAGGCGGTCGGTGTCGCCACGGAGGACCAGATCGATGTCGCGGGTAGCGCGGGCACGATCGCCAAGGCGCAGCTCCATGGCGATCCCGCCCTTGATCGCGAAGGCGGCCCGATCGCCGGGACCGACGACCCGGACCAGGGCGCCGGCGATCATCATCGCCGCGATCCGCAGGTTGAGCCGAGCGACGGGCTGGCCGGAGCTCTTCTGCCAATCGGTGACCAGCCGCTCAAGTCGAGCCTTGGTCTTCGGCGTCTTGGGACGGTCGGCTCGCCCGGTTTCGGGCTGGCTCATGCGCGCTGCGCGACGACCCGGTCGAGACCGAGGTCGGTTGTCAGGGCTGCCGCCTGCTCGGCGGTCAGCAACCCCCGGTCGCGACCGTTACGGACTGCCTGCTCGATCAAGTCGAGGCCCACCCCGTCCGTCGCGCAGTCGCGGATCGCTCGCTCGAGCATCACGACCGGCACGCCCTCGATCTCGCTGATCTCGCCGGCGTCGAGGTCCTCTCGATGCACGATGTAGGTGGCTGGCACCTCGCGCTGCGTTCGGTGCGTGCCGGGGACGGTGATGTGGATCTTGGCCGGGTTGATGTCGCCGACCTCCCACAGGTCCAGGGCCGTCTCGTGGCTGAGCACCCCTCGCACCCCAACCGGCCACAGCGCCGCCTCCATGTAGGGCCCCAGCTGTCCGCCGGGCATGAACGGGATGCGATAGACGCCCTGGCTGACTCGCTCTAGCCGCCCGCGCCGAGCCATCTGCGCGACAGAGCTGTCGCGGTAGCCAACAGCGCGCGTATCGGCGAGGGTGACCAGCCCAAACCTGTCGGCCGCGAGCTCGGCAAGCCCGTTGAAACGATCTGTAGGCATATGTTCAGAATAGCGCATTTTGCTCTATTTCGAGCGTCGAGCGCGGTGGCCCCATGGAGCCCCATCATGGATAGCGCATATGCAGGATACTGCGGTCCGTGTCGCCTTCACCCCCTCCCAACGAACACCGCGCCTACGCACACCTCCTCCTGCGGAAAGCCCAATCCCACCGCATCGTGCTCGACCACTTCGGCCTCGATCCAACCTTCGCGGACATGATCGTCGGCTTCCACGCCCAGCAGGCCATTGAGAAGCTCATCAAGGCCGTGCTCTCCAACAACCAGATCGCCTACCCCCGCATCAACGACCTCGACCGCCTGCTCCACCTACTCGAAACCGAACAGATCACCAAGCCGCCCCGCACGCAGCAGCTGGTAAGCCTCACGCCCTGGGCGACCCACCTCCGCTACGAGGACCCACCCGAGCCGATCAGCCTCGACCGCCCCGCCACCATCACGCTCGTCGACGACGTCGCCGCCTGGGCATCAGCCCAAATCCCAAGAACACCGACGTTGTCCTGAGCCCGGAAACAGCCAGCCGACGCCCTACGACCTTCGGTATCGCACGCCTCCGGTCGCAGCGCTACGCTGTTCCGTAGTCCAGGCCTGGGGGTCGTTTGAGTGCGTTGGGGCTCTTTCTAGAGCGGTCTTCGGCGGGGCGAGTTCGCTGGGGATCGTTGGGGTTCTGCGGGGGCTGTTGCCCTTTTGTTGCCCACCGGGCTGTGATCGCGCGAGCTAGAGCCAGCGCTTGGTCTTGGGATCCCACCGCTGTGCCGGTCCCGACGCGAGGATCGGGTCGAGAAGGCGGGCGGCGGCGGTGTAGCCCTCGTTGAGGTCTGGCGGTATCCCGACCATCTGGGCAAGCTCGGCATATGGCCTCGCCCACGATTGCGGTGGTGTGGGCACGGCACCGGGTAGTGGCTGCATCGCTCGCCCGGCGAAGGTCGATTCGAGCGCCTCCCGAAGGCGCACAGCGTCGAGTTCTGCGAGATCGCCGATCAGGGCGAGGTCGACGAGGTCCTTCACCCGGGTGCTCCGCTGCTCATGGGCTCCGTAGGTGGCGGTGTAGGCGTGCAGCTTCTCGGCGACCTGACGCTCGAGCGGGACCACTGGAAGCTCTGGCGCTTCGATCTCGGCGAACGCGAGCAGGTCCGGCACGCGCAGCCACTGTACGAGTTCCTGACGGTGCTCGCCGAGGGCGACGTCGACGGGGAACTGCTCGAAGCGGCGGCCGGCGAGGTCGGCCCGAATCGAGTAACGCACCGCGCGAAAACCGGCCGCTGCGTCGAGCCCGCCGGTTCGGCGGACGTCGAAGTCGAGGAAGTCGCCGAGGTCGATCGCGCTGGCCGCGACGAGATGCTCCGTGGCGGCCTGCTCGTCGTCAGTGCGGACGAGGTCGATGTCCTTGGTCGTACGGGTTCCGAGACCAAGTCTCAGATCCAACGCGAAGGCGCCGGTGAGCACCCACCCTTGCGCGTCTGCAGCGAGAAGGCGAGCCAGGAAGCGCTCGAAGGCAACCCGCTTGCGCAGGCGCATTAGCGCAACCCCGGCGGCCGTAGCGTCGTTCTTCAGCCGTTGGTCGAGCGCGGCCCTGAAGGCCTCCGGCGTGTCGTACCTCATGAGGATTCCGCGCTCTCGATCAAGCGGCGAATGAGTTGGCCGGCCCGCCCGCTCCCGCGGCGTCCAAGTTGAGCGAGCAGCGACCGGGGGGTCACGACGCCTTCGTCGAGCGCCTGCCGGACAGCCGACTCGATCTGCTCGGGTGCCGTCCCGGAAACGGCCGCATCGACGATCGAGCGTGCGGGAGCAGTCACGCGAATCCCCTTCCTCCTTACGACCTCCGCAGGCGCGAGAGCCTCGACGGTCGTGTGCAGCGTCACACCACGAGGCGGCTTCAGGCCACGATCGCCACGACCAACGAGCAGATGGACGGTGTTCGGCAGCACATCAGAGAGGCCGTGGAGCTCGAGCGCGCTCTCGTGCGAGACGACGGCTCGCTCCGCGCCGACCGCGAGCCATTTCTCGCGCACCTCCCCGTGCGTCGACCCCGGGTAGTCGCGCAGCCGGTACAGCCCGCGCCGCACGCGCTCGTAGCGGCCCGAGCGCACGTGGTGAGCAAGCAGCTGCGCGCTGAACCCGTGCTCGCCGGCCTGCCGGCTCGTGAAGTACCCATCCTGGCCGTAGGCAACGCGGTTGATCCCGACGGCATCCGGCTGACTGGCTACGTCAGACATAGCTAAAGCATAGCTTTAGTTTCCGACGACATCAGCGCCGGCATCGGAATAGAGCGTTCTGCGCTATTCCGAGCGCAAGTGGCGCTCGTTCAGGAGTCTCACGGTCACCCGAGATAGTATATCTGCAGCATGAGCTCCGCCGTGTCGCCTTCACCCTCTCCCAACGCACACAGCACCTACGCACAACTCCTCCTGCGGAAAGCCCAATCCCACCGCATCGTGCTCGACCACGTCGGCCTCGATCCAACCTTCGCGGACATGATCGTCGGCTTCCACGCCCAACAAGCCATCGAGAAACTCATCAAAGCCGTGCTCTGCCACAACCAGATCACCTACCCCCACGTCAACGACCTCGACCGCCTGCTCCACCTACTCGAAACCGAACAGATCACCCAACCGCCCGGCGCGCAACAGCTGGAAAGCCTCACGCCCTGGGCAACCTACCTCCGCTACGAAGACCCACCCGAGCCGACCAGCCTCGACCGCCGGGCGACCATCACGCTTGTCGACGACGTCGCCGCCTGGGCATCAGCCCTCATTCCAAGAACGCCGACGTTGTCCTGAGCCCGGAACAACCAGCGACGCCCTACGACCTTCGGTGTCATACCCCTCCGGTCGCAGCGCGACGCTGTTCCGTAGCCCAGGCCTGGGGGTCGTTTGAGTGCGTTGGGGCTCTTCCTAGAGCGGTTTTCGGCGGGGCGAGTTCGCTGGGGATCGTTGGGGTTCTGTGGGGGCTGTTGCCCTTTTGTTGCCCACCGCCCCTGTGATCGCCCGAGCCCACGGCGTAGAATCAGTCGCATGACGGCCAAGGAGAAGCTGCTTCTACGCGTGCCGGACTGGACCGACGAGCAGGCGGAGATCGCGCTACGCGCAGTCGAGCCGGACGCGGTCGAGGAGCCCGAGATGGCGCCGCTGCCGGCTGGTTGGGGCGAGACACTGACCGGCGAGCCGATGCCCAACGTCGTCGCCGCCGTTCATCGCTCGCGCGACGGGCACTGACTTGCTCGTCGTTGACGCGAGTCTCGCGGTCGAGCTCTCGCTCGACAGAGTCGGAGATCAGGCGCGGGACTCCCTCGGTGACGATCTCGTAGGGCCACCGTTGCTGTGGTCCGAGGCGGCGTCCGTGCTCAACGAGCTCGCCTTCCGTGGAGAGATCACCCGCGAGCTTGCCGACCAGGCGTTCGACCGCTTCATCGACGGCGAGGTAGGGATCGCCGAACGACGACCCGACGGACTTCTCGCCGCCGCTTGGCGACTCGCCGGGGAGTTCGGCTGGGCGAAGACCTACGACGCCGAGTACATCGCCCTCGCGCAGTCGCTCGACTGCCGCCTCGTCACACTCGACATGCGTCTCCGGCGTGGCGCAGACCGGCTGGGCTTGGTGGTAACGCCGGACGAGCTGTAGCGACCGGCGTTCTACGAGACGAGCGACTCGGCGGAACTTCCGTCGTTGAAGGACGCTATGGTGCCGCGGCGAATGGCCTTCGAGATGCCTCGCCCATCGCAGGTCGTCATCACGAGCGTCTCCGGCATTTCAAGCGTGACCGTTACCGGCGGGAACCTCGGCTCGTCTGCCAACGAGCCGAACGTCGTGGTTCCCACCGGCAATGGCACTAGCCAGGAGCGCGCTAAGCGCTCCCATCTGCGGGTAGTCCGGAACTAGCGGACTACGCCGCCTGAGACTGGACGGCTGGCCGGGTGCTAAACGCCAGCCGCCAGTCCTCATCCGCCTGACCGTTGACGGTCAAGCGCCACTCGAAATGCTGTCCAGGATCCAGCGGGAGAGGCCCACTATTCATCGCAGCCATGAACGGCAGCGAAACCCCAGGACGCGCACCCGGCGGTCGTCCGACCTCGAACTCGCCGTCTATGGCCACAGGACCATCGGCTCCGGGCGGCACCACGGCTTGCCCATCTAGGTCGATCAGCTCCAAACGGAACGTGTGCTTGGAGTTGGTGAGGTGCCAGGGCACATCAATCATGAGCGCGATACCGAATGGCATGGGCGCCGGACCGGTGATGGTCCACCCTCCGCCGATGAGGTTCATCTTCCCCTCAGCGACCTGCGCATGATCGCACAACATCATCGTTACCTTCATCTGCCGCTCAGGCGGCTCCCAGGGCTCATTCATGGAACCCTCCTCCTGGCCCGTAGGCCGATAGTGCGGCATCACAACGAGGCCGCTGTCCATCGAGGGATACACATCCCATCCGACAGAACCGCGACCTCGGGGCGCACTACGCGTAGTTTTTTACCCTTTCACGCCTTTCGGACAGAACGAAAACTCCGCAAAGAGCGGGGGCTTTAGAAGATCCCGCATGTCTGCTCCCTAGCCCGGCCGAGCAGGTCAGCGTCGCCAGCGGGACTCATCGGCCTCCATCCAATCGAGCAGCGCGGTCGCCTCGCTGGGGTTGCGGCCGGGGCCGGTGAGCAGGTCGACCGCTACCTGGCTGAGCGCGGCGACTCGCAGGCCGTCGATGGTGTCGGCGCGGTCGAAGACCACGTCGTAGTTGCCTGTGGCCAAGGCGACGTTGGCTCCGGTGTCTGCAGGACGGAGGTCCAGAGCCTCGACCGCGGCGCGCGGGTCGCGCACGTAGATAGTCGCCAGGCGCGCAGGCGCGTAGGCGGCGACACGCTCGGCCGCCAGCGACCCGGTTACGACGTAGTCAAGATCCGGAAGCGACGCCAGTCGATCCGTCAGCGCGGCGAGGCCACGCGGCTCCAGGTAAATCGCGACGGTGTTGGAGCTGGCGAAGCCGTAGTCCGCGCTCCAGCGCTCCAGCAGCTTGCGCCAGCGCCCGTCGCTGATCTGCCCATAGCGCTGGCGCTCAAGCAGGCCCTCCTGCTCGAGGAGCTCGACTGCCCGATAGGTCGCGCCGGTCGACGCACCGGCCCGCTCGGACAGCTCGGGAACGGTGTAGGGCGGCGCGAAGTCGACCAGCGCCCGCACGACGCGAGCGGCGGGCGGGCCTTTCAGCGACCCGCGCGGGCGGCCGGGTCCGCGCCAGGGATCGCGGTCGGCGCCACGGTCAGCGATGAACAGCGCCGGCCGATCTGCGGTCACGAGCATGTTGCCTGTCGCGTCCACATAGCCGACTCCCGCTTCAGCGATCCGAGCGCGTGTAGAGGGCGAGAGATAGCGCGCCGCGAGGATCGGCACGACCGCGTCCGGCAAGGTCGAAGCCGCGCGTCGCAGCCGCTCGATCGCCAGGGCAACATCGCGTGTTTCGAGTAGCCGTTTAGCCGCGATGACAACGGTCGCCCGCCCTCCGTCGGGAGCGATGAGCTGCAAGACGGCGTCAAAATCGCGAACGGGCGAGCCCACACCGACCTCAGACCGGGCCTCCCATCCTCTCGGCAGGCGATCACGAACGAGATCGACGGCCACGCGCACGACCTCTCGTGCAGATGCGGGAGGCTCGGCGCCCACCAGTGCGGAAGATCCGGGACTGTCGATCGAAGCCAAAGGCATGACCCCATTCTAGCGTATCTTCTTTGAATTACGCTGATTCCGCTGTCAGCGGAATCGATCCATTACCTGGATCGCCCCGATTCGGCGGCAGCCTTCGCGTTTCATGTTTCGGAACGTGAAACCGGGGTGCTTGCGAGCGCGGGCGCCTTCAATGGCGTCGCAGGCGTTCTCCGCGGTGTCCTGATCCGGTCCCTACGCCACGCCGGGACGAACTCCCCAGGACGCCGGCCAGTGCATGCACACGAAGAACCGATCCACGCACTTGCTCTAGCGTGGCCCGTCGATGACCAGTAGCGAGGCGAAGGAGCGACTGCTGCGCGGCGAGCCCCTGCTCGGATGGTTCGCGCCCGCCGGACGGGCCGACGAGGCGCCCGGGGTACTGCGCTGGTCCGACGAGAATGGTGCGCAGCTCGAGCTGCTGGACACGGATCTCGGTTGGGTGGACGGCCTCGATCGAGGCGAGAGCTTCACGCTCCACGGGCGCCTGCGCGAGGGCGGGGACGTGTCGCTGCTCTCCTGCTGGGTCCGGCGATACGACCCGCTGAACCGGGAGCTGCTGGCGCTCGACGCCCCCGGCCTAGCGGTGGGGGAGCACACCACGCCCGAGGAGCGCTGGGCGCGCGCCGTCTTCACCACCCACAACCTCGACCGCTGGCGACCCGACTCCGGCCTCGCGTACTCGTACCCCAATCGCCGCGCGCGGCCGCAACACTTCCGGATGGACTGGCAGCCGCCACCCCCCGACGAGGTGCAGGTCAAGGGGGCGACGCTCGCGTTCGCTACGAGCTTCGATGCGCCGATCGAGAGGGAGTCGCCGGTCTGGACGGTCAACACGCCCCAGCGAGTCACCGTCGAGCCGCGCAAGCCGTTCACGGTCGAGCACGCGCGGCGCCACTACGCTACGCCCCTGCTCGCCCTGACGGCGTTCGCCGTTAACCGGCCCGACACGCTAACGAAAGAGGTCTACCTGGACGGCAAGCGCCGCCGAGTGGAGTTCTGGTGGGCCGGACGGAAGCGCGGCCTCTCGCCGTGGCGGGCGGGGCGCGACCGCGCGCTCTTCCAGGCCGCGGACCTGCGCGACTTCGGCCTGAGCATCCGGCGCTGGTGGCGCCTATACGAGATGGTCTGGCCGGCGCTCGGGATCTTCGGCGACCACATCCTCGAGGGACGCAGCTACTCCCCGAACCGCTACCTGACCCTCTACACCGCGGTAGAGACCTACAGCCGCGAGCGGCACGGCCATCGCGATCCGCGCAAGCTGCGCCAGTACGCGGACGTCCCCAGCGAGGTGACCGGGTGCACGAACCGGGCCTTGTCGCTGATCGGCGCGTCGCGGGACTACCTCGCCCACCGCGGCAATCCCGGGCAGCTCTTCACGGCGAAGGAGGTTGAGCGTGGCGTCCTCGACTCGACCAGGAGGCTTGAGGCGCTACTTCAGGCCTGCCTGCTGGCCGAGCTGGGATTCGGCAAGCGAGCCCGAGCCGAACTTCTGAGGACCTACTACTCGAACTGGCGCATACCCCAGCTGTGACGCGCCGACGGAGCCCGGCACCGACGCGCCGAGCCCGTCGGCAACCTTCGCGATCGTTAGGCGGGGGTCGCGCAGACCATGCTCGAGCCGGCTGACCTGCCCGGCGTCGATGCCCGCCGCCCGTTCCGGACCCAACAACGCCGAGCGGACGCCAAGAGCCATCCTCACACCCAAGCGTGACACTGAGGCCACATGGCCGGTCCTAGCCTGATGCACGACTGCTGCCGACAGGCAGCATACGATCACCCGCGGTGTCCGACATGCCCGTATCCACGTACAACGCGCTACACGACTGCGCACTACGCATGAGTCATATACGAAGGTTGTCGCGCGCAAGACCCGGCGCACGCAAATTTCCTGGGGACCACTTGTTCGCGGTCGGGAGCAGAGGCAGGAGCCGGATGCCGTGACCGAGGAGCCGCGCAACGCTGCAAGCCCATACTCGACGGCAGGAGGTGGCACGCGGCTTGAGCATCGCTTGGGCACGGTGTTCCTCGTTCGCCTGCTCACCGCCAGGTCTGTCAGCGCGTTGGCCGAGAGACCGCCGGCACGCGTCGCGTTCCAGCAATCGCCGGCGACGGGCGTAGATGACCTTGTTCTCACGGCCCCTGCTGCAGACGGCAGGTCTTCCGTGCGCCTCGAGGTTGCGGTTCGTCGCAGTCCGAAGTTCATCAAAAGCGACAAGAAGACCAAGGAGTTGGTTGCCGCGCTCATTCGTGCGGACCTTGACGCCGAACGCGCCTCGGACCACCTTGTCGAGCGCCGCCTCGCGGTCGCCGTCTCAGGTCAGCAAAAGCACACACAGGAACTCTCCCAACTCGCGACGACTGCCCGCGGCCAGCCGAACGCCGACGAGTTCTTCAAGCTGGTTCGCACACCGGGGAAGTTTGCAACCCGGAGCCGCCTGGATCACCTCCTCGGTCTGATCACCGTCGCGCTCGCCGACTTCGAGGAGGACACTCAGACGCCTGAACATCGGTGTTGGAGCCTCCTCCGTCGGTTGTGGTTGATGCAGGTCGACTTGGAGGCAGGCCAGGAAGACGACTGGACAGCCCTCATCGGCGACCTAAAGCCGGTCGCCCTTCACCACTCGCACGAATCAGCTACCGCTCTTCGTGACCGCCTTGAGCAGCTCGCTGCCGAGTTCGCCAGCAGCGCCGCAGTACTTGACCTCTCGACGCTCCGTCGGCGTTTGCACGGCGAGATCGCCCCTGACGCGCATACCCCGCCGGCAGGATGGCCACGAGTACTCGCGCTCGATGAGCAGGCTCGCTCCACGGTCGGGCGCTCGCTCACGGGGGGTGGTGCAACTGAGTTGACCTTCCCACGTCAGGCGATCCGCGAGGCTCTTCAAAGCGCAATCGCGGCCGAGCGCGACGTCATCGTCAAGGGCGACTCCGGTGTCGGCAAGAGCGCATTGGTAATGGATGCCATTGAACCCGTCCAGTTGGGTGAGAACCGTCAAGCCATCGCTCTCAACCTGCGGCAATTGCCGAGTGGCCAGCTTGAACTAGTCACCTTGTTGGTGAGTCCCGTGGACGAACTCTTCGCCGAGATGACCGCCCCTGATCGACTGCTGGTGATCGACGGCGCAGAGGCTGCCGCTGAGGACCACGGGGAGGTGTTCTCCTACCTCGTTCGCGCTGCCAAGGACGCGGGTCTCGCGATCATCGCAGTTTCTACGACTGAGGGAGCCGGCACCGCGTCCCAGCTGATGAACGCCTGTGCCAGCGACCCGCGCGAGTTCGTGGTCCCAGGGCTAGAGGACGAAGAACTAGACGACGCCGCAGCGCGCTTTCCTGCGCTGCAGCGACTTCTCGACAACGCCCGCGCTCGCGAGTTGCTGCGGCGACCGATCGTCATCGACCTGCTCGTGCGAGCCGGCGACCCAGGCCTGCCTTTGAGCGAGTCGCAGGCACTCGACCACATCTGGCACCACCTAGTACGCAACGGGGGCCGCCAGGACCGGGGAGCCCCCGACGCCCGCGAACAGGTCATGTTGCGACTTGCGGCCCATGAGGTCAACAAAGGCGATGTCGAGGACCTTCTGGGACGACTCGATCACGCCGCCGTCGATGGCCTTCGCCGAACCGGCGTGCTGCTTCCGGCTAGCCGACTGCCGTGGGAACGTGTGCCTTCCTTCAAGCACGACCTTATCCGGGCCTACGCCGTCGCACGGCTGCTCCTTGCTGAACGCGATCCGGCGGCGACCCTGACAAGGGTTGAAGCGCCTCGATGGACATTGTCATCGGCTCGTCTCGCCTGCGAAATCGCGCTTTCGGCACCGGACGAGCCATCGCATCCCCGTCCCGGCCGGTTCGCCGCGCTCCAAGCGGGCTTCGATGCGATCGCATCTGGCGAACGCGGGAAACGGTGGTCGGATGTGCCGACCGAAGCGCTGCTCGCGGTACCGGAAGCGACCGAGCTTCTCAAGGATGCGTGGCGGACGCTCGTCGAAGACGAGGCCCAAGGGCTTCGCCGATTGATTCGCATCGTGCACGGGCGCCACCAACGCGACGG
>CAYYRT010000019.1:0-38428 GCA_964474055.1 uncultured Acidimicrobiaceae bacterium | reverse complement strand
GAGTGGTCATCGCGGCCGGCCTCACCCTGCTTCTCCCCGAGACCAAAGGCCGGTTCCTGACGGTCTGACAGCCCCACCCTGAGCTAGAAGTGCCCACAGCAGAACCAGACCGCGGCCCCCGATCAGCGCTGCCATCGCCCACCAGACCCCGACGAGGCCCCACCCGTATCGTTGGGTGAGCAGGAACCCGACGACGCCGGCCGATGCTCCCAAACCGGTCGAAACCGCCAGCGTCCGCAGCCTCAACTGACCCAAGAACACCCCGTCGAGCACCCAGACCAGGGCCGCCACTGGGGCCATCCAGCCGGCGATCCGAGCGGCGCCGGCTATCAGCCTTCCCACTTCGGGATCGGGAGCAAAGGCGCCGGCCAGCAGCGGGGCCGCCCCGATCCAGCCCGCGGTCATGACGACACCGACTATCCCTCCCCAGAACAGAAGCCGCCTGGTCACCAATCTCACGCCGTCCGGATTTCCCAACCCCACCTGTTCGCCGATCATCGCCTGTGCCGCGATGGCGAGGCCGTCAACGAGCATCGCCGTGAAGAACCACGTCTCCCTGACCACCTGATGCGCAGCCAGTGCCGCGGTGCCGCTCGCCGCAGCAGCTGCGGTACCCACACCCAGGGCAGCCACCAGGAAGAGGGTCCGGATCGTGAGGATCCCACCCGTCGTTGCCAGTCCCGAGACTTCTCCCCATCGTGGCGGTCCCGGGTTGAGCCGACCGATCCGGCGAGTGAGCAAGACCAGGAACCATGCGGCCGCCCCCCACTGGCTGATTACCGAGCCCACGGCGGCTCCGGTGATTCCCCATCCGAGACCGAAGATGAGGAGGGGGTCGATGACTGCGTTGGCAAGGTTGGCTGCCAACACCACCTTCAGCGGTGTGCGGTTGTCCTGAAAGCCTCGGAACGCACCCTGAGCGGCGGTGATGACAAGCACCGCGGGAGCGGCCAGGGCCTTGACCCGCAGATAGGAGATGGCAGGGTCAACCACTTCAGCGTTGGCCTGCATCAGCTGGACCAGCCAGCGAGCGCCTCCAATCATGGCCAGAGTTGTGAGACAACCGAGCAGGCCCGCCAACCACAGAGCGTGGACCACGACCCCCTTCGCTTGACCGGGATCTCCCCGACCGATGGCCTGGGCGACCAAAGGGGTCGTCGCATAAGCGAGGAAATTGAAGATCACGAAGGCAAATCCGAAGATCGCTCCGTTGACCCCTAGGGCACCCAGTTCCGCCACGCCCAGCCGGGAGACGTAGGCGGTGTCGACCAGAGAAATGAGCGGTTCGGCCGCCAGGGCTCCCAGAGCGGGGACGGCGAGGGCGAAGATGCGCCTGTCGACCGCCCGTCTTTCGGGTTTCACACCCTTTTGCCGGGCCACCGACAGATCCGGTTGAGCTCGCACTCGCCGCAAAGGGGTTTGCGGGCGTCACATATGTCGCGTCCAAACTGGATGATCCTCATTGAGATCCCGGGCCATTCCCGTTTCGGATAGAGGCCCTTCAGATCCCGCTCGATTCTGACGGGGTCGGTTTCGGTGGTCAGGTCGAGCCGGCGTGCCACCCGACGGACATGGGTGTCAACTGCGATGGCCGGCACCGCGAAGGCCTCGGCCAGCACGACGCTGGCGGTTTTGCGGCCCACCCCGGTGAGGCTTACCAATGAGTCGAGGTCGTCGGGAACGACACCGTCGAACCTTTCCACCAGCGCCTTGCTGAGGGCGAGTATCGACCTGGTCTTCTGGCGGTAGAAACCCGAAGAGAAGACAATGGCCTCCACCTCTTCGGGATTCGCCTCGGCCAGGTCGAACGGAGTCGGATATCGGTTGAACAACACCGGGGTGATCCGGTTGATGGTCTCGTCGGTGGTTTGGGCAGACAGGACCGTGGCGACCAGCAACTGCCATGGGTCGCGGTAGTCGAGGGCGGTGCCGATCGCCGCATAACGGAGTTTCAGCCGGGCGAGGATGCGGGCTGCCCGGCGGCGCGCTGCACCCGTGCCGGTCGGCGAATCTGGCATAGGGGGATGATGGTATTGCCTACCCTTCCGTCATCTGTGAACGAGTTCAGCATGGAAGCATCAGCCGTGACAGCCGCTTCGCCTACTGGCACGCCCCCCACCCTGGCGGAGCTCGTCGATGGAGTCCGCCGGCACTATGACGACGGCTGTTTTGCCTGCGGCCGGGCAAACACCTCGGGTCTGAGGATCGACAACTTCGAGTCGATCGATGCCGGAGTATCGGCCGGGTTTGTTCCTGGCCCGCTCCATCGGGGCACGTTCGGCGTGTTGCATGGGGGCCTCGCGGTCACGGCCCTGGACGAGATCATGGCATGGGCCGGGATCATCCAGGCCGGGGTGTTGTGCGTCACCGCCAATATCAAGATCCGTTTTCGCAGGCCCGTCCCGATTGAGGAGCCACTCCAACTGCGCGCCTGGCTGGGTGACCGATCCGGTCGCCGGTTACCGATCACCGGTGAACTTCACACCACGTCGGGACTGGCGGTGGAGGCATCGGGTCTATACGTTGTCGCCCACCAGGTCGCCGACCTCCTCCAATCCTGACTGTGAAACGATCCACGCTGGCCGGGTTCGCTCTGACCGGGGCTGCCATATTGTTCGGATCGACGTTCGTCGTCATCAAGGATGTGGTGGCGGGTTTCCCCCCAATCACCTTTGTTGGGTGGCGATTTCTCCTCGGCGGCCTTGCGCTGGGTCTGTTGAGCTTTCCCCGAGGTCGGGGGCTGTGGCGCGATGCCACCATCACCGGGGCCTTGTTGTTCGTCGGATATGCCGCCCAGACGGCCGGACTGGTGACCACCGGTGCCTCCAACTCGGCTCTGATCACAGGCTTGTTTGTAATCGTGACCCCCTTGCTGGTGGCGATACTGGCCCGCCGCCCTCCCGGCGCATGGGTCGTGGTAGGAGCCGTCACTGCCTTCATGGGTGTGGTGTTGCTGACGGCCGAGGAGGGTCTGCGACTCAACCCTGGCGATCTTCTCACCTTGCTCTGTGCCGGGGCCTTCGCCGGACACATCGTCGCATTGTCCAGGTTTGCTCCCCGCCACCGCGTGGTGCCTTACACGGCCGCCCAGTTGTTGGTCACGGCTGCACTGGCGTTCCCGGCGGCGGCCCTCCTGGAAGGCGTCAGATTGCCAGGGCCCCGCGAGGTACCTGCACTGTTGTTGACGGCATTCGGGGTCAGCGCTGGCGCCTTTCTCCTCCAGATCTGGGCCCAGACCGTGATCGGGCCCGCCCGGACCGGGATCCTTTTGACACTCGAGCCGGTATTCGCGGTTGCCACCGCTGCCGTTGTGCTCGAGGAGAGGCTCACCCCCACTGGATGGTTGGGTGCGGTGCTCATCGTCGGAGCGATCTATCTGGTCGTCACTCGGGGCGAAGAGTCGTCACCAGTCGAAACCGAGATGATCAGCGCGGCGCACTGACACGTTGGCGATCAAGCCGGCGAAGCAGTCTGCTGGCGACCCGTATCAGGGCGACGTCGACCATGAGGGCGACTGTGAGGTACACGGCCAGCATCGGACCCGAGGTGAACCGCAGCGGGCAGGCGTCCAATCCCTCCGGGCATAGCCCGGCACCGCTTCCGCCACCCACCAGATCGAGAAGGATCAGCACTGGAACCGCTGCCACCAGGAGGGCCGCGAGTACCAGGACCAATATCAGGATGCGGAGGCCGATCATCACACAGAAACGGTAATGCCCGCGGCCGGCTTCGTCGGTACCTCGCGCACCCTGTTGCCGTCAGGGCTGCATTAGGTTGGGTCGGTGGCCTACTACCAGGAGCCGTTTACCCCCGCCGAGACAGCAGTGTTGTCGAGGTTCTTTACCAACACCGACCGCCCGGTTTTCGCTTTGGTCAATCTCCCCGAGGTCGTCAAGGGAGCGCTCTTCGCCCGCTACTCCCGCTCGGCCAAGTCACTGAGGCGGCTGTTCCTCGACGAATTCGTCGCGAGCCCGGACACGGGGATCGAGGCCCTGGCTGCCCAGATCCAGGGGGAGGACCATCTCCTCGACCTGCGCCGGGCCGAGACGCTCTACCAGAGAGTCTTCTTCGAGTACGGAGACGATTCCGTTGCCCAGCTCGGAGGTGTTCACCTGGCCTGTGAGCAAGCCTCCAACATCCTCACCAAGGTCCTGGAGTGGGGCCGATTGGCGGCGTACCTGGAACAGTCAACCAGGTACATCGCCTATGACGTCAAGCTGGGCGACAGATACCGATACATGGTTCCGGCCGAGATCAAGGGTTCACCCGTCGAGGCTCCGTACTCGGAATTCTGCGAATTCGCATTCGCCACCTATGCACGCCTGGTGGCAGACATGGGCTCGTACTACCGCGCCCGTTTTCCACGCGGTGAGGAATCTGCTCCAGTGTGGAACGCAACCATCCGGGCCAAGGCCTGCGACACCGTTCGGGGGCTGTTGCCAGCCTCGACTCTCTCCAATGTCGGAATCTTTGGCACAGGACAGGCCTACGAGATGGCGTTGATGCGCATGCAGTCTCATCCACTGGCCGAAGCTCGCCAATACGCGGTCATGATGCTGGAGGAACTTCGAAAGGTCATTCCGTCCTTCCTCACGCGGGTTGACCTTCCTGACCGCGGCCTGACCTGGAGCAGGTACCTCGAATCGACCCGGATTGCTCTCGAGAAGCTGGCCCCCTCCGAGCCACCCACCGCGACTGCTGATGTGACTCTCACGGATTGGGACCCGGAAGGGGAGGTCAAGGTCGTGGCAGCTGCCCTCTACGCGGGCTCGGAGCTTTCCGACGAGCGTTTGCAGGACATCGCCCGGGAGATGACACCCCAGGAACGGGCGGCGGTCCTGGCTGCTTTGGTAGGCGACAGATCGAATCGACGCCACAAACCAGGCCGGGCAATGGAGAGGACCTACTACCGATTCGACATTCTCTGTGACTTCGGCGCTTTCCGCGACCTTCAGCGGCACCGTCTGATGACCATCGAGTGGCAGCGCCTCGGCACCCGCCTCGGCTATGACCTGCCATCCGATCTCATCGATGCCGGGCTCGACCAGCCTTACCTGGAGGTGATGGAGAAGGCCGGTGACCTCCACGAGAGGGCGCAGTCGGAGTTGGGAAAGGACGTTGCTCAATACGTCGTGCCATTCGCTTACAACATTCGATTCGTAATCGAGATGAATGCCCGCCAGGCATTTCATCTGCTCGAACTTCGCACCCAGCCAGCCGGCCATCCGGCCTACCGGGCGGTCTGCGCGAAGATGCACCGCCTGATCGGAGAGGTTGCGGGGCATCGCTCGCTAGCCGAGGCGATGAGCTTTGTCGATCATTCCAGCGTCGATCTCGAGAGACTGGAAGGAGAAAGGCGGGCGGCCTCCCGCCGGGAGGCATCGACCATGTCACCATCGGGTAATTGAGCAGGAGGAGTTGTGGCAGAGCTTGATGTTGACGCACTGATCGAGAGGTTCCGGCTGCGGGCCGAGGCGGTCAAACAACGGGGTTTGCCGCCGGTGGCAGGCGAGGAACGGCGCCGATTCATCGAACAGGCCGAAACCGACTTCACCGACTACGCCCTGATCGGCACTGCGTCGTGGACCGTCGAGCAAGGCGATCTGGTGTTGCGCATCGCGTTGTCGCGTTGAAGCCAGCCGCTCACCGTCTGCTGATCGTTTCCGGCAAGGGGGGTGTCGGCAAGTCGGCCGTCACCGCCGCCCTGGCCACCAGCGCTCACCGCGCCGGTCGGAGTGTCCTTGCGATCGATGTCGTCGGCAGCGGCGGCCTTGCCGCCCATTTCGGAATCGGCTCCCTCGCCTTCGCGCCGAAGGAACTACGGCCCGGTCTTCACGCCATGGCGATGGACCGAAGCAAAGCCTTGATCGAGTATCTGCACGTTCAGGCAGGCTTGCCCGGCATTGCCACCCTCGCCCCCGCCGCCCGGGCCTTCGATGCGCTGGCCGGGGCGGCTCCCGGGGTGAGGGAGATCGTGACACTCGGCAAAATCCTCTGGGAGACCCGCTCGGGTCGATACGACCTGGTCGTTGCCGACTGTCTTCCCACCGGGCAGGTGAGCGGGCTTCTGCGAGCACCGTCGACCATCGCCGAACTGGTGCCTACCGGCCGCATTCGTCAACAAGCCGAATGGATGCGCGGTTTGCTGGGGGATCCGGCTGCCACCCAGCTTGTATTGGTGACCTTGCCGGAGGAGTTGCCCGTCGTCGAAACCGAAGAGACTCTCGCCTACCTTCTCGAGCAGCAACTTGTGGGCGACCATCTCATCGTGGCCAACCGGGTGCTTCCCGAGCTACGAACGGCTGCCGTCGGCACAGGTGCGGTCGCCGAGGCCGCCGCGCTCCACCGCTCGCTCTATTCCGAACAGGAACAGTGGCTGCAACGTCTGCCCCCCGATCGCACCCTTCCCTATCTCTTTGGCCTCCTGACCCCTGGTGAGGTGGCGGCGCGCCTCGCCGATGCGTGGATGGGACCATGACCAGTTCAATCGTGGTCACCGGCGCTGGGGGGGTCGGCAAGACCACTGTCGCCGCGGCAATCGCCGTTCGAAGCGCCAGGGCCGGCCGGCGCACTCTGGTCGTGACGGTGGACCCGGCTCGCCGGCTGGCCGGTGCCCTCGGTCTGGAGCTGGGGTCCGAGCCCTGCCAGATCGTCGGAGAGCCCCTGCTGTGGGGAGCTATGGTCGACGCCGCCTCGTCGTGGCAGGCAGTAGCCCGCAAACACGCCGACCCCACTGTCGCCGATCGATTGATAGACAGCGAGTTCTTCCTCGCAGCCAGCGTTCACTTTCCGGGTTCGCAGTCATACGCGGCGGCCGAGCAGGCTGCGACCTACCTCGACGCAGGCAACTGGGACCTGGTCGTCGTTGACACACCACCAGCCTCGGGTGGCATCGAGTTCTTCACCGCCCCTTCCCAGATGTCCGACCTTGTCGGAGGGACCCTGCTCCGCCTGCTGACCGGTGGCAGGCTGCCCGGTCGTCGTTTTCTCTTCAATCGGGGAGCCCGACCGTTGCTCAGGTTCGCGGACCAGCTGCTCGGCTCCGACCTTCTGGAACGGGTAGCCCTTTTCCTCATGGACCTGCGCACCACCTATGACGGGGTCCGACGGAGGTCCCAGCAGATCGAAGCACACTTCCGAGAAGCGTTCACAGTGGTGGTGACGACCGCCGACCCGGCGCCGATGGCCGAGGCCGTGAAATTCTTCCGGCAGCTGCCTGCAGTTGCTTCCCCTCCCGCGCTCGTGGTTTTCAATCGATCACTTCCATTGGAGTGGGCCACGGCCGCCCCTGGTCCCCGGACCAATCTGGCTCTTGCCGAGAATCTGACCCGGTGGGGAGCCGAAGCACAACGCCAGGCCGACGCGCAGGCAGAGTTCGCTTCCCGGTACAAAACACCACTGGCAACGATCCCCTGGGTTCCGCGTGCGCCGACAGATGTCGATGCTCTGGCCAACCTCATCGAGGTGGCCCAAAACTGGAGCGACCCTACCGACTAAATTCTCTCCTGTGTCAGCGGCGTTCTTCGACCTGGATCGGACGCTCATCGCTGGCGCCTCCGTGTTCCCGTTCGGGGTGGAGGCCTGGCGGGCTGGGCTCATCTCGAATGAGGAGATTCGCCGGTTCGCCGCCGGTGCCCTTGCCTTCACGCTCTTCGGCGACAAGGGGGAACGCTCGGAAGTAGTGCGAATCGACTTGCTGGGGAGGGTGGAGGGTGTGTCGGTCGAGATCCTCCAAGGTGTTGCCAAGCGGGTCCTTCCTCGCCTGGTGGCCCGGGTGCGGCCCGAATCACGCCGGCTGATAAAGATGCATCACGAGGCAGGCCGGGACACCTGGATCGTCTCGGCGTCGCCGCAGGAGATAGTTGCACCACTGGCAGAGATACTTGGCATGACCGGTGCCATGGCAACCAGGGGGAAGGTGGTGGACGGGCACTACACGTCGGAACTGGATGGGCCGTTCGTGTACGGGAAGGGGAAGATGGAGGCCATCATCGACCTCGCCAACGAGCGTGGCTACGACCTCGCCAACAGCTACGCATATTCAGATTCGATTTCGGATCTGCCGATGCTCGAAACGGTCGGTCACCCCGTGGCTGTCAACCCGGACAGCGACCTGGCCGACATAGCCCACGAGCGGGGCTGGCCCGTCGTGATCTTCTCCCGCAAGACCAAACAGCGCGTCGCCGTCGGATTCAGCACCGGCGGGGCAGTGGGAATCGCTCTCGGAACATATCTGCTGGGTCGCCGACACGGACGGATTGTCGAGCGGGCCCGCAGATCGGACTAACGAACGGCGCTGGAGCCAAGCAATTCGCGAAGCTCCGCGTACAAGGCCGAGCGGGGCTCCACCCGGTGCTGGTCGGAAAGTTGCAGGACGCGGTGGGTGCGCTCCGACACCATGTGGAGGAACACCGGGGCAGGCCCCGGATGGTTGGACAATATGTCTTTGAGGTGTTGAACAAGCTCGGCCGACAGTTTCCGGGCGGGCACCTCGAGCCGCACCTCGATGCCCGTGCGCTGATCGACCTCGGCTATCTCGCGGGCGATCACCTTGACATCGTCGCCACGATGATCGAGCAAACCCTTGACGGTGATGACGCTATCGGCGGTGACCAGGGGCCCATACTGGGACACGACACCGGGGAAAGCCACCACCTCGACCGACCCCTCAAGGTCTTCGACCTGGAAGAAGAGCATCAGTTCGCCCTTCTTGGTGAATCGGCGGGTGATAGCCCCGACGAGGCCACCGATCACCACCGCCGCCTTGTCTTTCTGCTCGTAGAGGGTGGGAATCGCCATCGCAGCCGCCAGGGCACGCGTGGCCGACAGCAACGGGTGATCGGAGACATACAGCCCCAGCATCTCCTTTTCGAAGCCCAGTTTGATCTTTTGCCCCCATTCGTCGGCGCCAATCGGGAGCCGGGGCGAATCCAGTCCCGCGCTCTCGCCGACGAACAATGAGAACTGGCCCATTTCCTCGTTCCGACGCCTCTCGAGAGCGGCGTCGATGATCTCTTCGATCCGGAGCAGCAGAGACTTGCGGGCATAACCGATGCTGTCGAAGGCACCTGCCTTGACGAGCGATTCGATCGTCCGGCGATTCAACGCCAGAGGATCAACCCTGTCGACGAAATCGTGGAAGTCGACAAAGCGCCCGCCCCGCGAGCGTTCGTCGACGATCTTCTCGACGACACCTTCGCCGACATTGCGGACCGCTGATAGCCCGAACCGGATCTTGGAATCCTTGACCGAAAAGTCCATGTCCGATTCGTTGACGTCAGGGACCAGCACCTCGATTCCCCGGGCCCGGCACTCCGCCAAGTAGATGGCGGTGCGGTCCTTGTCCCGTTTGGTGGCGGTGAGCAGGGCAGCCATGTACTCCGACGGGTAATGGGTCTTCAGCCAGGCGGTCTGGTAGGCCACCAATCCGTAACAGGCGGCGTGGGCCTTGTTGAAGCCATAACCGGCGAACGGCTCGATGGCGTCGAACAGCCCGGCGCCCAGTTCGGCCGGGTGACCCTCGTTGACACAGCGGGCGACGAAATTGTCGCGCTGCGCTTGCATCGCCGACTTCACCTTCTTGCCCATGGCGCTGCGGAGGTCGTCGGCCTCGGCCATCGTGTAGCCGGCCATCTCCTGAGCGATCTGCATGACCTGTTCTTGGTAGACGATGATCCCGTAGGTGGACGCAAGGAACTTCTCGGTGGCGGGATGGGGGTATTCGACCGGCTTGCGGCCGTTCTTTCGATCCGCATAGGCGGTATGCATGTTGAGCCCGAGGGGGCCCGGTCGGTACAGGGAGATGAGTGCGACGATGTCCTCGAATCGGTCCGGGGCGAGAGCGCGGACCAGGTTGCGTAGACCGGTCCCTTCCAGTTGGAACACTCCCACCGTGTCACCCCGCCGCAGGCACTCGTAGGTAAGGGTGTCGTCGAGAGCGACCCGATCGATGTCAACCTCGATCCCGCGCCCCTCCCTGATCAGTTCGAGCGTCCGCTCGATGATGGAAAGGTTGCGCAGACCAAGGAAGTCCATCTTGAGGAGCCCAAGGGCGGCGATTCCGTTCATCTCGTACTGGGTGACCAACTCGGCGTCGTCACCTTTGCGTTGCACTGGAACCAGGTCGGTTAGCGGCGTTGGCGAGATCACCACCGCCGCCGCGTGGATCGAGTCCTGGCGACGAAGGTTCTCCAGGCCCTTGGCCACATCGATGACCCTGGCCACGTCGGGGTCGCTCCGGTACATATCCCGCAACTCGGAGGCGTTGCCGTACCAATCCTTCAACTCCGAGTCGGCGTCGGCGCCCGGAGGGATCAGGCACTGATCAAGAGTCGCGTCTTTGCCGAGGATCGGCGGTGGCATCGCCTTGGCAACCTTGTCGCCCAGCGAATACGGGTGACCCAGGACCCGGGCGGCATCGCGAATGGCCTGCTTTCCCTTGATCGTGGAGAAGGTGATGATCTGGGCAACATGATCCGAGCCGTACTTGTCTGCGGCGTATCTGATCACGTCCGCCCGGTATCGCTCGTCGAAGTCCATGTCGATATCGGGCATCTGCCGGCGACCGGGGTTGAGGAATCGCCCGAATATGAGTCCGTGGACCAGCGGATCGAGGTCGGTTATGGCCAGGGCGTAGGCGACGATCGATCCGGCTGCGGAACCTCGCCCAGGCCCAACCCTGATTCGCCGTTCCCGGGCGTAGCGGATCAAATCCCACACGATCAGGAAGTAGGAAGGGAAACCCATGTCGAAGATGACAGTCAGCTCTTCTTGGATGCGGAGCGCAACCTCGTCGCTCAACGAGTCGCCGTACCGGCGGTGGGCGCCCTGGTAGACGAGTTCTTGCAAATAGCTCTGTTCGGTGTGCCCGGCCGGCACCGGGAACTGGGGCAGCAGGATGCGGCCAAAGTCGAGATCGACCTTGGCCCTCTCGGCGATCAGCAAAGAGTTGTCGCAGGCGTCGGGGTACAGGTCGGAGGGAAAGAGCTCGCGCATCTCGGCCGCCGACTTGAGATAGAAGTTGTCACCTTCGAACCGCAGACGGTTGGCGTCGTCCTGGTTGGAGCCGGTCTGTATGCAAAGAAGGACATCATGGGCTTCGTGTTCGTCGCGGCGGGTGTAGTGGGCATCGTTGGTGGCGAGAAGCGGGGCGTTCAAGCTGCGGGAGATCGACACCAGGTCGGGCATGATTCGGCGTTGCGCTTCCAACCCGTGGTCTTGGATTTCGATGAAGAAGTTCTCGCGTCCGAAGAGATCCTGATAGAAGGCCGCCGCCTTGAGAGCGGCCTCGAAGTCGCGTGAAGAACCCACGCTTCCGTCTTCCCGCGAGGCGTCGGGTGCCAGACGCTTGGCCACGGGACCGCCGAGACAGCCCGACGTGGCGATGATGCCTTCGCTATGCGCTGCCAGGAGCTCATGGTCCATGCGCGGCTTGTAGTAGTAACCCTCCAGGAAGGACCTGGAGGAGAGCTTCATCAGGTTGCGGTACCCGGTCTCGTTGGCGGCCAGCAGGGTCATGTGATATCGAAGGTTGTCGACCCCTCGCGGCCGATCGAAACGGCTGCCGTCGATGACGTAGGCCTCGATCCCGATCAAAGGCTTGATCCCGGTGGCGGTGGCCGCCTTGTAGAAGTCGACCACTCCGTACATGACCCCGTGGTCGGTTATGGCCACGGCCGGTTGCCCGTCAGCGGCGGCCGCCGCCACTACGTCTTTTACCCGGGCGGCTCCATCGAGCATCGAGAACTCGGTGTGGAGGTGGAGGTGGGCAAATGACACGTCGGTAGTTTTAGCGTACCGGCCCAGAACCTACGAGCCGCGAAATCTCCGCTAAAGCGACACTGCCAGTACGGCGACGACCGCCACGGCTAGCGGCGGAAGGGGCCGCCAGCGGCTCTGGGGCAGGTGATACCAGGCCTCTCCTATCAGGATGCCGGCCAGAAACCCGCCCAGGTGGCCCTGCCAGGAAATCTGCGGATAAATGAAGGGAAGGGCGGCATTGATGGCCAGCGTGAGGCCAAAGGAGCCGATGACCCGGCGGGAGAAGCTCGACCCCCAGGCCCGCAAAGCCGCGTGGAGCCACAAACCGAACAACCCGAAGATGGCCCCGGAGGCGCCGACCAGGATGTCACCCGACCCTCCAAGGTGGTAGGCGAAAACGCCCCCCACGCCCGCACAGGCGAAGTACAGCAAGAGATAGTCGCGGCCGCCCGTCCGCTGCTCGATGGTGGGGCCAAGTTGGTAAAGGGCCATCATGTTGAAGAGGATGTGGAAGGCGGCGCCGTGGACCAGGACCGGGGTGAAAATGCGCCACCACTCCCCGGCGGCCACCAGGCTATTGATCTGCGCCAGATAGAAGAGCAGATCCTGATCCAGACTCCGGTCGAGAAACCCCAGAACGAAAACGGCGACCGTGGCGGCAATGATGAAGAAGGTGACCGGGGCTGCCTGGCGGAGCGAACCTCCCGCCCCGGGACGGGCTCGAACGATCCGCTGACGTCCGCGGGCGGCGGAGCATTCCGGGCAGAACTGGCCCACCGTTCCGGCTACCACGCATGCACCACAGATTGGCCGGCCACACTGGCTGCAGGCCAGACCGGTCGGACGATCAGGGTGCCGATAACAAACCGATGTGATTGGCTCAGAGGTCATGTGGACACCGCCCGGCCAGGGTAGACCCCCTCGAGTTCAACCATGGCTGCTGCCAACTCCGGGGGAAGACCGGATTCGATCGTCACATCGCTACCCAGCACCGGATGCACAAACCGAAGTCGGTGCGCATGCAGGAACATCCTTCGGACCGGGATCGGATCGCGTCTCCGTGAGTAGGTCCGGTCGCCCACCACCGGATGGTCGATAGCGGCAAGATGGACCCGGATCTGATGGGTCCGCCCGGTCTCCAGGTCCACATCCAACAAGGCGGCCACCTGATGATCGCGCAGGACCCGGTAGTGGGTGCGACTGGGACGGCCCCCCGCAGCAACCGTCTTGCGCGTGGGATGAACGGGATCGCGGCCAATTGGGGCATCGATGGTTCCGGTTGGCATGTCGGGCACGCCATGTACCAGAGCCAGGTAGCTGCGCTGAATCACATGCTCGCGGAGGTCGGCGATCAGGCGTTGGTAGGTGGATGGGTTGCGAGCAACCAGCAAGAGCCCGCTCGTTCCTTGATCGAGTCGATGAACGATGCCCCATCGGCCAGACTCCCCAACCCCCTCCAGATCGGGATACCGGTGGAGGAGGCCCCCCGCCAGCGTCCCCTTGCTCCGCCCCGCTCCCGGGTGTACGACCAAACCGGCCGGTTTGTCGACCACCAGGAGATCCGCATCTTCGTGAACCACGGTGAAATCGACTTCTTCAGCTTCGAGAAGTTCCCCGCCGACGGGCGCGGCGAACTCGATAACACCGGTAGTCAGGCGTTGACTGGGCTCGACGTCGGATCCATCCACGGTGACACCCAGTTCGAAGAGGCGCCGGCCAGCTTGCCGGCTGATCCCTGCAAGCTCGGCCACGATCTTGTCGGCGCGCTCACCGGCGAGATGGCCGGGAATGGACAGCCTCAGTCTTTCTTCCATGAGCCGATGATGAGGATCGCCACTGCAACGGTGATTGCCGAATCGGCGATGTTGAAGGTCGGAATCGGGCGAAGGTCGATCCAGTCGATCACCTTCCCGTCAAGAATTCCAGGACCGCGGGCGATCCGGTCGATGAGATTGCCGAGGGCCCCACCGATGATCAGGCCAAAGGCCGCAACCTCGTGGGTGGGACGGGGCTTGCCGAGCGACGCCGCCACGACTGCCACGGCAATCACCGCAGCCATCCCGAGAAACGGACCTGCCTCCTCGAACATGGAGAACGCCGCCCCCGGGTTCTCGACGAATCGGAAGCTGAGGATCCCGGGAATGATGGTCATCGGGCCGTCGGCGAAGGCTCCGCTCGCATACTGGATCGCCGCCCAACGTTTGGTGACCAGGTCAAGGCCCACTACTGCGCCTGCAATCAGATACGCCGCGACCTGGCGTCGGATCACACCCGGCGAGCGCACGAAACGCACTCTGAGGAGTAGGGAAGCACCTCGAGGCGAGCGACTGGGATCGGCTGCCCACAAGACTCACAGATCCCGTAACCCCCGTCGTTTATCCGGATGAGAGCGCGCTCGACCTTGCGCAGGAGATCGACCGTGTTCTGGCCCAGGGAGAGCTCCTTTTCGTATTCGAAATTCATCGAACCGGCCTCGGCGCTACCCGGATCGGGGCTGCGTTCGGCCGAGGTCTCGGTCATCCGGGCCTCTTCGAGCTCACGCTCGTGATCGGCAATGACCCTTTCGAGTCGATCGCGCTCCGCGATCAGCTGGGCCTTGAACTTCTTGACGGTGGTTGCGGCGAGTTTTCTTGCCACGTGCGAACCCCTGGTGGAGGGGGCGGAACATTATCAGCTGCTGGCGCTTACCCAGCGATCTACCATCACTCCCCTCCGTGAACCCCCGGTCAGACTTCACCCGCGTGCCCTCCGCCGTTCACTTTCCCGAGCTGGAAGAAGCCATCCTCGAGCTCTGGAAAGAGACTGACGCCTTTGCCGAGTCGGTGCGCTCCCGTCCCGCCGAAAACGAGTATGTCTTCTACGACGGCCCCCCTTTCACCACCGGAAGCCCTCACTATGGCAACCTCCTGGCAGGGGTTATCAAAGACGTGGTGCCTCGCTATTGGACAATGCGAGGGTTCCGGGTCGATCGTCGATTCGGATGGGACACCCACGGACTGCCGATCGAGATGGAGGTGGAGAAAAACCTGGGCATCTCCGGTCCCCGCCAGATCGCGGAATTCGGCGTGGATCGGTTCAACGAGGCTTGCCGGGAGCTGGTAACGACCAACACCGAGAACTGGGAGCGAGTGACTGCGCGGCTCGGACGCTGGGTGGACTTCCGCAACGACTACAAAACCATGGATGTCACCTTCATGGAGAGTGTCTGGTGGGTATTCCGCCAGCTCTGGGATCGCGGCCTCATCTACCACGACTTCAAAGTGCTCCCGTACTCTTGGGGAGCTACCACCCCGTTGTCCAACTTCGAAGCGAACATGGACTACCGCGATACCGAGGACCCCTCGATCATCGTCCGGCTGGAGCTGCTCGAATCCAAAGGGCCGTTGGCAGCCGGTGATCACCTACTCATCTGGACCACCACCCCCTGGACCCTGCCTGGCAACCTGGCCGTGGCAGTGGGTGAGGACCTGGACTACGTCAGGGTCGACCTGACCGGCCGGACCGACTGGCCGGACGGTCGCTATTGGCTGGCGGAAGCCCGGCTCGGCTCTTACTTCGACCTACTTCCCCCGATCGGGGCGCGGGCCCGGGGCGAAGAGATGGTCGGAGCCTCCTATGACCCCCCTTTCCAGCACTTCGGCGAGGAACGCGATCGGGGGGCGTTCCGCATCCTGGGATCGGAATCGGTCACCATCGACGAAGGGACCGGCTTGGTCCATATGGCCCCCGCTTATGGAGAGGCGGACTTCCTGACATTGCAGGCCGCCGGACTCGATGTATTGGTAGACCCCGTTGACGCCGTGGGTCGATTCACCGAGACCATCCCCGAGGTGGCCGGCCTCAACATCAAGGACGCCGATGCAGTACTGATCCGCCTGTTGGCGGCGAAGAAGCTCCTAGTGCACTCGGGTCGAATCAGACACTCCTATCCGTTCTGCTACCGCACGGGAACGCCGCTCATCTACAAGGCGATACCCACCTGGTTTGTCCGAGTGGAAGAAATGAGAGATCGCCTCGTCAAGGGCAACGACAGCATCCATTGGGTACCGGACCATGTCGGGTCGCGGCGCTTCGGCAATTGGCTCGAGGGAGCGCGGGACTGGGCGGTTTCCCGCAACCGCTACTGGGGTTCGTGTATCCCCGTCTGGCAATGCACCAACTCCCATGCCCGCTGCATCGGTTCGATCGACGAGCTTGAGCAACTATCAGGAGTCCATTTGACCGATCTCCACAAGCACTTCGTTGACCCGGTCACCTTCGGCTGCCCCGACTGCGGTGAAACGATGACAAGGGTGCCCGAGGTGCTCGACTGCTGGTTCGAATCGGGTTCGATGCCCTATGGCCAGCTTCATTACCCGTTCGAGAATCGGGAAAGGTTCGAGGCTACGTTTCCGGCCCGTTTCATCGCCGAGGGGCTCGACCAGACCCGCGGCTGGTTCTACACGCTCCATGTTCTGGCGACCGCGTTGTTCGACTCGCCCTCCTTCCTGAACTGCGTGGTGAACGGGATGGTGCTGGCCGAGGACGGCCGCAAGATGTCGAAGAGCCTCAAAAACTATCCGGATCCGTTCGAGATGTTCGACGAGTTCGGGGCCGATGCCCTCCGGGCCTTCATGATCAACTCGCCGGTCCTGCGGGCCGAACCCCTCCGCTTCACGCGCGACGGCGTGCGAGAGGTGGTTCGAACCGTCCTCCTGCCTCTGTGGAACGCCTACAGCTTCTTTACGACCTACGCGGAGGCCGACGGGCTTTCCATGTCCGACCTGGCCGCGGCCCCGCCGGTCCCACAACGTCCGGAGATGGACCGCTGGCTGCTGTCGGTGCTGCAGTCGCTGGTTGCCGACGTCAACCAGCGTATGGAGGGTTATTACCTTTACGACGTCGTTCCGCCCATCCTGGGTTTCGTCGATGACCTCACCAACTGGTACGTGCGTCGCAGCCGGCGCCGTTTCTGGAGAACCAGGGGCGAGGACGATGCCGACAAACTTGCCGCCTTCGCCACCTTCTACGAAGTGCTCGTTACCTTTGTCGAAGTTGTCGCACCGGTGCTGCCCTTCATCTCTGAGCACATCTACCAGGATCTGGTGGTGCGAGTCGACAACTCAGCTCCCGTGTCGGTGCATCATCGAAACTATCCGGTCGCCAATCCGGCGTTTATCGATGTCCACCTGGAACAAGCGATGGCCACGGTCCGCGACGTTGTGAGACTGGGCCACAGTCTGCGCAAGCAGCATCAGATCAAAGTGCGACGCCCGCTCGCCGCCGTGACGGTCGTCACCCACAACGAGGCCGCGGCTGAGGCGGTTCGTTCGCATCGCGGACTCATCGCCGACGAACTGAACGTGAAGGCCGTCGAGTCGACCGGGTCCGGTGAAGGTCTGGTCACCTTGTCGGCCAGGGCGAACTTCCGGAGCCTGGGCCCCCGCCTGGGCGCCCGCATGGCCGATATGGCGGGCCAGATCGCAAGACTCGAAGAGTCCCAGATCGATCAGCTCTTGGGTGGCGGCTCGTTGCAAGTCGGTGGTGAGTTGCTGACGAGTGACGACGTGATCATCGACAGGGCCGCCCATCCGGACAAGGTGGTAGCCGCCGACGGTGACCTGGCAGTCACCCTCGACCTCACGACCTCACCGGAGTTGGAGTCCGAAGGTTTGGCCAGGGAGGTGGTCAGCCGCATCCAGCAGCTTCGTCGGGACACAGGGCTGGCCGTCTCCGATCGCATCGATGTGCTGTGGGCCAGCAGTGATGACCGTCTGGCCCTGGCTATCGAGCAGAATCATGACTACATAGCTACCGAAGTGTTGGCCTCTTCGTTCCGACGGTCGGCCGGCCCGGTCGGCCAGGAGTGCACCATCGAGGGCGCGGTGCTCTTCGTCGAAGTCGGTCCGGTCGAGCCCTAACCGCGTTCCCATGGACGTGTACTGACCCGGGAGGGACCGTCTTCAGTCAGATCGAGGGTGGGGAGCTCGTCAACAATGCTCGCGACATCCTGTCGCGTCGAGGACGCCAGATTGGTCGCAGGTGGCTCGACCTGCTCCTCCTCTTCGATTGGCGCGGGATCGTCAGCCGGACTCTCCTCCGAGGAAAGGTCATCCTCCAGGAGCGGTGACGATGCGAACAGGGGTTCGCGGACTTGAGCCTCGCTTGCATCCACCACTTCTTCCATGGCGGTGACATCTGCCCCGACCGTTCCCGCCAACTCGCCGAGACGCATTCGCAATTGGATGACAGCAGCCCGCATGACGGCGATCTCGTCGAGCAGTTTCTTCCGCTGGTCGTCCCGCTCCTCGGTCAAACGGTCCGCCTCCATCTCAGCGTCGCGGCGGATCCTGCCAGCCTGGGACTCGGCATCGGCGATGAGGGCGTCGGCTGAGCGCTGGGCCGCCAGAAACGCCCGGGAGATGGTGGTCTCGTCGCTCCCGCGCGACGACAGGTCTGACTCGAGGGCGCGGATGCGGTCCTGGGCGTCGCGAACTTTCTGCTCGTGAGCACGCAGAGTGGCCACCACTTCGTCGAGGAAGTCGTCAACCTGGTCCACGTGATAACCGCGCATCGCCGGGGTGAATTGTTTGTTTTCTACGTCACCGACACTGAGAGTCATCGAACCACCTCGATTGGAGACTCACGACATTACGGGGCCGAGTCCTCCAGGCCAAGCATCTAGCTCAACAGATGATGCCTTGCAGCAGTCGCAAACCCAGCAACAACACCAGGGGGGAGAGGTCGATCATCGCGCCCCCCAGCCGCAATGGAGGAAGGATTCGGCGCAGGGGCAGGATCACGGGATAGATGATCCGATCGAGGAAAACCTGCACCCGGCCGAGGGGATGGACCGATGACACCTGCACCCATGACAGGATCACCCACGCCAGGATCAGGAGGGCATAGACATTGAGAACGGTGCAGACGATGCCCATTCAGCCGGAACCCTAACCCCTACTCATCCTCCGGCAGGTCGTAAACCCCCAGCCGGGCCAAACGGCGCCGCTCCTCCCTGCTGAGCACCACCCTGGGCGGCAGAACGGCCACCACTCCTTCTGCCACTTTGTTCATGGTGCCGTCAAGGGCATAGATCAGCCCACTGCCGAAGTCGATCACCCTCCGCACCAGGTCAGGGTCGGTCTGCCGAAGATCGAGGACCACCGGCACCCGATCACGCACGCGGTCGGCCAGGATGCGGGCGTCTCCAAACTCTTCGATCACAAGCACATCGGCCTGAATGTCAGATGGACGAATCGCCCGGACCGGCGTAGGTTCGAAGTCGGCGGCATCGCGATAAGAGGTCGCCCGGTTACTGCCGGTGGGCGGCTCAACCCGGCGCCCTTCGACCCTTGTCACCGGCTCGACCCGCCTCGGTTCGATGCGTCGTCCCATTTCGGCGCGAGCGTATTCGGTGCGGCGCTGATCATCGTCCCACTCTTCTGGCTCCACCCGGCGCGCCGGTTGAGCCCGCCGCGATGGCGCCGGCTCGTTCTCAACCAGGCGCTGATCAGAAGGATCTGCCGTCTCCTCGTCCACCAGCCCCAGGAAAACCATTGCTTTGGAGAAAATCGAACCCATTAGCTCTCAATGTTCTGTTGAGGCAAAGATAGCCCGACCGACTCGCAAACAGGTAGAACCCTCCTCCACGGCCACCTCGAAGTCGTCGGTCATGCCCATTGAAAGCTCTGTCAGGTGGGGGTGGCTCCGCCTCTGAGCCGCCAGCAGCCCGGACAGTCTCCGGTAGTAGGGCCGGGACTGTTCGGGATCGCCGCCAATCGGCGGTATGGCCATCAGACCCACCAGTGGCACCCCTAACGCCGTCAGTCGGCGTGTCAACTCCGATGCCTGATCGGGAGCCACCCCGTGTTTCTGGGGTTCCTCCCCAATGTTGATCTGAAGAAACGCCGGTGGAGCAAGGCCCGGACCCTTCATCCAAAGAGGACCCAGCTCGAGGCGATCAAGGGAGTGGAGGTAATCCACCACCGGGCGAACGATCCGGACTTTGTTGGTTTGGAGTGGTCCGATGAAATGCCAGCGCACGTCTGCTGGCATCTGTTCGGTTTTGATCGCAAGCTCCTGCGCGCGGTTTTCCCCGAAGTCGCGCTGTCCAAGGTCGTACAGCTCCCGCAGGCGGTCTGGTTCCTGACCTTTGCTGACCGCAACCAGACGGATGGCTCCCGGGTCACGGCCGACTCGCTCCGCCGCCCGGACTATCCGGGCGCGCACCAGGTCGAGGCCATGCGTCACTCCGGAACCCAGGCGACCGCCGCCATCCGATCGACGGCGGAGTTGCGGCGATGGGAAAAACAGCCTTCGTCGTGGAGCGTGCACATTTCGGCTTGCCACAATTCGAGGTTCCCGAGTTGGCCAACAAGCGCTCCCGCCAGATCGACCGACGTCGTCCCCCACGAGGTCGAGCCGACGTTTCCCGGGAACCGGGCAGCGACCTCCGGTCCCACCTCGAAGCAGCATGGGCCGATGGTTGGACCGATCGCGGCCCAGCGTGGCACCACTCCTGCCCGCTCCATGGCGGCCAACAGCGCCGGGACCACCCCGCCCACAGCTCCCCTCCACCCGGCATGGGCGACGCCTACTGCTTCGCTTGCCCCGATCACAACCCCGGCACAATCGGCTGTGAAGACTGCGATCGGCAGTCCGGCCCGGCGGGTAAAGATTGCGTCGGCCTCGCCGAAGTCGCCGGCTCCGTCGACTTGCACCACTCGCCGTCCATGGACCTGATGAACCGTTGCCCAATCGGGCGAGATTCCAAGCAGATTTGAGACGACGGTGCGGGCCGCCGGGTCCCGACGCTGGTCTCCCTGGGCTGCGAGGCTGAACGCCACCCCTGCCCGGGGACGGATCATCCCTGCACGAAGGACGGAATGTCCACCGAGTCGGCCGGGCGAGTCGAGAAACCCCGGCCACTGCGCTTGCGATCAAACCCGGCAGCGATGACAGTGACCCGCATCTCCTCGCCGAGGTTGTCGTCGATGATCGCTCCGAAGATGATCTCGGCATCGTCGTCGGCATGAGCGGCGACGGTCTGGGCTGCTTTGGTCGCCTCATGGAGAGTCATGCCGGCCGGACCGGCCACCGACAAGAGGACTCCACGTGCCCCCTCCATCGATGCCTCGAGCAGTGGGCTGGAAATGGCCCGCTGGGCTGCCTGCGCGGCGCGATCGTCCCCGGTTCCGCGCCCGATGCCCATGACCGCGGTGCCCGCGTCAGACATCACCGTCTTGACATCGGCGAAGTCGACGTTGATCAGACCCGGCGTGGTGATCAGATCGGTGATTCCCTTGACGCCATTCATCAGAACATCATCGGCCATCCGGAAGGTCTCAATCATGGGAGCCTTGGGGTCGGCGACGTCGAGAAGCCGGTCGTTGGGGATGACGATGAGAGTATCGACGGCCTCCCGCAACTCCTGGATTCCCTGTTCGGCGTGCAGAGCGCGACGGCGTCCCTCGAACCCGAAGGGCCGCGTCACCACGCCGACCGTGAGCGCACCGAGGCTGCGGGCTACCTCGGCGACTACCGGGGCACCACCGGTGCCCGTGCCACCACCTTCGCCCGCGGTGATGAAGACCATGTCGGATCCTTTGAGGACCTCTTCGAGTTCGGCACGATGAGCGTCGGCGGCAGCCCTTCCCACCTCGGGATTCGCACCCGCCCCGAGCCCCCTGGTTATCTCCCGACCGATGTCGAGTTTTACGTCGGCATCGGACATCAAGAGTGCCTGGGCGTCGGTGTTGAGGGCGATGAACTCGACCCCCCGGATTCCGGCTTCGATCATGCGGTTGACGGCGTTGACGCCGCCGCCGCCGACACCGATGACTTTGATGACAGCCAGATACCCGGCTGGTTGTGAACTACGAGCGCTCATAATCAATCTCAATCCTGGGTTGGGGAAGTCCACCGAAAGGTGAACTAGAGGTTTACAGAGTTGTTAGCCCGGTGTAAACCCCAGTTCTCTAACCTTTAAGTTGAACTTGAGTGTTATCCCTCCGGGGCCGGAACTACGGCCGGCCTGGTTGGGGCCACCAGGTTGATCGTCGAACCGGATGGAATCCCCTCGGCCAGCAAGGCCACCAGAGCGCGGGCTTTTTCCCTCATGTCGATCGGTCTTCCCAACCGGACCAGGGTTCCCGCCACATCGGCCCACAACTCCTGGCCCTCCTGGCGGATGTCCACCACGATCCCTGGTTGGGGCGCCAATTCCGCCAGGAACACGAGGCCCCCCAGAACGTAGGAATCTGGATTGGAGCCGATCGGGATTCGGAGGTGACCCAGATCGCGGGTCGGCAAGTCCGCTTCGGCGATCACCACCCCGTCCCCCGCCACCATCCCCCAGCGATCACCCACCGGCGCCCAGGCCACCGCGATTCGCCTTTCGAGGAAAACGCGGGCGGTCTGCGGCCAATCGAGGCGGACTTCGACCGACTGCACCCGCGAGTCTTGGGCCAACGCTTCTTCGACCTTCCTGCTCCGGACCAGGAGCATGGGCCGACCCAACACAAGACCGGACTCTGTCAGGATCGACTCGACCTCAGAAATGGCCATCCCTTCAACCGAAATGTGCTGGACGGCGAGCAATGGAGAGCGGGCGAGCAGCACCAAGCCTCCGGCGAGGGCAGTGATTGCCAAGAACCAGATGATGCGAGAGAAACTGGACCGCGCTCTGACTTCGGCCACCTCGCGGCGGCGGGCTGCCAGCCGGGGATCGATGTCAACCAACCGTGTCCTCCTCAAAGTCTCCCGCAAACTGGATCTCGGCCACCAGGGTGATTCCGGTAGCTGCTGCGACCCGGGCAGCCACCTCCCGCACAAGACGGTAAACGTCACTGGCTTTGGTTCCCGGTTTTGCTACGAAGAAGTTGGCATGTCTCTCCGACACGCTGGCCCCGCCGACACTCAAACCCTTCAAGCCGGCCCCGTCGATGATTCGTCCGGCCGCATCACCCGGGGGGTTCTTGAACACCGAACCGGCGTTGAGGGTTCCCCCGGGCTGGTGCTCCCGGCGCCAGCGTGTGATCTCGAGCATCCGTGCTTCGCCCACCGCGGGTGCGCCCGTCGTAGTGGTGAACGAAGCACTCACCACGAGGTCGGTACTCACGACCGAGGAAAGCCGGTAAGCCAGGTGGAGGGACTCGGGGGATCGCTTCGTCATCCGGCCCCCGGCGAGATCGAAGACGTCGGCATCGATCAGAACGTCCGCAATCTCCCGGCCAAAACACCCGGCGTTCTGTCGGACCGCCCCGCCGACCGTCCCGGGAATGCCGACCATGAACTCGAGCCCGAGATGGCCAGCTTTCACTGCGGCCCTGGCTAGTTGCGGGAGGGCGGCGCCGCCCCCTGCCCGGACCTCGCCGTCGACTTCGATTCGCGACCATTCTCCCGAGAGGTGGATGACCACGCCCGGGAATCCACCGTCAGCGATGACCAGGTTGCTTCCGCGCCCCACCACCAGCACCGGCAGTGGCTCTTCGGCCAGGGCTGCCGCTACCAGTTCGAGATCGGCGGTGTCGCGGACTTCCACCAGGTAGGCGGCGGGGCCTCCAAACTTATAGGTGGTGAGGTCGGCAAGGACGGCGCCTGCCCGCGCCCTTCCGGCCGCCGCCAGATCTCGCCACGTGGTCACGCCGTCGCCTGACCCGAAAGAAGTGTCGCCACCTCGTTGGGTAGCAGCGTGATGTCGCCGGCCCCCATCGTCAACACGAGATCGCCTGGCTCCAACTCTGGGAGGAGGTGTTCGGCGATATCGCTGCGATGAGGTATGTACACGACCTCGGCACCCGCCCTTCGAGCGGCACCGGCGACCAGGTCGCCTGTGACCCCGGGGATCGGAGCCTCGCGGGCGGCGTACACGTCTGTGACTACCACCCGATCCGCCAGGGCGAGGGCCGCACCGAACGCCTGATACTGGGCCTGGGTGCGGCTATAGAGATGCGGCTGAAACACCGCCCAGATTCGTCGGTGGCCACCGCTCCGGGCGGCCCTGATCACGGCTGCCACCTCGGTTGGATGGTGGGCATAGTCATCGATCAGAGAGACTCCCCCGACGGTCCCTCGCAACTCGAATCGGCGCCGGACCCCGTTGAATTGGGCCATCCCGGCCGCGGCCCGCAGCGGATCGTGGCCTAGCTCGGTCAAGAGTGCCAGTGCCCCGGCCGCGTTGAGGGCCACGTGTCGCCCAGGCCGGGGAATCTGGACTTCCCCCAGCATCCGGGCTTCCGGACCCGGAGACTCCAGTCGAAAACGGACATGGTTGGCCGCTTCAACCAGGCCCGAGAGCCTCCAGTCAGCTCGTCGATCGAAACCGTAGGTCAAGGCACGGGTTCGTTGCGCCACCCGTAGAGCGCCCGGGTCGTCGATACAACACAGGACCGGACCGTCTACCCGGCGCGACACCTCGACGAAGGTCTCCTCCATTCGGTCGGCCGTGACGAAGTAGTCGAGGTGTTCGGGCTCGACGCTGGTTACCACCAGGCCCTTGAGATGGAGCAGTTCGAAAGTACCGAATGCCTCGTCGACTTCGAGAACGAGGGGCGGGTCCGTCCCGAGATGGGCGTTGGTGCCTAGATCGACGAGTTCGCCCCCAACCACAAACGAGGGATCGATCCCGGTTCCGCGCAGTCCCATGACCATCAACGCGGATGTAGTGGTCTTGCCGTGGGTTCCGGTAGGACCGACAGTCGGAAGATTGGCAGTGATGGTCTCGAGCATCCGGGGTCGCCGCCACACCTCTACCCCGGCGGCGGTGGCAGCGACCAGCTCCGGGTCGTCATCAGGCACTGCCGACGAAGCGACGACCAGGTCGACGCCGCTCATCATCTCGGGCTGGTGTCCGGCCCAGGTCTGCACCCCGAGATCGGAAAGTGTGGCAAGCTCGATTCCGCCACGCAGATCTGAACCGCTGACCACCAATCCGGCCTGATGAGCCAGTTTGGCGAGGGCACTCATCCCCGCCCCCGCCACTCCGATGAGATGCAGCCGGCCCCGGCCATTCAGCAGATCGAGACTGGAGGGTTCAATCATGGGCAGCCACCAGAGCCACCGCGATGTCGGAAGCCGCAGTGGGTCGGGCGAGTTTCGAACAGGCTTGTGACATGTGTTGAAGACGATCCTGATCGAACAAGAGTGCATCAACCGTCCGGGCGAGTTGGTCGAGATGGTGCTCGGGCAGGACCACTGCAGCGCCCACCGCAGCCAGCGCCGCGGCGTTGGCGCGTTGATGGCCGCTCGAACCAAACCCGCCTGGAACCAACACTGACGGAGAGCCCGTGACCGTCAGCTCGGCCACGGCTCCACCAGCCCGGGCCACAACCAGGTCGGCAGCTGCATAGAAATACTCCATGTGCTCCTCAAAACCGACGACCCGCCATCGAGGGTTCCGGGAGGCATCCTGGGTCAGGGTGGGAGCATGGGTCGCTCCCGCCAGATGTAGAACCTGAAGAGGAGAGGAGGGCGTTTGGCCAAGCAGTTCCACGACCGCCCGGTTCAACACACCCGCGCCCAGGCTGCCACCAAAGACACCGAGCACAGGGATGTGAGGGTCGAGACCGTAACGGGCGAGGGCAGTGGCTCTGAGCCTGCTCCGATCGAAGTCTGCGAGCGATGAGCGGACAGGATTGCCGATCCACTCTGCCCGTGCCAGCCGCTCGGTTTGGGGGAAAGATCCGAACACCCGGTTCGCCCGGAAGGCCATGATCCTGTTCGCCAGACCAGCCTCGGCGTTCTGCTCGTGGAGGAAGAGGGTCGACCCACACCGACGGGCAGCCAGTCCGGCCGGAACGCTCACGTATCCCCCCATGCCCAGCACAACTCTGGCCTTTCTCTCGCGCACTCCTGTCGCAATCGCTGTAGTCGCCCTCAAGACTTTGACCGGGAGGGTCAAGTTGGAGGTAGTGAGCCGCCTCTGCAAGCCCGACAACTCGACTCCCAGGAACGGAAAGCCCGCCTCCGGATAGACGGTGGATTCCAGCCGGTGCCCACCGACAAAGAGGATCTCCTCCCGACCAACCCCGGCCAACACCAGCGCCTCCCCGACGGCCAACCCGGGAAAGACGTGGCCGCCGGTTCCGGCCGCGGCTATGGCGAAGCTCATGAAAGGGCCTCAGGGCTCGGCATTGGCGGTTCCATGGTGGGCGATGTTGACCAGCACCCCTACCGCCGCCAGCGACACCACCATGGCAGTCGCTCCATAGCTGACAAATGGCAGAACGATGCCGGTGATCGGGAGCAACCCGAGAACGCCACCGATGTTGATCAACGCCTGACATGAAAGCCATCCCATGATGCCGGCGGCGATCATTCGTCCAAAGCGGTCCGGTGCCCGGGAGGCGATGAACCATCCGGCCAGCGCCAGCACCATGCAGAGTCCGACGATGATCATCGCCCCGAGCAAACCCGTTTCCTCACCGACGATGGCGAATATGAAGTCGGTGTGCGCATTGGGCAGGTAATCCCAACGAGCCCGGCTGGCGCCCAGTCCGACGCCGAAGAGACCGCCAGTGCCGAGCGCGTAGTAACCCTGGATTACCTGGTAACCGGTCCCTTGCGGATCGGCCCACGGATCGAAGAATCCGTCGATGCGATCCATGCGGTAGCCCTCCACCATTGCCAGCAGCCCGGCTGCGACCACAGCCATCACCGCCAGGGCCATCACGAAGCGGAACGGCGCCCGCGAAACCAGAATGACGGATAGCCCGGCGGCGGCGATGACGATGGCCGTTCCAAGGTCAGGCTGCAGAACAACCAGAAGCCCCGTGAGTCCGACGCAGAACAGGACCGGGCCGAGGAAGTGTTTCCATTGCCCGAGCAGGCGCTGTTTTCGTTCCAGCAAGACCGCCATGGTCAACACCACGCTGAGCTTGGCCAGTTCCGAAGGCTGGAAGGTAAAGGGTCCGACCGGAAGCCACCGCCGCGAACCCCCTGATTGAAGTCCGGCCACCATCACCAGCAGCAACAACCCCACCGTCACGCAGAACAGAGGGATGGCCAGGCGCCGGTAGGCGCGATAGTTGAAACGCGAAGCCAACACCATCGCCGCGATCCCGATGCCAAGCCCGATGAGCTGGCGCTTGACGTAGAAGTACTGGTCCTGGGCGTCGGCCAGTCCCTCGATCGACGATGCCGAAAGCGTGGCGCCCAGGCCGAGCACGATCAGGACGACCACAGTTACGAGCACGATCGCCACGATCCGGCCGTTGACATGGGACGTCTCCGCTTTGCGCCGGGCCGCCGCCCGCGCCCTGGCAATCGATGTCACGTTGCCGGTCACGCCACCCCTCCCCTAGTCACCCGGTCCACTGCCAGGGCAAAGGCGTCGCCCCGGGAGCCATACGAGTCGAACATGTCAAAGCTCGCACAACCTGGCGCCAGGAGAACAGTGTCGCCTGGTCGGGCGACGTTGGCGGCGATCGCCACGGCTTCAATCATCGACCCCGCCCGGCTCGATCTGGCGTCGCCTGCGGCCTCCAACAAGACAGGGCCCGATTCTCCGATCGCTACCACGTACCGGACATTGGGAGCCCGGCCGAGGGGTGAGATGTCCAGGCCTTTGGATACTCCCCCAGCAATAAGCACGACTGAAGAGAACGAGCCGATCGATACCAGAGCGGCATGGGGGTTGGTGGCCTTCGAGTCATCGACGAAGGCCACCCCACCCTTTTCTGCCACCAGGGTGCGACGATGGGGCCCGGGACGGAAGCGGCGGCAGATCTCAGCAACCGCTTCCGGCCGGGCACCATGTTCGATCGCCGCCACCCCGGCCGCGGCCAGATCCACCACCAGGATCGGGTCTGGAGCGGGAAGGTCGGCGAGCGGTACCGTCACGCCGGGCAGCTCGAGCATCCCGGCGATGGGTCCGGACCCACCGGCGGGACAGTCATTCCCGGACACTGGCCATAAACGGGGCGGATGGCTGCGGCCGCGTACCGCCTCGATGACCGGCCGCAACCCGGGATCGTCGTTGTCGAAGACGATCAAGTCATCGGAAGTCTGATTGGTGAACAGCTTCCCCTTCGCGGACGCGTAGGCCGCATAACTCGGGTGCCAGTCGAGATGGTCCGGTGCAAGGTTCATCAACACCGCGGTCCGGGGATGAAACTCTTCGGTGAATTCGAGCTGGAAGCTCGACACCTCTACGACCAGACAGTCGAAGCTGGCATCAACCACAGAGGACAGCGCTGTCCCGATGTTGCCTACCGCGGCGGTGACCAGGCCCGATGCTTCCAGCATGGCGGCCGTCGCTTCGGTGACAGTCGTTTTGCCGTTGGTCCCGCTGACCGCAATAACCGGTGTTGAAAGTTGGCGCCAGGCGAATTCGAGCTCGCTCCATACGGGCACACCAGCCTCCCGGGCATCGGTGATCGGAGCGGATCGCAGGGGGAAACCGGGGCTGGCCACCACCAGGTCAACGCCGCCAAGGAGATCTGGCTCCCACCGGCCGGTGACGGTTCCAATTCCCTCGGCTATCAGCTCGGTGCCGGCGTCGGGACGGCGGTCGTACACGGTCACCGAGTCGCCGCGGCGCCGGCCCAGGCGAGCGGCGGCGGCACCGGAGATGCCCGCTCCCAGGACAAGGAGCCTCATTCGAGGATCCCTTCGACCGCCAGGAAGTCGGCGTAGAAAAGACCCAGGCCCAGGGCCACCCCGATCCCGGTCATTATCCAGAACCTGATCACAACGGTCGTCTCCGGCCACCCGGCGAGGTCGAAGTGATAGTGAATCGGGGTCATACGGAATACCCGCTTGCCGGTGCTGCGGAAGCTGACAACCTGAAGGATGACTGACAACGTCTCTGCGACATAGATGGCACCAAGCACGGCGAGCAACAGGTGGGTGTTGGTGAGGATGGCCATGGCCGCCAGCAGTCCACCAATGGCCTGCGACCCCACGTCGCCCATGAAGATCTGGGCAGGAGGTGCGTTCCACCACAGGAACCCGAGCAATGCCCCGAGCATGGCGGCAGCTACAACTGCCACTTCGAGCGGATCTACTGAGGCGCTGTAGATCGTGGCTGCCGGAGGCGAGTATCTGAACTGCCAGAAGGCGATGATGGTGTAGGCACCCACCACCAGGGCGGCGCTCCCGGCAGCAAGGCCGTCCATGCCGTCGGACAGATTGACACCGTTGGCAGCTCCGGTGAGGAGGAACAGCACCCAGGCCACAAAGAGGATTCCGAGGTCAAGACCGAGCGGTCGGACGAAAGAGAGCTCGGTGCTCACCCCGGCATTGCTGGCTCCCCATGCGAACACCGAGGCGATGACCAACTGGAGGGCGAACTTGGCTCGCTTGTTGAGACCCTGGCTTCGTTTGCGGGCGTATTTGATGAAGTCATCGAGAAACCCGACGAGGCCCATGCCGACGAGGGCGAGAAGTACCAACCATCCGCCTACCCCAAATGGGCGCCACTCGAAGCCGAAGCCGTCGGTGGGGGTCCATACCTGAACATGAGCGAGCAGATACCCGAGGGTCGCGGCGGTTACCAGCACCACCCCACCCATGGTTGGTGTGCCCTGCTTGTGGGCGTGGCCAGTCACCTCTTCCTGAATGAACTGGCCGATGGCGCGCCTGCGCAGAACCCCGATGGCAAAGGGCGTCCCGAAGATCGAAAGAACCAGACCGGACGCTGCGGCGATGAGGAGGAGAATCATCGGCCGAGTTCCTCCAGCACTTCTCGGGCCACCACACGATCGTCGAACGGGCGCACAATCCCGGCGATCTCCTGACCGGTTTCGTGACCCTTGCCGAGGATCAGCACGATGTCGCCGTCGGCCGCGGAACCGAGAGCGGTCGATATGGCCTGACGCCGGTCGGTGACGCGAATCACCGCGGGCGTGTCGACCCCGGCAATGATCTGGTCGATGATCGCCTCCGAGTCCTCGCCACGGGGGTTGTCCGACGTAACCACGACGAGATCGGCGGCTGAGGCGGCACCGCCCATGTGCGGCCGTTTCCCCCGATCACGATCCCCCCCGGCCCCGATCACGGCGATAACCCGACCCGAGGTCAACGAGCGGGCGGTGGCGATGACATTGGCGATGCCATCCGGGGTGTGGGCGTAGTCGACTATCACGTCAATGGCGCTCTCCGTGGCCACGTTCTCGAACCGTCCCGGTACCGAGGTGAGCCGGCTGAGTCCAGCGGCGATCTGAGGCGGATCGAATCCGACCAGCGAGGCGGCGCCGGCTGCAACCAGAGCGTTGGTGAGATTGAACCGCCCGGGAATACCGATTCGGGTCTCGACGCTGCCATCAGGCAAGTGGAGCCGGAAGCTGGTGCCGCGGGAATCTCCCGAGACCTCGGTGGCCCGAACCTCTCCGCGGCCACCCACCAGGAGCGAGTCGGGGTGCCTGGCGGCCAGGCGGGCGCCAAACGAGTCCTCGATGCAGATCACTCTCGCTGCCGCCATGTCGAACAAGGTTGCCTTGGCCTCGAAATAAGACTCAATCGAGCCATGGAAGTCGAGGTGGTCCTGGGACAGGTTGGTGAAGGCGCCAACAGCGAACGTGGTGCCTGCCACCCGACCGAGGGCCAGCGAATGGGACGACACCTCACAAGCAACCAGGTCCGCTCCTTCGTCAACCATCGTGCGCAGCAGCCTCTGAAAGTCGGTAGCTTCCGGGGTGGTGTGAGGGTTGGGGATCTGGCGGGAGCCGATCCGGGTTTCGATCGTGCCGATCAACCCACAACGGCGGGTGGAGGTCAGAGCAATCGACTCGAGGAGATGGGTAACCGTGGTCTTGCCGTTGGTTCCGGTCACCCCGACCACCGCAACCTGACTCGAAGGGTGTCCCTGGATTCGCACCGAGATCGGGGCCATTGCCCGCCGGGCGTCGGTCACTTCGATTTGGGGAACCTCAAGTGGGAGAACTCGCTCGACGACCAGACCGCGGGCGCCCGCCATCACTGCGGTCCCGGCATGGTCGTGTCCATCGAAGCGTTGGCCCGATATGGCGATGTACAGAGAGCCGGGTTGGACACGGCGGCTGTCATGAGTTGCATCGGTCACGATCACGGCGCCATCTCCGTGCAGAACGCCACCCACCAGTTCGGCCAGCTCCAGCATGGAGCTACCCGGAGCTGACATCGGGAGTCACTCCCAGACGATGGAGCGCCTGTTCCATCACCGTGGCGAACGCCGGTGCGGCTGCCAGGCCTCCCGTCTGGTACTCGAAGGTGGGGCTGTCGACGACCACTGCCACTACCACCTTGGGATCGTCGATGGGGGCCATGCCCACGAAGCTTGCCATCGTGATCTCGGTGTAGCGACCATCGTCTCCGAGCTTGTTGGCCGTGCCGGTTTTGCCACCCACGCGATAACCAGGGATTTGGGCTGAGATACCGGTTCCGGCCTCAACGACCTCGCTCAGCAATAGTCGCATGGTCGCAGCCGTTTCGGCGCTGACGACACGATGGCTTTCAGGCGCAAAGACCTGGGTATCGCCGCCCACGCCGTGAGCGGAAACCACAATATGGGGCTGGACCCACACACCCTCGTTGGCGATCGCCGCGTAGGCGGACGCCATCTGCACCGACGTCACCGCCACTCCGTAACCGATCGCGGCCGACAGCGGGCACACTTCACAGGAGGGGTCGAGGTTGATCAAACCTGCCGCTTCTCCGGGATAGTCGAGGCCGGTGGGCTGCCCGAATGCGAAGGCATTCAGATAGCGGCCGAGCAGGTCAGGCGGCATCAACTGGGCAACCATGATGGTGCCGACATTGGAAGAGCGACGAAACACGTCGCTGGCAGTCATGTCCTCAGTTTCGTGCGTGTCGAAGTCCTCATAACAGCCAAAGATCTCATCATCGGTCCTGGTACACGCCTGTGGCCGCAGTTCGATGATGTCGTCGACACCCCTGATGAGGGTGTCCGGTTTGACGACCCCTTCTTCTAGGGCCGCCGCGAAGGTGATCAGCTTCTGCGTGGAACCAGGCTCGTACATCCCCCGCACTGCGAAGTTGGTGAATGCAGAACCGTCGGTCCCCTGCCGAATCGCCGGGTCGAAGGCCGGTGCCCCCGCAATCGCCAGAATCTCTCCGGTCTCCACCTCCAAAACCACTATCCAACAGGACGCTCCCCCTGTCACAACCAGGGTCTCACGGCAGGCTTCTTGGGCCGAGTACTGAATCGGTCCGTCGTTGGTGGTTATCTGGTGGTTGCCGGGCACCGCCGGGACGCTTCTTGATGGCGCCCAGGGAATCGGAACACCGTTGGGTGCCTGTTCAAAGACGACCTGGCCCGGCACCCCTTTCAAGAGATCATCGAATTCGAACTCGATACCCTCGGATCCCACTCCGTCGACATTGACGAAGCCAACCACATGAGAAGACACGGTCCCGGTCGGGTAGACGCGCTTGGGTTCGGGATGGGAGTAGACACCGGGCAGGTCGAAGGCCAGTACTTCGGCGGCGGTGTCCGGGTCAACCTGGCGTTTCAGGTAGACGAACCGGCGGTCCGAGTTGAACTGGTCGAGCAGGGCGTCGGGGTCACGACCCAGCAGTCCACCGATTTGCTGAGCGACGAACACTGGTTCCGTCAACTCCTGGGGGTCGACGAAGAGGCTGGCAGCTTCAACCGTCATCGCCAGGAGGTCACCGTTTCGGTCGAAGATATTGCCGCGTTGGGGGATGAGGTCCCGATCGATCTGGCGCTGCTCCACCCCCTGTTCGGCCAGCCCGGGGGCCTGGATCACCTGAACGTGATAGAGCCTGACTGCCATCCCGAGCCAGGCGAGGGTCAAGACGACTCCGAGGGCCCCCAGGCGAAGGTGGGCCCCAGCTACCTGCCGGCCCGCCTTGCGGGCCGCCATTATGGCGCGGCTTCCAATGACCCAGCCGCCTGTGGCTGGCTGATCCCGGCCAACATTTCTTCTGCGGCACTATCCGCAACCACCTCGAGGCGGTCCAATTCGGCCCAACGGGGGTCCGAAGAGTCATGCGGGATGACGCCTGCAACCAGGAGTCGTTCGCTGTGGTCGGGGTAGATCATGCCCATCTCCCTTGCCAGCGGCGCGATCCGGGCTGGGCTCTCCAGTCTCCCGATTTCCAGGCGCAAACGCTGATTCATGGTCAGGGCCTCAGCGATGTCGCGTTCGATGGCAGAGAGTTCGATCGCGGACCGGTCGAGCGAAGTGCGCGTCGCGACCATGCCGAGAAAGGCAACGATGGCTACCAGTGAAAAGACGACCCAGGGCCCCATTGCCGGCCGGCTGACCTTCTTACCGGTAACCACCCGTAGACCCGGACGAGACCGGGGGTGGCGAAGTGGCTGGGCGGTCATGCCGCCACCCGGGCCACTGCCCGCATCCGTGCCGAACGCGCCCGGGGATTGGAGTCGACCTCTCGCGGATCGGGTTTACCGGCTCCCCTGGTGAGAAGGCGGTACTTCGGCGAGACCCCACATCCACACACCGGCAGATCCGGCGGACAGATGCAACCGGACGTGGCCGCAGCAAACTTCTGTTTGACCAGGCGATCCTCCAGCGAGTGGTAAGAGATGGTCACGCAACGACCATCCACCGCCAGAAGGTCCAGGGCTTGATCGAGCCCCGCTTCGATGGCAGCCAGTTCGTTGTTGACGGCCATCCTGAGAGCCTGGAAGGTGCGACGGGCCGGATGACCGCGTCGCCGCGGTCCGCGAACGGCCGCAGCGATCACTTCGGCGAGTTGGACGGTGTCATGGATCGGTCGCGCCTTGACGATCGCCAATGCGATCCGCTCGGCGGCCGGCTCTTCACCGAATCGACGAATGAGAGAGGTGAGGTCGGTCGCGGAATATTCGTTGACAAGCGAGCTTGCGGAGATCGGAGTGCCAGGGTCCATCCGCATGTCGAGGGGTCCGCTGTGGCGAAACGAGAAGCCGCGGTCGGCTTGATCGAGCTGGCGACTGGACACACCGAAGTCGAACAACACCCCGACGGGGGCGGGTATCCCTTCACCTTCGAGCAACTCGGCCAAATCGGCAAAGTTGCCGTGGATCACCTTCAACCTTCCTCCTCTTTCAAACGCTCGTGCCACCGCGGCCGGGTCCCGGTCGATCCCGAGGACCCGATGCTGTGGCCCGAGCACCCTCAACAACTCCTCTGCATGACCACCCCCGCCGAAGGTGGCGTCCACCACCACCCCGGGAGGGACCGACTCGAGAAGAGCCACCACCTCAGCGGCCATCACCGGCCGGTGGTAGTCCCGGTCCTGGGTCATGGCCAGCCCCCCGGGCGCTGGCACCAAAAGGAAGCGGGCGGAGTCAGGGGCCTTCCCATTGGTATCCGGGGGGCTGGCGATGATCCAGAACTCAGGCGGGGCTCACCTCCCCTAGTACTTCGGGGAACAGGAAGTCGGCATCGGCGCCGGACTCCCTCGCCAGGAATCGTTCCTTGTTCCAGACTTCGACGAAGGTCACCATCCCCGTCACGACGGCCTCGGTTCCCGCGCCGATTCCGGCGAATTGACGAAACTCTTCGCCGAGGCTGATCCGTCCTGCCTTGTCCAACACGACTTCGGCGGCGTTCGATACGAAGAAGCGGTATTTGGCCCGACCGGACATGGTTTGCATGTCGGTCCTCCTTGACTCGGCCACAGAGAGGAAGTCTTGGGGTCGCAGGACCATCAGACACTTGTCCTCGGTCGGGGCGACGACGACCCGGCGATCGTCGCTGGATTCGAACTCTCGACGAAAATTGGCGGGCAGGACCAATCGACCCTTTTCGTCAACCGACCGGAATGCTTTTCCAACGAACACGTCGTGTTTTCCCTCATTGCCGACTGGTGTCCTCCGCGATTGACACTATGCCCCACTTTTCTCCACTTGTCAACACTTTCCCCCACCGGTACACCCGCCAAAACCACTTCGATACCACTGGGGGCTTTCAGCGGACGTCAGGCAGTCAGAAGATATGGTTGCCAAGCCGGCTCGACCACATAACCGGCGCTGGCATAGATCCATCCATAACGATTGGGTGGAGCGGGTCGACGGACCAGATTGAGGCCAACCTCGTGGGGAAGCCGATCACCTTTGTGGACGTTGCAACGTCGACAACAGGCAACGACGTTTTCCCAGGTGTGGAGGCCCCCCCGGGACCGGGGCGTGACGTGGTCGATATTCTCGGCGACAGCACCGCAGTACTGACATCTGTGACCGTCGCGGCCAAAAACCGCCCGCCTGCTAACCGGAATCGTCCGCTCGAAAGGCACCCGGATGTAGGTGTTGAGTTTGACGACCGAAGGTACTGGAAACGCCCGGGTGGCGGAGTGCCAGACTTCTGAGTAGTGCTCGACGGCAATCGCCCTCCCCCGCGCCACCAGGACAACCGCCCGGCGGCTGGGCACCACCGAGAGCGGTTCGAACGAGGCGTTGAGGATCAAGGCCCTACCCATTATTCCTGAGACTCCAGCCAGGAGACTATCGCGTCTGAGACCATCCCCTGTGCAAAACCGGTAACCGGGGCGTTAGTTGAGGGCCCGGGCAACGGCCCGGTCAAGAGCCTCCGCCCACCCAGCGTTAACGACTGCCGAGCCCACCACCGGGGGATCCGCGTCACCCTTGATGAGGACTGTGAGAATCCGATAGTCCCCGATGGCATCTAGGCCGATCCACAACACCTTGGGAACGGGTCGCCCGGTCAGGCGACTCCTCCCTTCGGCCACCGCTTGGGCGGCGGCAAAAGGAGTGGCCTCGACCAGCTTGACCACCGTTTCGCCCTCCGTCGAGACCTCGATCTTCATCCCCTCCCCTTCCGGGGAGATCCTGACGGAAATGTCCTCGGTGAGGTCGACATGAGCTTCATCAGAAGTTGAAGCAGATACCGGAGTAGGAGTTCGCAACCCGTAGGTGACGAGCAGCGAACGAATCCTTTCGAGGACGCCCGATTCGTCGGCGCCCTCGTCCAGCGCAACCCGAATGCCTGATAGGCCCGTCTCAGCGAGTTCGAGATGGATGGAAGCAACCCCTTCCAGGTTCTCCAACCGTTGGCGCAAGCCGCCCATGCTCATCGTATGGTCCTCTTTCGCGATCGACGGAAGGCGGCTCGCCAGGTTAGATACGACCAAAGGTCGGCGGTCGGCACCGGAGCCGAGAAGTCGCCGTAGGCGGTCAACGATCTCCATCGCAGGTACGTCCTATCGGGAAAGGGAAGGTAGGGAAGGTGAGTCCACCAGGTCACGGAACGGAATGCCCACGCCGCTCTCAGGCCCTCACCCCAGTGGGCGGGCGACTGCAGGACGGCTTTGGCCATATCCACCGATGCCTCCTTTGCATCCACCCCGGAATAACGTAAAGGATACTCAGCCGTCACGGACGCGCCAGAGCGAGATTTCTTGAAGAAAGAGAGCGAACCTCGATGACCCAAACCGTTCCAGCCAGTGTCGCGTGGTTCGCGGAGCGGTTTGACCACGTCGTCTCCAACATCGAAAGGGTCATCCAGGGCAAGAGGGAGTCGATCGAACAGGTGCTGTTGTGCCTCGTCGCCGAGGGCCATGTGCTGATCGAAGACGTGCCGGGCGTGGGAAAGACCCTCCTTGCCAAGTCACTCGCTCGCAGCATCGGTTGTGAGTTCAACCGGATCCAGTTCACGCCCGATCTGCTTCCGTCCGACATCACCGGCGTTTCCATCTGGGACCGTCAGCAAACCGAGTTCGTCTTCAAGCCCGGGGCGATCTTCGCCAACATCGTTGTGGGGGACGAAATAAATCGGGCGAGTCCCAAAACCCAATCGGCATTGCTCGAGGCGATGGAGGAACGTCAGGTGACCGTCGACGGTGTCACCCGCAGGCTGCCCCCGCCGTTCATGGTGGTCGCCACTCAGAATCCGATCGAGCACGAAGGGACCTATCCACTTCCCGAGGCACAGCTCGACCGTTTCATGATGAGGGTCGCCATCGGCTACCCGAGTCGCGATAAGGAGCTTGAGATGCTGGAGGCTCACGGACTGCGCTCGAGCTTCGTCGACCTGACCCAGGTGATCACCGCGACCGAGCTCCTGGAGTTGATCGATGTTGCCCGCCATGTTCACGTTGCCTCGTCGGTCCGCGCGTATGTCGTCGAGGTCGTCGACGGCACCCGTCGCCACGGCGAGGTGATGCTGGGCGCCAGCCCGCGTTCATCCTTGTACCTCCTGCGGGCTTCGCGGGCCAAAGCCGCGGCAGAGGGACGGGAGTACGTCACTCCCGATGACGTCAAGGCGCTGGCGGGGCCGGTTCTGGAACACCGTCTCGCTTTTCGACCCGAGGCTCAAATGCGAGGTGTGCGGGCTGCTGATGTGGTCGACTCTGTCCTGGCCGGGCTGCGAGTGCCGATCTCCCGCAGCGACCGCTGATGCTCAGCACCCGGGGTGGTTCCGTCCTGGGGGGCGCCCTGGCGCTGGCAGTCTCCTGGCTAGCTCTTGGTGAGATCGAACTTCTTGCGATCGGGGCTGCGTTGGCGACGGCAGTCCTTGCCGCCGTCCTCATGACCGTTTGGAATCGCCCGCTGGTCAGTGTGGAGCGGAGGCTCAGTCCCCAGCAGGTGCACGAAGGCGACCGGGCCACTGTCGAGTTGAGGCTCACCAACATGCGGCGGATTCCGTTGTTCGATCTGACGGTCACCGACGGCATCACCGGGCTGGGAATCGCCCGCTTCGCCCTTGGAGTGCTGGGCGGCAACGAGCGGGCCAGTGCCTCCTACCGCATCGTGTGTCGCCCTCGCGGGGTTTACGCCGTGGGCCCAGCCGGCCTCGAGACCCACGATCCGCTTGGTTTGGCCGGGTGGGAAACGACCTCGGGCGCGGTCGATCAGCTGATCGTGTTTCCCGCCATAGAGGAGTTGACGGGATTCCCCCAGGTGCGGGGCCGGGATCCAGCGAACATGGCCAGCCGTCCGGAACACAGTCAGCGTGGCGGAGAGGACTTCTACACGCTCCGCTCCTATCGGGATGGCGATGACCTTCGCCGCATTCATTGGCCTACCTCGGCCAGGCTGGACGAACTAATGATTCGACAAATGGAGACTCCGTGGCAATCGCGGGCACTGGTGTTTCTCGATCCAAGAGCGGTGGTCTACACGGACGATGATCATTTCGAAAAGGCGGTCACCGGTGCAGCGTCTGTAGTTCGCCACCTTGCCCAGGGCGGGTTCGCAGGCGATCTGTGGGCTGGAGGACCCACGATCGAGGTCCGCTCATACGGGGCGGCCATGGAGGCCCTGGCGATGGTGCAGCGGGTTGATGCGATCGACCTGAGGACAGTGGCCACCCGTCTTCGCAGCACGGGACGTGGCGGGTTGTTGGTCCTCGTGTCCGGTCTGCCTGACGGCGACCTGCTCGGCGTTCATCGACTTCTCGGCTCACAACACCGGTCCAGCGTGCTCCTGAGCGCATACAAACCCGAGACCGAGGTTCTAAACCACTTTCGCCAGGCAGGAGTCAAAACCGCTGTGGCCGGCCCCAATGATCAATGGGCTTCGGCCTGGAGTCAGATGATGGGAAAGACATGGACCTCCGCCTCGGCTGGGTAGCCACACTCGGCGCCCTCCTCCTCGTGCTGGTGCGGTTGGGGACGGTGCTGTCATCCGGGACGGGATCGGTCGATTGGCCCCTGATCCTGGCTGCGTCATTCGTTCTTGGAGTCGCGGCCAGCGCGGGAGCGCTGATGGCCCGAGCGCGTCGATGGCTGGTGGTTCTCGTCACTGTGCTCGGTGCGGGCT
>CAYYRT010000018.1:0-5996 GCA_964474055.1 uncultured Acidimicrobiaceae bacterium | reverse complement strand
GGCCGCATCGGCTGGCTAGGCGTTCGGTTCTGCTATGCTCCGCCACCGCGCGTCACTCCCCGCGGGCCCGTGGTGTAGTGGCCAAACATGCCAGCCTGTCACGCTGGAGATCGCCGGTTCGAATCCGGTCGGGCCCGCCATAGCACACTCCAACGTTCCTCTGGCAGCGCGATAGGCCATGCTGATCGGCGGCTGGGGTTCTCCGGTGGACAGGAGACTGCACCCGACAGCCGTGAGCCTCAGCTGCAGCTCAACCATTTGGCGGGCGAGGCACGGCATCCGGGCCATGGCGGGTTGGCGCCCTGCAGCTCAGGATTCACCACATGCCACAGGAGCTCCCGCAGCGAACCGGCAGCCGCGCCGTGCACCCCACGTTGCCCGACGGCGCTCATCGGCCGCCCCATCGCGAGGCAGGCGAGCGCGGCAGGCCGCCCATGACGTCGACCCAGCTTCCGGCCGAGATACTTGATCAGGCCAGCGTCGCAGTCGTGGCGACCGATCTCCTCGGTCGCGTCACGTACCTCAATCGCGGCGCAGAGCGCCTGTACGGCGCCACCCTTGTCGAGGCGCTCGGACGCCAGGTCAAAGATGTCGTCACCCTTCCGGGCGACCACGAATCCGTCGACCAGATCGTTGCAGCAGTGAACGCGCAGGGAGAGTGGGTCGGTAGGACGTGGGCCCGCGGCGCGGACGGCGCTCGTATCTCGCTCCTCCTGACCGTGACCCCGCTCCGCTCGCGGGGGCGCGTCGTCGGGATGGTTGGCGTGGCGATCGACAATACCGATCGACACAAGGCCGAATCGGAGCACGCGCGTCTTGCCGCGGCGGTCGACCAGACGGCCGAGTCCGTGATGATCGCGGACGCGCAGGCCAACATCGTTTACGTGAATCCCGCCTTCGAGCGGATCAGCGGATACACACTCCCCGAGGTCGTCGGCAAGAACCCGCGGATCCTCCAGAGCGGAAACCAGTCGCCCACGTACTACAGGCGGATGTGGAAGACGTTGAGCGCCGGACGGACATGGTCCGGGGAGCTCGTCAACCGCCGCAAGGATGGCTCGCTCTACCGGGAGGATGCGACCATCACGCCCGTCTTCGACTCGGCGGGCGAGCTCTCAACGTACGTGGCCGTCAAGCGCGACATCACTCGGCTGCGCGAGATCGAGGCGACGCTCGATGAGTCGACGCGGAATCGGCTTGCCGTGGCCCAGGCGCTCGCACATCTGACGGCGGCGGGATCGGCGGCCGAGACCGCTCACGAGATCGCGAGCGCCCTCCTGACCTTGCCAGGAGTCGATCGAGGTGGCGTCATCGCCTTCGAGGACGCGAACGTCACGACGCTGATCGGCTTCAGTGGCCCTCCATCGCACCCGGTCCAGGAGGGTGAAGTGATGCCATTGCCCCGGGCCGCATACCTCCGCGAGCGAGCGCGCCTCGGTCCTTGGGTGGAGTCGACCGACATCAGCCTCGCCGACGGCGGGTACGGGGCTCGGCTGGCCGCATCCGGTCTCTTGGCGGCGGTCTATGCGCCGTTTGGGAATGGGCAGGGACTCGGCTTGATCGCCGTCGGGACGGACCAGGTCGATGTCGCAAGTCGAATGGCGCATTACCTGCCGATCGCTGTCGAATTCGCTGCCACCGCGACCTATCTTCTTGGCGAAGGGCTGCGAGCGAGACGTTCGTCAGCCGCCGAGCGCGGACAGATCGAATCGATCCTCGAGGCGCAGGCCTTCAAGCCGGTGTTCCAGCCGATTGTCGACATCGAGCAGGGTCTGACGATCGGCTTCGAGGCTCTTACCCGATTCGACACGTCGACACCGCCTCAACTTGTATTCGGGAGCGCGGTGATGGTTGGCCTTGGCCTCGATCTTGAGGTCGCCACGCTTCGCGCGTCCATCCGCGCGGCGGAGGGGCTGCCGGACGGCAATTGGCTGAGCCTGAACGTTTCTCCGAGCCTGGTCTTGGAATCAGACCGCCTGCGGGATCTGCTGGCTGCGCAGTCTCGGCCGATCGTTCTCGAGATCACCGAGCACATTCAAATCGCCGATTACGAAGCCCTTCGGTCGGCGTATCTGTCACTCGGAAGCGGCATCCGGCTGGCCGTCGACGACGCCGGTGCCGGAGTCGCGAACTTCGAGCACATCATCAAGCTGCGCCCGGATTTCCTGAAGATCGATATCGGCTTCGTCCGGGGAGTGGACATGGACCTCACGCGCCAGGCGCTGATCGCCGGCCTCCGACACTTTGCCCTCGCGACCAACTGTCTGTTGATTGCAGAGGGCGTCGAGACCGAGGCAGAGCGCACTGCGCTCCGCACGCTCGGCGTGCATCTCGGCCAAGGTTTCCTTCTTGGCCGGCCAGCCGAGGCTGCCCAATGGCGCTGATCCCCCAGCCCGCAGGGGTCGCCGCGCGCGCCCGGGTGGGTCTCGAGCGCATGAGGGCAGTGGACTATTTCTCGGTGGCTGGTACGCCTCGATTCCGGGTGACGCAGCGGCGAAGGCTGCTCGATTCGGCTCGTCAGGGCATGGCCCTGGTCGTGGCCGCGGCGGTGCTCAATGGTGTTTCGCTCTTCTTGCTGCACCCGGATTCATCCACTCACGTCATTGGGCTGAATGCCGCCATCGGCTTCGTTGCCATCTTCGTGTATCTCCTGATCCCCCGCAGGGCACGGCACAATCCGGAGGCTCCGGTCTTCGCCGTCCTCGTCGTGATCGATGTCGCGACCATCGCTCTGGGCCTTCGCGATCCGCGGATGGGATTCATCGCTGCCGGGTATCTCCTGTTGCTCCCGGCGGTCGTCGCCCTGATGGTTCCGTGGGCGACGCGCATCCACACCGGATGGCTTCTCTGGCATCTCGTCGCTTGTGTCGGCTATGCGGCTCTGGCGCCCGCCGCGTCGCTTCCGGGTACCCGAGGCGACCTGATGACGCTTCTCATCGTGGCGACTGTCGTGAGCCAATTTGGGCACGTCGGCCTCCTTCGTGCCCGCGTTCTCAGCTATCTGCAGATCTCGAACGCTCAGGCAATCAAGCGGCAGGCACAGCGGGACGAAGTCCGTCTGCAGCGGATCACCGACTCCGTCGAGACGACTGCGCGCACAGATGAGCTGACCGGCCTGGGCAATCGCCTCAGTCTCCGGCTGGCCCTGGTGGCCGCTCGGTCCAGGATTGCCAGGCATCGTGAGCGATTCGCCATCCTGATGATGGACCTTGATCGATTCAAGGCGATCAATGACGATCTCGGTCACCTGGCCGGCGATGAGGTCCTGCAGCGATTCGCGGCTCTCCTGAACGCGTCGGTGCGGCCGCATGACGGCGTGTACCGGTTTGGCGGCGAGGAGTTTGTCGCGATCATGAAGGTCGAGGATCCGGCGGAGGCGCTGCGCGCCGCCGAGCGGGTTCGCAGTGCGCTGGAGGGCCTCGGCCTTCCGAACCCAGGGAACCCGCCCAGCGGCGTGGTGACGATTTCGATCGGGATCGCAGTCGTCGGGCCGGACGATCTCAGCACCGAAGACGATGAGTGGCTTGTTCGCGCGGATGCCGCCCTATATCGGGCCAAGGCAAGAGGGCGCAACCGATGTGAGCTTGAGATTCCCCGCTCTCACCAGCCGGCCCTCCTGACGGCGCAGGGCGTAGCCATCACCAAAGGCAGGTCGCTGGTCTCCCACCACCCCAACAGCTGGCATCGAAGGTTTGATGCTCGCCTTGCCTGACGGGCGTTCGAGTGCGTCCGATGATGCCAACAAGCTACGCCGACAGTCGAGCCGCCTGCTCCCAATCATCCCGACCAGCGACCGGGATGCGTATCACGCGCTCAGGATGGGGTGTGGTAACGCGGGTTCGACTCCGGTCGGGCTCGCCACCAAGCGCTTGTCTGCTGAGCAAGCTTGCACTTCAGTTCCCGAAGCCGCTTTCGTGCGGTCGTCTCCACTTGAAGTGCAGCGTCTCGCTGGCACAGACTACGGTCGTGGACGCCCCCGAAGTTCGGTTCGCGAAAAGCGGAGATACCAGCATCGCGTACACGACGGTCGGCAACGGGCCGTTCGACCTCGTATTCGTCAACGGCTGGGTGCTCTCGGCCCTGGAGTGCGCCTGGGAGGGTCCCGCAGCGGACTTCTTCCGTGAGCTTGCGTCGTTCTCGCGGCTGATCCTGTTCGACAAGCGCGGGACCGGCCTCTCCGACCGGGCCGCCGGACTCCCCGATCTCGAGACGCGCATGGACGACATTCGTGCCGTCATGGACGCCGCCGGATCGAAACGGGCCGCGATCATGGGCTTCTCCGAGGGCGGGCCGATGACCCTTCTGTTCGCCGCGACCTATCCCGAGCGGACGGCCGCGGCGGTCCTCTACGGCTGCAGAGCCTCCTACGTCGCAGCCGACGACTACCCGTGGGGATTCACGCCGGAGGAAGGGGCGGAGAGCCTCCGCGAGGAGGCTGCGACGGCCGGCACCGCCGAGTGGCTGGACGGCTATCTAAGTTTCTTTGCTCCGAGCCTCGCGGGCGACGAGGCGGTGAGGCGGTGGTGGCGGCGGCTGGTGCTCACGAGCGCCAGTCCGGCGACGGTGGTGGGCCTGCGGCGCATGAACGCGGAGATCGACGCGCGCCATACGCTGCCCGCCATTCGGGTTCCAACCCTCGTCCTTTGCCGGGTGAGGGACGGGGACTACCCCGACCAGGCCCGCTACATCGCCGACCGGATCCCGGGCGCGGACCTGGTCGAATTGCCTGGCAACGACCACGGATACTTCGTCGATCCCGAGCAGATCACCCACGAGGTCAAGCGTTTCCTGTCCGGCATCTGGGAGCGAGGCGAGTGGGACGTCGTCGAAGCGGACCGCGTCCTTGCCACCATCCTGTTCACCGACATCGTCGGCTCGACGGAGAAGGCGGCGAAGCTCGGCGATAGGGCATGGCGGGAGCTCCTCGGGCGGCACCACGCCGCTATCCGCCGACAGCTCGTTCGCTATCACGGCAAGGAGCTCGACACAGCGGGTGACGGCTTCTTCGCCAGTTTCGATGGCCCGGCTCGGGCAATCCGCTGCGCCTCCGCGATCACGGAGGCCGTCGACGCGCTGGGCCTGGAGGTGCGCGCAGGCCTGCACACCGGCGAGTGCGAGTTGCTGGACGGCAAGGTGAGCGGAATCGCAGTCCACATCGGCGCCCGCGTGGCAAAGGCGGCCCAGCCCGGCGAGGTACTCGTCTCGAGCACGGTGAAGGATCTCGTCGCAGGCTCGGGCCTGCAGTTTCGCGAGCGAGGCGCCGCCGAGCTGAAGGGCGTTCCCGGCGAATGGCGGCTCTACGCGGTCGAACGGAGCATCGAGATCGCCTGAGCTCGCGGAGGGCTCCCCTACGCCGACTCTCGAGCAGCCCGCTCCCACTGGTCGCGGCCGGCGATGGGGATGCGAATCCTGCGCTCACCATGGAGTGTGTTAACGCGGGTCCGTCCCCGGTCGGGCCCGCCACCAAGCCCTTGCTCATCGAGCGAGCGAGCGTGCGAGGGAGCATTCGGGCCGAAGTGCCGGTCGTGGCGGTTCTTCATCCGGTCGGCGCGCTCCTCGCATTCTGGCTGGCGATCGTCGTGGCTCGCGACGCCACGAGCCTTGTCGGTTCGACCGACACGGGGGGCCTCGCCCACGAGGGGCGAGTTGGCGGTCGTCGCGGTCGTCGTCGTGATCTTGCTCTTCCTATCGTTCTCGGGGAGTCCGACAGAGGCCTAGCGGCGGGGAGGCCGACTCGGAGCTGGTCGCTGAACACGACTGCTGGCGTGTCGGGGACGCCGGGTCGGGTCAGGCGAGCGTTCACAGCGCCGTGGGCGGCCGCGGTCCGGGCCCCGGTCACGCGTTGGTGCCGCCCTCGCCCCCGCCCTCGGCCTCCTGCAGCGCCTCTCTCGTGGCCTCCCGGCTGGCGCCTTCCTTGCGCTCACGCGACCGACGGTGCCGCGTGATCGCCTCGCAGGCCTCGTCGATGTCGGACGTGATGGTCAGCAGGTCGAGGT
>CAYYRT010000017.1:0-23484 GCA_964474055.1 uncultured Acidimicrobiaceae bacterium | reverse complement strand
GATGACGGTCGCCGAGAATGCCTCTGTGAGGTCTGCTCCTGCCACGCCGGCCGCGGCGAAAGGAACCAGCATGAAGCCAGCCTGGGCAATCGACGAGTAAGCCAGCAAGCGGACGATGTTCTGTTGTCGCAATGCCGTGAGGTTCCCGATGATCATCGACCCTGCCGCCATCGCCCACACCGCCGGCGCCCACACAGCGGACACCCCCGGCACCGCCAGGTAGAGCACGATCAACATTGCCACGAATCCGGCCGCCTTGGAGTTGACCGACAGGTAGGCCGTTACGGGCGTGGGCGCGCCCTCGTAAACGTCAGGTGCCCAGAAGTGGAACGGCACCGAAGAGATCTTGAATCCGAAACCGACAATCATCAACAGGACGGCAATCCCCATCGCCGGCTGACCAGCCAACTCCGGGTCAGATACGGCGGCACTGATCTCGCTGAAGGAGACCGCTCCGGTGAGGCCATAGACGAGCGACATCCCGTAGAGAAGGAGGGCCGTGGATAGCACACCGAGGATGTAGTACTTGAGCGACGCCTCGTTGGAGCGCATGTCCCCTTTGCGCCACCCGGCCAGCATGAACAGCGGGGCCGTCGTGAGTTCCAGACCTATGAACATGACGATCAGGTCGCGCGAAGACGACATGATCATGGAACCCAGCAACGAGCAGAGGATGAGGAAGTAGTACTCCCCCTGGTAGTAACGCTCGCCTTCGATGTACGACACGGACATGAGCAGGACCAGATAGGCCGCCACCAGGAAGAACCCCTTGAGGAGGATGGCGAAGGTGTCGACCACGAAGGAGTCTCCGAACATCGACCGGCTCGAGCCGTCGACAGCCATAACGATCAACGGAATCGCAGCCAGTGGCACGGCCAACACCGAAAACGCGGCGATCCAATACTTGTTCTCACGTCGCACAAACAGGTCGGCGGTCAGCACCACCACCAGCGTGGCGACAATGATCAGCTCGGGAGCGAGCGCCAGGTAATCGATCTCGAACTGCACCGATCAGCCTCCCAGCACGCTACGTAGACCGGCAGTCGTGCCCGGCGGGAAGGCCGCGTCGACCAGGGAGACCACGGCATCGGTAGTCGCTTCGAAGATGATCCGAGGGAAGAGGCCGATCGCCACGATGAGGATGATCAGCGGGAGCCAGGCGGCCAGTTCGTACCGATCGACATCGTTGAAGTGGTGACCCTGCCATTCGTCCTTGGGCTCACCGAGATTGACCTTCTGCAACATCCACAACATGTACCCGGCCGTCAGCACGGTTCCGACCGCCCCCAACACCATGGCGGTTCGGAAGAGGCCGAGCGGCAGCCCGGCGGCCGGGTTGTAAGCGCCGAGCAGCGACATGAATTCACCCCAGAAGCCGGCCAGCCCGGGCAGACCGAGGGAGGCAAAGGCGGTAAAGGCGAAGATCCCTCCCAGGATCGGCATCAGTTTCTGGTTTCCTCCCAGACGGGCCATATCCCGGGTGTGATAACGGTGGGAGATCGATCCGGCCACAAAGAACAGAAGACCGGTGATGAGGCCATGGGCGACCATGCCGATGATGGCGGCGTTGATTCCCACGTCCGTCAGGGTGGCGATTCCCAGCATGACAAAGCCCATGTGACCAACTGATGAGAACGCGATCAGTCGCTTGACGTCGGTCTGGGCAAGGCAGGCGAGAGAACCGTAGATGATGCCGATCACGGCTAGCACCGCGATGGCAGGCGCCCATTGTTTGGCAGTCTCGGGAAGGATGGGGATGGCGATCCGGATGAAGCCGTAGGACCCGAGCTTCAGGAGGATCGCTGCCAGCAGGACCGAACCAACCGTGGGAGCTGCTGTATGAGCATCCGGAAGCCATGTGTGGAGCGGCCACATCGGAACCTTGACCGCAAACCCCAAGAACATGGCGCCGAACACGAGCCAGCCGAACTGTCCGGCGAACAACTCCGGGGTGGTGTTGGCAATGTTCACCAGGGCAGGAATATCGAATGTCCGCGGCAACTGACCGGTACCCGATCGGAAGTAGAGGGCGAGAAAGCCCAACAACATGAAGGCCGATCCAAAGAGGGTGAACAGGAAGAACTTGATGGCCGCATAGAGCCGGGTCTCAACTTCCCGGGCAAAACCCGGGATCTTGCGCGGCGCCTTGTCGCCCCAGATCCCGATCATGAAGTACATCGGCAGAAGCACGATCTCGAAGAAGATGAAGAACAGAACCAGATCGAGGGCTACGAACGTGCCGTTCATGCCGGTAGCAAGAAGCAGCATGAGCCCGAGAAAGGCTTTCGGGTTGCGGGGTTCCTCCCAATTGTTCCAGGAGTAGATGACCGACAACACCACGATGAAAGTCGACAGGAGGAGCAAGGGCAGGCTGATGCCGTCCACTCCTACGTGGAAGTTGGCATTGATAGCGCTGATCCAGGAACGGTTTACCTCGAACTGATACTCGTCGGCCCGGTTGAAGTCGAAGTTCGCGGCTAGACCAATCGAGAGGAGGAAGGTCACCACCGATACGAGGAGACCCCAGGTTTTGATGACGGTTTCTCTGCCACGGGGCATAGCCATCAGTACGACCGCCCCCAACCCAGGGAGGAAGACAACTGCGCTCAGTCCCCACTCGTTCAGCAAGTCCATCGTCACCGCACCTCTCCTATTGGAAGACCACTAACACGATGACCAGCACCAGGGCGCCAGTCACGAACCCCGCCGCATACTGCTGGACCCGACCGCTCTGCAGTCGCCGAAGCGATCCGCTGGCGGAGTCGGTCACCGCCGACAATCCGTGGACAACACCGTCGATGCCCCTCTGGTCAAGACCCAGGTAGACGAACTTCGACAACAACAGCGATATCCCTGCCACGCCGTTGACGACTCCGTCGATGACATAGGTATTGATCCAGTTGACCGCCCGGGCAATCGGGCCCTTGATGGGTTCGACCAACCCGTACCAGTACAGATCGTCGAGGAAGTATTTGCGTCTAAGGACCGGGTACAGCAGCGGTATCTCGACGCGATCTCGTTCCTGCTGGGATGCTCGATCGGGTTTGAACACGAGATAGGCCAAGACGATCCCGAGCACCGCCGCGATTACGCCGGGTACCAGGGCCGCCAGATCGAAGGAGGTGGGTGCCTCCTCGGGGTGGAATACCTCACGCACCTCCACCCAGTGGTGGAACCCGGTGTAGACGCCTGGGATGTTGACCCACCCGGCGGCGACCGCCCCCACCGCCAGCGCCACCAGCGGGCCGGTCATGACCCGCGGTGACTCATGTGGATGACCGTGACCCCGATAGGTGCCGTGAAATGTCAGGAAGACCATCCGGAAGGTATAGAAAGCCGTCACGAAGGCAGCAGCCACGCCCAACCACAGAATCGTGGTGGCATGAGCGTGGTTGAAGGTGGCGAGTATCTCGTCCTTCGAGAAAAACCCTGCCAGCGGGGGGATCCCGGCCAGGGCCAGCGCCCCGATCACGAAGGTGCGGTAGGTGGTCGGCATGTCTTTACGGAGCCCGCCCATGTCCGACATGTTGTTGGAGTGAACGGCGTGGATCACCGACCCCGCCCCTAGGAAGAGGAGCGCCTTGAAGAAGGCGTGGGTCCACAGGTGGAACAACCCGGCCGTGTACCCGCCTGCCCCCAGGGCCGCCATCATGTACCCGAGTTGGCTCACCGTCGAATAGGCGAGCACCCTCTTGATGTCGTTCTGCACAAGGGCCAGGAGGCCTGTCAGGAAGAGGGTGGCAGCCCCGATCCACAGGATCCAGGTGCGGGCTTCTGCGGCCATCTCCAGGTAGAACGGGAACATCCTGGCTATCAGATAGATCCCGGCCGTGACCATGGTGGCTGCGTGCATCAGGGCCGAGACGGGAGTTGGACCGGCCATCGCATCTGGTAACCACACGTGGAGTGGAAACTGCGCACTCTTGCCCATGGCACCGAAGAAGAGCAACAGTCCCGCCCCCACCGCTACGGCCCCCAAGGCGGCCGCGCCCTCCTCGGCGAGATGGAGGATCTCGTTGATGCGGAAAGTACCGGTGGTGATGCCCAGGATGACGGCACCCAGGATCAGCCCGACGTCGGCGACCTTGTTGACATAAAAGGCCTTCATGGCCGCGGACGAGTTCTCGTGCTTCTCCCAGTAGTGACCGATCAGCAGGTAGGAGGCAAGGCCAACTCCCTCCCATCCGATGATGAGCTGGACCAGGTTGGGAGCGGCGACCAACACGAGCATCGACCCGGCGAACAGGGACAGGGCCGCAAAGAAGAACGGCACCCGGACGTCGCCTTTCATGTAACCGACCGCATAGATGAACACGAGCAACGAAACGGTGGTGACGACGACGAACATCATCGAAGACAGCCCATCGACCGTCCATCCCAACTCGAACACCAGCGGCTTGCCGCCTATGAGACCGATGCGTCCGATCTCGAACTGGACGTCTCGGGCGACTTCCTGGGTGATATTGACGACGAACAGGGCAACGGCATACACCCAGTTGATCGCCATAGCCCCGATGGCGATTTCTGCCCCCTGGAGCCTCATGCGTTTGCCGATGAGAACGATCACGAGGAACGCGACGAACGGAAGAACCAGCAACACACCGGCGTAGTCGACCAGGAATTTGCTCATACCCGCTTACTCACGTCCCACGTCCCACGTCCCACGTCTTACGGCTCACCATTTCATCAGGTTCAGCTCGTCCACGTTCGCCGAGGCGCGGTTACGAAAGATCATCAGGATGATGGCGAGGCCGATCCCGACCTCGGCCGCTGCCACTGTGATCACGAAGATTGCGAAGACCTGGCCGATTGCCTCTGAGGATCGGATGACGGCCTCGAAGGCGATGAGGTTGATGTTGACCGCAGTGAGCATCAACTCAACGGCCAGAAGGACCATCACGGCGTTGCGCCGAACCAGCAGACCGTATACGCCGAGCGAAAACAGGAGGGCGGCCAAGACGAGGAACTGGTTGACGATCATACGGCCCCGCTCTCCGCTTCCTCGAAGGGAGTGAGGTCTTTGCGGGCGATGGTTATGCCGCCGATAAGGGCAGCCAGGAGCACGAATGACACCGCCTCGAAAGGAACCACATAACGCCCCAGCAGCGACAGACCGATTGTCTCGGTGGAGGTACCTACGCCCGCCTGAGCCAGTTCCGTGACACCAAAGGATTGAACCGACGACCAGGCGAGAACCGCGAACAGAACCAACGCCACCACAGCTGCCCAGAGCTTGCGGGGATGGTCGAGGGCCATGTCACGACCGGTCGGCGCCCTCGTAATCATGATTCCAAACAGGAACAAGACGATCACCGCACCGATGTAGACCAGCACGAGGACCCAGGCAACAAACTCGGCGGAGAGCAAAAGGAATAGCCCGGCTGTCCCGGCGAGGGTGGCGACCAGCGCCAATGCCGCATGGACCACATTCTGAGACGTGACCACTCGAAACCCGGCGACCAGCACGACCAGACCGAGAAGGACAAACACCCAGTTGGCGGGTACGGCTATCCAATCGGCGAGGTTCATCGCTCCGGCCCCGGATCTGCGGGAACTGTTGTCAGCCAATCCTGGAGTCGGTCCATGTCATGCATGAGCTTGCCCATGTGGTTTTCGGAGTACTCGTAGTCGGGACTCCAGAACAGGGCGTCAAAGGGGCACACCTCAACACAAATTCCGCAGTACATGCACAGGGCGTAGTCGATGTCGAAGCGGTCGAGGGTCGCCCGGACCTTCACCCTTCCACCCGGCTTCTCGGGAACCTTCTCCTCTTTGTGGCCTTCGATGTAGATGCACCAGTCGGGGCAGTTGCGGGCGCACAGCATGCAAACCGTGCAAGCCTCCTGATCGAGGGCGATCACTCCGCGCGCCCTCGGAACCGGAGACTCTTTGTCAACCGGGTAGTTGATCGTGTTGAGGTACTTCCCCGGCAAGGCGATCGTTCTGACCATGGTCTTCAGAGTCACGGCCATACCTTTGAGCAGGCCGATCCCGGGCAGCTTCGGCATCGCCACTAGAACACCACCTTCAGGACACCGGTAGCCAGGATGTTCGCCAGAGAGAGAGGGATGAGCCACTTCCAGGCGATCGACTGCAATTGGTCCTCACGGAACCGGGGAAACGTCCAGCGGAACCAGATCATGATGAAGACCAGCACGCCGATTTTGGCAAAAAGGACAATCGGTCCAACGAAGTTGAGCTGCGCGTCGGATAGACCGGGCACCCAGTAACCGCCGAGAAAGAGGGTGGCGGCGATCGCGGAGAGCGAGAACATGTTGGCGAATTCGGCCAGGAAGAAGAAGAGGAACCGGAATCCCGTGTACTCGGTGAGGTAGCCCATCACCAACTCCGACTCGGCGATGGGCATGTCGAAGGGAATGCGGCTGAGCTCAGCCAGGGTGGCGATCATGAAGATGCCGAAGCCGACGAACTGGACCGCCACGAATGGAAGCCCGAACTGCCATCCCCGCTCCGAGAACCAGGAGGCCTGCGCCTCCACGATCCCTGTGAGCGACATCGTCCCCGCCAGAATCACCACTCCCACCACTGCCAGAACCAGCGGTAACTCATAAGCGATGAGCTGGCCGGCGGCGCGCAGACCTCCGATGAGCGAGTACTTGTTGGCCGAAGACCATCCGGCCATTAGGACCCCGATGGTTGAGAGTGAAGAGACTGCCAACGCATAGAAGATGCCGAGATCGAGGTTGCGACCGACGACGTCAGGGCCGAGCGGAATCGGGACGAGGATGGCCACGGTCGAGACGAGGACCAGCGCGGGTGCCCACTTGAACACGGGGCGGTCGGCGTCGGCCGGGATCAGGTCCTCTTTTTGGAAGAACTTCACGCCGTCGGCGATGAGCTGCGCCCAACCCCATCGACCACCGGCAAAGTAGGGGCCGACCCGGCTTTGCATCTTGGCCGACAACTTCATCTCGGCGAAGCCGATCACCATTCCGACCGCAGGGATGAGGGCGGCGGCAACGGCCAGCTTGATAGCGAGCTGCAACCAGAAGTTCATGAGATCTCCTCCGGAAATCCCACGATGACGTGAGCCGTGAGCCGTGAGACGTGAGCAGGAACGCGTGTCTGGATCTCACGCCTTACGCCCCTCGCCTCACGCCTCATCGGTCGACATCTCCCAGCACGAAGTCGAGACTCCCCATGATGGCGATGATGTCGGGGATGAGTGCCCCTTCAAGAATCCAGGGAAGGATCGAGATATTGGAGAAGGAGGCGGACCTGATCTTGAGCCGGTAGGGGCCGAGTCCACCATCCGAGACCAGGTAGTAGCCCATCTCACCTTTGGGGTTTTCGGCCCGGACGTAGATCTCACCCTTGGGGATCTTGATGATCTTGGGAACCTTCGCCAGGAGGGGACCGGCCGGGATGGAATCGATCGCCTGTTGGATGATGCTGGCCGACTGGCGGGTCTCCTCCAGGCGAACCCACCACCGGTCCCAGCAATCACCGTTGGTGCCGGTTGGAACCTTGAAGTTGAACTGGCCGTACGGCAGATAGTCCGCGACCTTGCGCAAATCGAAGTTGACCCCCGAGGCGCGCAGGTTGGGACCGGACATGCCATACGAGACGGCCACTTCGGGTGGGATGAATCCGATGCCCTTGGTGCGGGCGAGAATGATCTCGTTGCCCGCCACGAGTGTCTCCAATTCGTCAACGGTGGCAAGGACCTTGTCCATCGCCGCCCGGGTTTCGGCCAGGAAACCCTTGGGAAGGTCCTGAATCACCTTGCGGGTGGCCGAACCCGCCCCCTGCGCCGGCTTGACCCCGCCGATCCGGTTGAAGTTGGGATGAAAACGACCTCCGGTTACCGACTCGAGAAGATCTAGTACGCGTTCCCGCTCGCGGAGGGCAAAGAAGAGCGGGGTAGCAGCCCCCAACTCCAGGGGATACGAGGCGTTGAACACGAGGTGGGAGGCGATCCGGGCCATCTCGGTGAGGATCAGGCGGATGAATTGTGCGCGTTCGGGAACTTCCACGCCAAGCAACCTCTCGGCCGCCACGATGAAGGGGACCTCGTTCGCGTAGCCCGAAACCCAGTCGATCCGATTGACCAGGGTCGTTATCTGCGGATAGTTGCGTACCTCGGCCAGTTTCTCGTAACCACGGTGCATGTAGCCGATCACAGGCTGAACGTTGAAGGCGCGCTCGCCATCGATCGTGGCGACGAGTCTCAGCACTCCGTGGGTGGAGGGATGCTGGGGACCGATATTGAGAGTCATGTCGGGGGTCTGCAATTCGACCGAAACCGACACTTCGGACAGGTGGCGAACGAGATCCTGATCGGCGGAAATTCGGGTGGTCATCACGCCTCCGGATTTTCTGTCGAGGGCTCGTCCTCGTCTTGATGCCCGGGCATCCCTTCAACGTCGACCGTTCCCGGCCAGGGTTTGACCTCGCGGCTCAATAGCGGGAACGACTTGCGCAGCGGGTACCCGAGAAAGGCCTCCGGAAGGTAGAGCTTGATCAGCTGGGGGTGTCCGGTGAATTCGATACCGAACATCTCGTGGGCCTCGCGCTCATGCCAGTTGGCCCCCGGATACAAACCCACCAGGCTGTCGACCCGGGGGTCATCCTTGGGGAGGTCGGTGGACACGAGGATGATCAACCCGGCTGAAATGTCTGCCAGGGCCGCGATGACCTCGTATCGCTCCTCGACTGGTTGGGTCGGGGGATCACCGACCTCGACCTTGTTAGACCAGTCGACAGCCGAGAGCCACGAGAAAAAGGCCATCCCGAAGTCATCGCGGGCGGAGCGACAGGTGTCCACCCATCGATCCCTGCTCACCCGGACCTTGCCGGTCCCATGTGCCACCTCGGCCGTCCCTCCGACAGCTTCGGCTAGTCCCGCTGCGAGCTCGTCGATCGAGGCGACGTCAGATGGGCTGGCGGTCACGCCGGTTCCATTTCTCGCGAATGTCCTCGCCTTGAATCTTCTTCTGGAGGAGCACGATGCCGTCCATCAGCGCCTCCGGACGGGGAGGGCAGCCGGGAACATAGACATCCACCGGGATGAGCTGGTCAACGCCTTTGGTCACGGAGTACGAGTCCCAGTAGGGACCGCCGCAGTTGGAGCACGATCCCATTGAGATCACATACTTAGGATCCGGCATCTGGTCGTAGAGCCGGCGCACGGCCGGAGCCATCTTGTCGGTGACCGTGCCCGCCACCACCATCAAGTCTGCCTGGCGAGGCGACGCCGGCAACGGGATGATCCCAAAGCGCATGAAGTCATAACGCGGCCCCGAGGCGGCCATCAGCTCGATGGCGCAACACGCCAGGCCAAACTGGAAGAGCCACAGCGAATACTTGCGCGACCAGTTGAGCAGCCACGTGACCGGCTTGGGCGTGCCGAACTTCTGGACTACTCCCACTTCAGCACCCCCTTGCGGATGGCGTAGACGAGACCGAGCACCAGGATCAGGATGAAGGCGGCCATCTCGACCAGGCCGAACCATCCGAGTTGGTCCACCAGGATCGCCCACGGAAAGATGAAGACCGCCTCGACGTCGAAAATGACGAAGAGCAGGCCGAACATGAAGTAGCGGACGTAGGTCTGACTCCACCCCGAACCCACCGGGTCGACCCCACATTCGTAGGTGAGGGCTTTGGCGCTGGTCGGGTTGGTCGGCCTCAGCACCGAGGCGACACCGAGCATGATCATTACCAGGACGACCCCGAGAGCGGCGAAGAAGCCGACGGTCAGGTAATCCTGAAAATACGGACTCATGCGGTCGAACCGGGTCGTTGCATCCGGGCGGCGAGTATAGGGAGAGCGGTCGAAGGCGCCGCCAACCCCGAATACTCTTTCCGATCGCATGGACACGACCCCCGCCAACGGCCTGGTGAACCTGATCGGCGAACTGGAGAAGAGGCTCACCGGACGCTCAATGTCCCCCGGTTTGGCGCCGGACCTGGCTCCGTTGATACCGAGCGGGTCCTCGTACCTGACGGTCCTATTCGACGGTCTGGGTGATCACCAGTTGCAGGGCTCGGCGGCGGCTCCACTGGCGGCCAGCAGGCGGGCAGCCCTGCGCGCCCCCTTCCCGACCACCACCACCGTCAGTCTGGCCACAATCGCCACCGGGAGGCCGCCCGCCGAGCACGGGTTGATCGGGCATCTGATGTGGTTCGCCGAACTCAGCCTGGTGGTCAACACACTGAAGTGGGTGGATCTGGCGGGAGCCAACGTCATCTACGACACGGCAGGACTGCTGCCATCGCCCAACCTCTGGGAGCGCCTGCGCAACGCGGGAATCGAGCCAGTCACCGTACAGCCGGATGGTTTTAGATCTACCCCTCTCACCGCCGCCCTCTACCGCGGGTGTCGCTGGGTGGGGGTGGCCAGCGCCGAGGAGTTGGTGGCTCGAGCGGTCGAGGAAGTCGCCCAACCGGGCAGGCTGGTCTTTGGCTATTGGCCCCCGGTGGACTTCGCAGCCCATGTTTTCGGGATGAACTCTGCCGAGTACGCACAGGCCGTTGCCGAAGTAGCTGCGGTCTGGCAGGGGATGGTGGGGGGACTCCCGCCGGATGCGGTCCTGCTCGGCACTGCCGACCATGGCATGACCCCTATCTCGGACGAGGGGAAGCTCCTGGTGCGCGACGAAGAGTTCCGAACCCTCGATTGTTTCGGGGACCCCAGGGCGGTGATGATCCGGGGTTCGGCCCGGCTCGTGCGGCTGTTGGCGCAACGGACAGGGGGGGAACTGGTGCTGCCCGAGCGGTTCCTCTCATGGTTCGGGGAAGGCACCCTCCACCCTCGCCTCACGCACCGGCTTCCGGCCCATATCGTCCTGGCGAGGCCCGGCACCGTGATCCTCCCCAGGGGGTTCGACCGGCGTCTCGCCGGATATCACGGCGGTCTCACCGATGAGGAGGTCGCCATTCCGCTCCTGGTGGCAGGCGGGTAACGTCGCCGCGGTGCGTATCTACACCAAGACCGGCGACGACGGCACCACCGGCCTTTTCTACGGGGGGAGGGTGCGCAAGGACGATCCCCGCCCCGTCGCCTACGGGAGTGTCGACGAACTACAGGCTGCGGTCGGAGTAGCACGGGCCCATGTCGGGAGCGGCGATTCTCTCAATGACCTTCTCATAGGCATTGAACGCGACCTCTACGTGGTGATGGCCGAACTGTCGACCCTTCCCGAGAACCGCTCCAAACTCAAGCCTGGTTTGACCCTGGTCGGCGGGGAAATGGTGCAGCGTCTGGAGGATCTCATCGACCAACACTCGGCCCTGTTTGAACCTCCCACCGAGTTCGTCCTTCCCGGAGAAACCATCCCGGCTGCTTTCCTGGACCTGGCCCGAACAACCGCCAGACGCGCAGAGCGCCATTGCGTCTCGATTGCCGATCCGGACTCCTACGTGCTTCGATACTTGAACCGCCTATCCGACTTGCTGTGGGTTCTGGCCCGCTGGCAGGAGGGTGAATCGCGGCTGGCCCGCGACGGAAAAACTGAAGGGACCCGAGGATGAAGATGACGGACCGGCTGGGAGCCGCCTACAGCGACCAGGTCACGATGGAGTTGTCGTCGTCGGTCGCCTATTTACAGATGTCGGCGTGGTTCGACCGGGCCGACCTCCCCGGCATGGCCTCTTGGATGAGGATTCAATCCGAGGAGGAGAGGCTGCACGCCCTGCGCTTTATCGACTTCGTCCTGGATCGCGGAAACTCCGTCGTAATCGGTCCGCTCCCCGCCCCGGCCGCCGAGTTTGCCTCATCTCGCAAATGTTTCGAGGCGGCCCTTGGACACGAGCGGGCGGTATCGGCCTCCATTCGCACGCTGTACAAGCTGGCCTCGGACGAAGGCGACGTCGAGAGTTTCACCCTGCTCGAGTGGTTCCTCAATGAGCAGGTCGAAGAAGAGGCGACCGTCGAGAAGATCCTCGGCCAGCTCGGTCATGTTGGTGACGATGGCTCGGCGTTGCTCATGCTCGACCGTGAGCTGGGGGCAAGGACGCTGGCAGCCCCAACCGGTGCGTAACACCCGAGCATGGATGGACCGATCGCAGTTGTCGCCGGGCTGATCTCGACCGCATTCATGATCGACCTGGCCCGCGGCTATTTTCGGCGGCCGCGGCCCCACACGGCGGCGTACGCGGTCGGAATTGCGATGTTTGCCGCCGCCACCTGGGCGCTCGCCTTTGGCCTGGCTGCTGGTTGGAACGGTACGGCTTACCGCACCTTCTTCCTGTTTGGGGCAATCCTCAACATTCCGTACCTTGCGCTCGGATCGATGTACCTCGTGGTCGGGCGGCGGGCGGGGACCATCATGTTCATCGCCGTTGGCGCGATTTCGGCCATTTCGATCACATTGACGACCACAGTCGACTTCGCCGCCGCCCTCCCCTCCGGTGGCATTCCCCACGAGATCTTTCCACCGATCAGCGAGGGTTTCGGTCCGCGACTCCTCGCCGCCATCGCCGGCGGGAGCGGGGCGACGATCATCATTCTCCTTTCGATTGTCAGCGTGTTCCGTTTCTGGCGCCGTAACCGCCGGCTCGTCGTGGGCAATCTTTTGATCACAGCCGGGACGTTTGCTGCGGCGTGGGGTGGAACCGGTCTTGCTATCGGGGCCGGTGCAGCCTTCGCCCTGTCGTTGCTGCTGGCTGCGACGTTGATCTGGGCCGGATACCGGCTGGCTACCGGCGCCCGCCGAGCCGTCCCGGCATCATCTGCCTAGGGCAAGCAGCGCAACTCCACAGGCGATCACAACCGAAGCGGCCACCCGGCTTCGCGTAATCCGCTCCTTCAGGAACCACCAGCCACCGAGCGTGGCGAACACCACTCCGGTCTCACGGGCCGCCGCGACCAGGGAGAGCGGTGCCACCCTCGAAGCCGCCAGCAATAGGCCATAAGAGAGCAAGGAGGCTGCTCCGGCGAACAGGTGCCGTTTCCACTCAAGTCGCAGAGCACCCCTGATCTGGTCGATACCTCTCAACGCCAACACGAGGGGAATCAGCATCATCCCGGTGACCGCGTAGAGGAATGCGGTGTAGGCCAGGGTGCTGTTGGCCAGTCTGACCCCGGCGTCGTCGATGGTGATATAGGTGGCGATGAGAAGGCCGGTGATGAGCGACCAGTTGATGCCGTGATGGGTCTCGGCGGTTAGCCCGATGGCGATGACGCCCCCACAGATGAGCGCTAGGGCAACCCATCCGATGCCGGTGGCCCGGGTACTCAACCCGACCAACCCCCCGACTGCGATAAGGAGCGGAGCGGTGCCGCGGGCTATGGGATAAACAAATGAGAGGTCGGCTCGGTCGTAGGCAGATGCGAGCGAATACAGATAACCGACCTGGACCACCGCCGAGGCAACCACATACTCCCAGGCCTCGAGAGGTATCCCGGTCCAGATCAGGACCGGTATGAAGGTGAGGGCGACCAGCACAACCTGGGCGGCAGCCGCAACGAGGCGATCGCTGCTCGACTTGACGAGGAGGTTCCACGAAGCATGGAGCAGGGCTGCGGCGAGAACGGCAAGGAGTGCGGAGGCCGGCATCCAGCGACGACCGTAGTGTCCAACCATGATTGGGGTGGTGCTGGCAGGCGGAGAGAGCCGCCGAATGGGAAGGGACAAAGCCTCCGTCGAGGTAGCAGGCCGCCCCATGATCGAATGGGTCTTGAGAGCGCTGGTGGCGGTATCCGACCGGGTGGTGGTAGCTGGGCGACCCGAGGGTTGGGCCGGTCATCAGGGGCTGGTCGATCCTGTTGGCATGGGTGGTCCGCTGGCTGGCTTGGTCGCCGCCCTGCAACTGGGGAGCGATCTTCTAGTCGTGGCTGTGGACCAACCCTGGGTTCGGGTCGAGACGCTCCAAGCGTTGTCCGACATGGAAGAGACGGTGGTACCGATTGATGGCGGGGTTCGTCAGGTGACCTGCGCCCGATACTCGCTTGCTATCACTGCGGTGGCGAAGTCTCTCCAAGGCGTTTTCGATCAGATCCCGCATCGCGCTATCGAGGAACAGGAATGGCGATCGTGGGAAGAAGACGGCCGCTCGTGGTTCTCGGTTGATGACGAGACGGCGCTCGAAGAGGGTTTGAGACGTTTCGGGCCACCGGGATAGAGACTTAGAGACTTAGAGACTTAGAGATTCCGAGTCTCTCCGTCTCTCAATCTCCCTGTCTCTCGGTCTCTTATCCGCCGATGTAGCTCATCTCGACTCGGGGGCGGATGGACAGGGTTTGGGAGGTGCGGATCTCCGAGTAGCGATCGGCCCGGGCCGACCAGATCGATGCAATTGCCTGGTCGAGATCCTCATCACTCCCTCCACTGCGCACCAGCGCCCTCAGATCGGTGCCCTTGCCGGCAAACAGACAGGTATACACCTGACCCTCGGCCGAGAGCCGGGCCCGGGTGCAGTCCCCACAGAAAGGTTGGGTGACCGAAGTGATGACACCGACCTCGCCCTCCCCATCCCGGTAGCGATACCTCTGGGCAACCTCGCCCCGGTAATCGGGATCGACGGGCTCCAACGGATACACGGAGTGGATCAACTGCACGATCTCCCGGCCAGAAACGACGTCGTCGAGACGCCAGCCGTTGGTGGTGCCCACGTCCATGTACTCGATGAATCGCACGACATGACCGGTCCCCCGAAAATGTCGGGCGACTTCCACCACCGAATCCTCGTTGACTCCTCGCTTCACAACCATGTTGACTTTGATCGGGTTGAGTCCCGCCGCGGATGCCGCCTCGATGCCGTCAAGGACCTTCTGCACCGGAAAGCCGACGTCGTTCATGGCCATGAACACCGTGTCGTCCATCGAGTCGAGCGACACGGTGACTCGGTGGAGGCCCGCCGCCTTCAGTGCCTCAGCTTTGCGAGCAAGAAGGGAGCCGTTGGTGGTGAGAGTGATGTCCTGCACGTCGGGAATCCGAGCCAGTTGAGCAACCAGGTCCTCGATGTCCTTGCGGAGCAGCGGTTCTCCCCCGGTCAAGCGGAGCTTGCGGGCGCCAGCCCGGACGAAGGCACGGGCCACCCGTTCGATCTCCTCGAACGACAGAAGCTGCTCGCGGGCCAGAAACTCGTATTCCCTCCCAAAGACCTCTTTGGGCATGCAGTAGGTACAACGGAAGTTGCAGCGGTCAGTGACCGAGATCCTCAGATCGTGGAGGGGCCGGCCCAGCGTGTCGGTGAGGAGAGTCACAAGGTGGATGCTACGGCGATACCCGCTCAAGGGACGAAGCCAATCGCTCGACCACTTGAAATACCTCCTCGTCGCTTATCGACAAAGGGGGGCCCAGCAACACGGCATCACCGTTGATCCCGTCGGCTCCTCCCCGCACCGGATAGAGGAGCAGGTCCTGGGCCAGAGCAGCCTTGAGAACCAGGTCGGTGACTCCCCGACTGGCTGCAAACGGTTCGTCGGTGGCGCGATCCGCCACAAACTCGACTGCCACCATGAGTCCAATCCCCCGGATGTCACCCACATGAGGATGGTCGCCGATCGCCTCTTGTAGCCCCGACCGGAGCTTTTCGCCCTGGCTGGTGGCGGCTTCCACCAGGGCCTCCTCCTCGATGATCTTGAGGACCTCGAGTCCGGCAGCGGCTCCACCTCCATGATGGGAGAACGTGAACCCGTGGATAAAGCCCGAGTCGGCAACCGCCGCGAACACCTCACCCGAAGCGATGCACAGCCCCAAGGGCCAATAACCCGAGGCGGCGCCTTTTCCGGCGATGAGGATGTCTGGCTCGACACCCCAGTGTTGGATTCCAAACCACCTACCGGTCCGGCCAAACCCGGCCATGACCTCGTCGACGATGAGGAGCACCCCGTGACGACGACAGACCTGGGCCACGGCCTGCCAGTAACCCGGAGGCGGAACCGTGGCGCCCATCGTGGCCCCTCCCACCGACTCGGCGATGAAAGCAACGACATCGCCTCGTCTGACGATTTCTTCTTCCAGGCGCTCGGCATGGCGTGGTCCACAGTCGTCGGGGTGGGTAGGCACCGGGCAGCGGTATTCGTTTACCTCGGGCAGGAAAACCGCCCTGCCCAACAGAGGCTCGTACTGACCTCGCAGCCTCATCCGTCCGGAGACGTCGAGGGCTCCAAGGGTGTTTCCGTGATAGGAGCCCCGCCGGCTGAGAAAAGTCACCCGATGGCCTTCCCCACGGGCGACCTGAGTGGCCCGGGCTAGTTTCAGAGCGGTCTCGGTGGCTTCGCTGCCACCCGCCACCGGGTAGACGCGGGCACCCTGCATCGGAGCCAATTGCGCCACCTGGCTCGCATATGACTCCACCACCTCGGTGCGAAAAGCCGTCGAGTGGACATAATCGAGTTGGCTCAGGTGGACGGCGATCGCCTCGACCACCCGGGCCCTCCCGTGACCAACGGCGGATACGACCGCACCCCCGGCGGCATCGAGATAACGCCGTCCATCGGCATCGATGATCCAACATCCTTCTGCCTTGACCGCCACCGGCAAACCTTCGCCCCGGGAGAAGACCGCGCTCATGCCGCCGACTCCGAAAGTTCCGCATCATGGGCAAGGTCGAGATGGCGCACCCATGCGCCGATACCTAGGGGTATTCCGATCGCCAGCACCAGCCAGTGCACGATCGGAATCATCACCAGTATGGCTAGGACCACCACCCCGGCGAGGACCGATGCCGCGGTCGAACGGCGGGGCAGGATCCTGGCTCCTACTAGCCCCGCCAGGGGGACCAGCCCCACCAGACCAACCATCAGCACCACCCCTAGTAGACCGAGGACCAGAGGTGATAGGACTACGGCCAACGGGACCCCGGCCTCGGGGGGCGACCACGCCAGTACCAACAGAAGCACTCCAGCGGCCACCAGCGGCGAGAGGATCACCACGACGCCGGTGAGCCATGTGCGTATACCGGCCCGGGCCACCGCCACAGCCGCCGCCACCCGCCGGGGCCAAAGCCAGGTGAGGGTCAGCGCCAGAGCCGCTATGCCCAGCAATACGAGGGTGTAGGTAAGAAGTCGCAGGCCTCGCAGACGGACGTTGGCAGGGAGAGCGGTGCGCCGGATGACATTGCCGCCAAGATCGGCGCCTTCGATCTCAGCCTCCCGGGGAGACTGGTAGACGAGGTCTCCGCCGATCCGGGCAGTCGGCTCCACCCGAACTCGTGCAAATGTGACGTCCACCTTGCCACCGACCTCCCCGGCGATGCTCAGCGAGGATCCCTGGCTTCCCATGTTCCGGATTACGGTGCCGGCCACTCCCGTCCGATTCGACCACGAGAACAGATCACGTCCGATCGAGCCGGAAGTGTTTATGTCGGTCGACCAGGCCGCCAGCAAAACATCTTCCCCAACCGAACCGCTTACGACGATCTGCCCGGCGACCCCCCGGAAAGACCCCTCGATTGTGCCGGAGACCTCGACCCGGCCCCCTACGGCCACGACGTCACCCGTGACCACACCGCTGACGACGATGTCGTTGAACGCAACCGCATAGAGGTCGCCTTCGATCCGTCCTTCGATCCGGACGGTGTTCCCGGCTGCATAGAGATCTTCGGTGATGGTGTCTTCCGGGCGGACCAGCACAAAATCGGACTGGGTGAGCTCGGCCAGGGCAGGGGCGGGGCTCAAGACGCATACGACCAGCGCCAGAGGGAGAACCAGCCGTTTAGAACGGGAGGGCATCAGCAGCGAAGCTGAGAAGGGGACCAGGAAAAACGCCAAACACAATCGTGATCGCGATCGCCGTGGCCAGCACAGCCCGGATGGGAACCGGCGGCGCCACCACCTCTTCACCGCTGGCCTCGGCCATGTACATCGCGACGATGACCCGGAGGTAGAGGAAGAAGGCCACCACCGAAGCGATCACTGCCACGATGACCAGCCAGGCAAACCCCGCTCGCCAGGCTTCCTGAAAGACGCCAAACTTGGCGATGAACCCCGAGGTCAGGGGAATGCCAGCCATCCCCAACAACAGGATGGTGAGGCTGAAGGCGAGCAGCGGCTGACGACGGGCGAGGCCCTGATATCGGGAGAACGGAGACCCGGAACTGGCCGGTCCGCTGACAGCCCCGACCACCGCAAATGCTCCAATCAGTTGGACCGAGTAGATCGCCAGATAGAACCACACGCCCGGGGTTCCCGCCCTGCCCGCCACCAGTCCCGTCATGATGAAACCTGCATGAGCCACGCCCGAATACGCAAGCAATCGACGGAGGTCGTCCTGGGCAAGGGCCAGCACAGAGCCCACCAGCATCGACAACACGGCGATGCCGCCGACGACGACCGCCCACGAGTCGGCGTAGTCAGCAAAAGACGTGACCAGGATTCGGGTCAGGGCGGCGAATCCGCCCACCTTGGCGGCCGCGGCCATGAATCCCACCGCCCCGGCCGGAGCACCCTCATACACATCCGGCGCCCAGCCATGAAACGGAGCGGCCGTCACTTTGAATGCCATCCCCACGATCACGAGGGCGAGCCCGATTAAGAGAACGGCAGGGCGGACGAGAATCGTCCCCGAGAGGAACTGTCGCTGATCGAGGAGGTTGAGGGAACCGGTTCCGGCGAACAGAAGCGCCACCCCGTAGATGAAGATAGCCGAGGCGAAAGAGCCAAGCAGAAAATACTTGAGGGCGGCCTCCTCGGAGCGGGGGTGCTGGCGACCGAAGCCAGCAAGGACATAAAGGCTGATCGAGCCGATCTCAAGTCCGAGGAAGATCATCACCAGGTGCGGTGATGCCGCCATCAGGGAGAACCCGGCGGTCGCCAGGAGGAACAACGCCAAAGCCTCGGCTGCCCTGCGGCCCAGCCCCTCGACAAAACGCCAAGCCGCTCCCAAACCGAGTAATGCCACCATCACCAGGACAAGCCGGGCAAAGACGGCGAAGGGATCGACCACCACCATCTCGCCAAAAGGCAATGCCTGCGACAGGTCCGCAGCAGTCAAACCCTTCAGCCAGAAGTACTGATACAAAGCCGCGGCCCCGGCAGCCATGACTACGCCGAGGCTGATCCTTGCCAGCGTGCGGGGCCGGAGAGCCCATTGCACGTCGACAAGCAGTACCGCGGCTGCTCCCAGCGCCAGGATCAGCTCGGGAAAGATGGCCATCCAGTTGACCTCGGGAAAGATCACCCCTCACCACCTTGACTGGCGAACACGTCGCTGATCCTCCCGGGAGGGGGCACTGAAAAGGTGGTGACGGCTTCGATCCGATCAAGAATCGCCTCGGTGGAAGGCTCGACCCGGTCGAGCAGAACGCGGGGGTAGAGGCCGAGCAACAACATGAGAATCACCAACGGAGTGAGGAGGGCTATCTCCCGTCCCGAGAGATCGGTGAGCGTCTGATTCTCTGGCTTGTCGAGGGGGCCGGTGAAGGCCCGCTCGTAAGCCCAGAGCAAATAGATCGCAGCCAGCACCACCCCGACGGAAGCAATGATCGTGTAGACGGGCAGGGTCGGGAAGCTTCCCACCAGGACCAGGAACTCCCCAACGAATCCGTTAAGACCGGGCAGGCCGATCGAGGCGAAGGCGGTAAAGAGAAAGATCCCCGAATAGATCGGCATCACCTGCGCCAGCCCCCCAAAGTCGGCGATCTGCTTGGTATGGCGGCGGTCGTAGATCATCCCGACCAGTAGGAACAGTGCTCCAGTGGTGATGCCGTGGTTGATGTTCTGCACGACTCCCCCCGCCAGGCCACCCGAGGTGAGGGCGAAGGTCCCGAGAACGATGAAGCCGAGATGGGACACGGACGAGTAGGCGACCAGCTTCTTGAGATCGGGCTGGACGATCGCCACCACCGCCCCGTAGATGATGCCGATGACCGCCACGACCGCCAGCACTGGGACCAGATCGACCGCTGCCTGGGGGAAGAGACCGAGATTGAATCGGAGGAGGCCGTAGGTCCCCAACTTCAGCAACACTCCGGCCAGCAGTACGGAACCGGCCGTGGGCGCCTCGACATGGGCGTCAGGCAGCCAGGTGTGAAACGGAAACAACGGCACTTTGATGGCAAAAGCGAGCGCGAAGGCGGCGAAGAGCCAGCGTTCGGTTCCGGCGCTGAGGTCAAGCGCCGCTAGATCGGTCAGGGCGAACGAAGCGATGCCGGTCTGCTGTGAGTGGAGGACCGCGAGAGCGATGATCCCGGCCAACAACAGCGCCGACCCAAACGCCGTATACAGAAAGAACTTGACCGCCGCGTAGATCCGGCGCTCCCCTCCCCAGACCCCGATGATGAAGTACATGGGAACCAGGATCGCCTCGAAGAATACGAAGAAGAGGAAGAGGTCGAGGGCGAGAAAGACTCCGATCAGCCCGGCCTCGAGAGCCAGAGTGCAAGCCACAAACTCCTTGAGCCGGTGCGAGATGCTGGTGGAGGCAGCCAGGGCGATTGGCACCAACAACGCCGTGAGGACAACCAACGGCAACGAGACTCCATCGACACCGAGCGCCCAGGAAATGCCCCAAGGCTCGTACCACACGGCCTCCTGAACGAACTGATAACCGGCCACACCGGTCTCGAAGGTGGCGAAGAGAAAGCCAGCCACCGCCAGGGGGATCAGCGACAGCGCCACGCCCACCGGAAGGACGAGTTCGGTCCGACGCCGGGGCAGTAAGGCGACCACGAAGGCCCCGAGAACAGGGATGAGAATGAGTGCGGTCAGCATCTTGCCCGGAGTCGCATCAGGCTCCCCTGGCCAACATCCAGGTCACGATCGCCACCACACCAGCCGCGAAGAGGAGGCCGTAGCTCCGGACCAGACCGTTCTGGACCGGCCTAAGCCTGTTCGCCAGCTCGCGCACTCCTTTACCGACGCCATTTACGAAGCCGTCAATCACCCCGACGTCGAATCGGAAAGCGGCATCTTCGGACAACTTCCGGCCTGGCGTCACCAGCGCGGCGCCATACAGGTCGTCGACCCCGTAGCCCTTCTGCCACCAACCCCATATCTTGCCGAAGGACGCTTCAAATCTCTCCCATAGCTCAGCGGGTCGGTTGTACGCCAGGAAGGCGGCCCCCGCCCCGGCCAGGCCGGCTCCAACCGACAATGCGGCCAGGAGAAGGAACATCCCGAGGTCATCTGACGGGTGCGCAAGGTCGACGCCGGCGAAGGAAGGCTCGAGGAAATGTTCGAGACCCAGCCTGAAGGGAGTGTTGACGAACCCGCCTATGACCGAAAGCCCGGCCAGAACCACCAGCGGAATGGTCATCAGGCGGCCTGACTCGTGCGGGTGAACCCCCTCGGGCCATCGCGGCTCACCGAGAAACACGAGCACAAATTGACGGGTCATGTAGAAGGCCGTGATCAGTGCAGTTACCAGGCCGATGACCCAGAGGAAGCCGAACCAACCCCCTCGTTCAAAGGCGACCCCCAGAATCTCGTCCTTCGACCAAAAGCCGGCCAACGGTGGGACACCGGCGATGGCCAGAGTTCCGATCGCCATGGTGGCGGCGGTGACTGGCATATGTTTTCGGAGGCCACCCATAAGACGCATGTCCTGATTGTTGGCCAAGCCGTGAATGACCGATCCGGCACCGAGGAAGAGCAGGGCCTTGAAGAAGGCGTGGGTCATGAGATGAAACACCCCGGCGACATGACCAGCCGCACCCACTGCCAGGAACATGTAGCCGAGCTGGCTGATGGTTGAGTAGGCAAGGACTCGCTTGATGTCGGTTTGGGCCAGGGCAATGGTGGCGGCCACGAGGGCGGTTAGGGCTCCCACCGTGGCAACGACCGGACCGGCGATTGGCGAGATCTCGAAGATCGCCGCCGAGCGGGCAATCACGTAGACGCCGGCGGTCACCATCGTGGCGGCATGGATTAGGGCCGAGACCGGAGTCGGCCCTTCCATGGCATCGGGAAGCCAAACGTAGAGCGGAATCTGGGCGGACTTGCCGGCTGCCCCCAACAGGAGCAGCAAAGCGATGGCGGTGGCGGTGCCCGGGCTGAGGACCTCTCCGGCCCGGTCCAATACCCCCGAGAACGAGAGCGTGTGGAACGCACCGAAGATGATCATCAGGGCCACCATGAAGCCGACGTCACCGATGCGATTGACGATGAAAGCCTTCTTCCCGGCAGCAGCGGCTTTCGGATTGGTGAACCAGAACGAGATGAGCAGATAAGAGCACAACCCGACCAATTCCCAACCCACGAAGAGCATGGCGTAGTTGCCGGCCAGGACCAGCGTCAACATCGACGCGATGAACAGGTTCAGGTAGACGAAGAACCGCGAGAAGCGGGGATCGCCATGCATGTAGCCGATGGCGTACAGATGAATCAGCGAACCGACCCCGGTGACTACGAGCGACATCAGCGCCGCCAGGGGGTCCCAATGGAGTTCGAAGGTCGCCCCGATGGAAGGCATCCATTCCCAGAGGATCAGGCGATGGGCTTCGGCTTCGCCACCAAAGAATGGCAACGCCGCCAGAAGCGCAACCACAAACGACCCGGCCACAGCCAGAGTCGCCAGGAAACCGGCCCGGGGCTCACCGAGGCGCCGACCGAAGAAATGGAGAAAGACGGCTCCGGCCAGCGGAAGAGCGATTACCAGCCAGAGCAGGTCCTGCATCATCCCTTCATGTCCGCAAGTTCGTCGACCGAGGCGGACTGTCGCCTTCGGAAGATCGCAACGATGATGGCGAGACCTACCACGACCTCGGCGGCAGCCACCACCAGGACGAAGAACACCGCCAGTTGGCCGTCAAGGCTGCCGAGGGCCCTCCCGGCGGCGATGAAGGTGAGGTTGACGGCATTGAGCATCAACTCGATGCACATGAACATGACCAGGGCGTTGCGCCGGGAAAGCATTCCTACCGCCCCGATCACGAACAGGATGGCAGCCAGGGTCATGTACCAGCCGGGGGTCACGACCAGACTCACGGTTCCTCCCGACGGCGGCGGGTGGAAGCGAGGGAAATTGCCCCGACCGCGGCGATGGTGAGAAGAAGTGCGGTGGCTTCAAAGGCGAGTACCCAACCCGTGAATAGCTCTCCTGCCACCCTCTGGACGGTGCCGTTGGTGAGTTGGGGATCGGCCGGCGCGCCGACCACCGGCACCCAGTCGAAGTTGCCGCTGACAACTACGAACCCGATGACGACGAGCAGCACGGCCACCAAGCCGATCGTCATCCGACGCTGATGCGGAATCGTTTCACGAGTGTCCTCGTTGCGATCGACCCCAACCAGCATGATGACGAACAGGAACAGGGTCATGACGGCCCCTGCATAAACGATCACCTGGACCGCAGCCACCATGTGGGCAAGCTGCACCACGTACAGGACTGCGATCGCCAGCAAGGTGGCGAGCAAACCCATGGCTGCATAGACGGTGTTGCGCGCCCTGACCACGACAATCGCCCCGGTCAAGGCCCCCGCCGCCATGAGGACGAAGATGATGAGCTCAATCATGGAGAAGTAGGACGTGAGGCGTGAGGCGTGAGACGTGAGACGTGAGTTGTGAGTTGTAAGTTGTAAGGGGGACCCCCTCCCGGCTCCGCCGGCTCTCCCCCAAACGTCGGCCCTGCGGGC
>CAYYRT010000016.1:0-9685 GCA_964474055.1 uncultured Acidimicrobiaceae bacterium | reverse complement strand
GCGGGGGCCGGATCGGGCAAAACCAGGGTCCTGACGTTTCGGATCGCTCACCTCATTCGTGACCTCGGGGTTCCCCCGGAGTCGGTGCTGGCCATCACCTTTACCAACAAGGCCGCCGACGAGATGCGTTCTCGAGTTGCTCGCCTGGTCGGGAGGGCGACCAGATCCATGTGGGTTTCGACCTTTCACTCCGCCTGTGTCCGCATCCTCCGCCGGGAGGCCCCGCGTCTTGGATACCGGTCGGGTTTCACGATTTACGACGAAGACGACAGCCTGCGTTTGTTGACCATCTGCGTCCGCGACCTTGACCTCGACCCTAAGCGATTCCCGCCCAAGGCGATCAAGGCTGCGGTCAGCAAGGCCAAGAACGAACTGATCGATTACGAGGCTTTCGCCTCATCGGGTGACGGTTTCTATCACGAACAGGTCGCCGATGTGTACCGGCTGTATCAGCAGCGCCTGCTGGAAGCGTCGGCCATGGACTTCGACGACCTGCTCATGGTGACCGTCGAGTTGTTCGGGGCGTTTCCGGAAGTGCTCGCGCACTATCAGGAGCGGTTCCGCTACGTGCTGGTGGACGAGTACCAGGACACCAACCGGGCTCAATACATCCTGGTCCGCCGCCTTTCCGAGCAGCATCGCAACCTCTGTGTGGTTGGCGATGGCGACCAGAGCATCTACCGGTGGCGGGGAGCCGATGTTCGCAATATCAACGACTTCGAGAAGGACTACCCGGATGCCCGGGTGGTGATCCTCGATCAGAACTACCGCTCGACCGAAAACATCCTCAACGCCGCCAATGCAGTGATAGCCCATAACCCCCGGCGCACACCCAAGCGACTGTGGAGCGACCGGGGGACTGGCCAGCTGATCGTGCGTTTCGAAGGTGAGGACGAACACGACGAGGCCGGGTTCGTCGCCGATGAAGTTGAACGTCTCACCGAGCAAGGTTTCAACATGTCCGATGTCGCCGTTTTCTATCGGACCAACGCCCAGTCCCGGGTCATGGAGGATGTCTTCATGCGCCGCGGGATTCCCTACGTCGTGGTGGGTTCGGTCAAGTTTTACGAACGCAAGGAGATCAAGGACGCTCTGGCTTATCTGCGTTCGATCGTCAACCCCGACGACGCCGTTGCCCTCAAGCGGATCATCAATGAGCCCAAGAGGGGAATCGGGGACACCACCATCGCCCACCTCGACAGGTTCTCCCAGGACAACCATCTCTCTTTTGGCGACGGGTTGCGAAGAGCCGGCGAGGCCAGGCAGTTGACTGCCAGGGCGCAAAGACAGGTTCTGGAGTTCGTCGGCTTGCTCGATCTGCTCAACATGAAAGCCGACACGGCTGGTATCGCCGGCGCCATCGACGCCGTCCTCCATGACACCGGAATCATGGCGGCGTTGGAGGCGGAGAGAACCATCGAAGCACTCGGACGGGTTGAGAACCTGCGGGAATTGCTGTCGGTCGCGTCGGAGTTCGAGTCCTCGAACCAGGGCGCGGTGATCAACGGCCAGGAGTGGGACTCGCTGCCGAATCTTGCCCGCGTCGAGCTGTTCCTGGAAACCGTCAGCCTGCAAAACGAAACGGACGAACTGGAGGAGGGGGCGGGCGCAGTCACCCTCATGACCCTGCACAATGCCAAGGGCCTCGAGTTTCCGGCTGTTTTTCTGGTGGGGATGGAAGACGGGGTGTTTCCCCACATGCGGACCCTGGGCGACCCCGACGAACTCGAGGAGGAGCGTCGGCTTTGTTACGTGGGCATCACACGGGCCCAGGACCGCCTCTACCTCACCTCCGCCTGGAGCCGGATGCTCTTCGGTGGAACCAACTACAACCCTCCTTCCCGATTCCTCAAAGAAGTCCCGGGACATCTGATCGAGAAGGCCGAGAAGCGCCGCCGCGATTCGAGGGCGGAGACCGCCTGGTCGGGTCGATCAACGGTGGGTGCTTCCGACATCGGTCCCGGTGACCGGGTCCGTCACGACAAATGGGGGCTGGGAACGGTCCGCGAGGTGATCGGCAACGACGACCGGGCCGAAGCCGAAGTCGTCTTCGACTCAGAGGGCAAGAAGCGCCTGTTGTTGGCCTGGGCGCCGTTGCAACGAGTCTGAACTAGCCCCGTTTCCTGGCGATCTCCGTCAAGAGATCGTTCCAGGACTTGGAGAACTTCTCGACACCCTCCCGCTCGAGCACGTCGGTGACGTCGTCCATGTCGATGCCTATCGAGGCAAGACGTTCCAGAGTCCCGGCGGCGGCCTCTATCTCCATGTCGCCGAATGGCACCGGAAGGATCAGACCGTGGTCCTGGTAAGCCTCAATTGTTTCAAGCGGCATGGTGTCGACTGTGTGCGGAGCCACCAGCTTCTCGACATACATGGTGTCTGCGTAGGCGGGGTTCTTGGTCGAGGTTGACGCCCACAACGGTCGTTGGAGTCGACCGCCCTCAACTGATAGCGCTAGCCAGCGATCGGAACGAAACCGACGAAGGAACAGCTCATAGGCCCGGAGAGCATTGGCAATGGCGGCGGTGCCTCGCATGGCAAGGGCGTCCGCCGTGCCAATGGCCTCCAGACGCTTGTCGACCTCGGTATCCACTCGCGATACGAAGAACGAAGCGACCGAGTTGACACTCTTGAGCCGTCCCCCGGCCGCGGCGAACTCATCCAGACCCGACTGATAGGCCTCTATCACCTCGTCGTAACGTTTGAGGGAAAAGATCAGGGTCACGTTGATCGAGATCCCCTCCGAGATGAGTTGGCGAATGGCGCCCACCCCTTCGCGGGTTGCGGGCACTTTCACATACAAGTTGGGGCGGTCGATCCGCTTGACCCACTCTCGGGCTTCGGCGACCGTTGCATCGGTGTCGGCAGCCAGCAGGGGGCTGACTTCGACCGATACGAATCCGTCTGCACCATCGCTCCACTCCCAGATCGATCGCAGCACGTCGCAGGCATCTTGGATGTCGGCGGTCATCAGACCCACGGCGACCTCGTCGTCCGACAGACCGGCGGCCACCAATTCTTTGAAGGAGCGGTCGTAGCCGTGGCCCTGGCTGATGGCGTTGGCAAAGATGGTCGGGTTGGAGGTGACGCCGCTGACCGCGTCTTCCGTGACGCGGCGGGTCAACTCGCCAGAATCGATCATTGGTCGGCTGATCTGATCTGACCAAACACTCTGTCCGGCCGCGGCCACAGCATGAAGCCGTGAATTGGGCACTTTTCAGGCCTCCTTATTGCTCAACCGGTCAAGTTAGCGCACCACCGGAGCGAGGATTCCCGGGGTCGTTAACCTCACCCTTCGTGCCACGACGGATTCTGATTGCCAAACCGGGCCTCGACGGACACGACCGAGGCGCCAAAGTGATAGCGCGGGCCTTGCGCGACGCCGGCAACGAAGTCATCTATTCGGGGCTCCACCAGACTCCCGAGCAAATCGTTGCAACCGCGATCGACGAGGACGTCCAGGCCGTGGGTCTGTCGTCACTCTCCGGTGCTCACATGACCCTCTTCCCTCGCGTCGCCGCCCTCCTGGTTGAGAGGGGAGCCGCCGACATTCTGGTGTTCGGCGGGGGTGTGATTCCCGACGCGGACGCCGCCGCCCTCAAAGGGGCAGGGCTCGCGGCCATCTTCGGCCCTGGCACACGGCTGGCTGAGATCACCGAGTGGGTCGCCACGAACGTCCCCGCCTCGTGAGCAGCCCGTGAGCGCGCGTAGTGCCCCCCTACCCCTGGCCTCGTTCCTCGGCCAGCGGTACCTTCCCCCCTCCTGCGGAGGGGGGACAAACGACCCGTTCCCTTCTCCTCCCGCGGAATCGTTCGACTACTTTCCCCTCACTTGTGAAAATCCACGAATACCAGGCTAAGCAGCTGATGGCCGCCCGCGGGATCCCGGTACCGAGAGGGATGATGGCCACCACAGTCGAAGAGGCGGTGGCGGCGGTCCGCCAGTTGGTCGAGGAGACCGGCAACCCCGTTGTTGTAGTGAAGTCACAAATCCACGCAGGCGGCCGCGGGAAGGGGACTTTTATCGAACACTCCGGTCTGGGTGGCGTCAAGGTGGTCACGGCCGGTATCAAGGGCGGTGTCGAGGCAACAGAGGCTGCTGTGGCTGATCTGGCTGGCCGCATGCTCGGCTCGACCCTGGTCACAATCCAAACCGGGCCAGCCGGCAAGCAGGTCAATCGGATCTACATCGAGCAGGGCATCAACATCGACCGCGAGCTCTATCTGGCTGTGCTGCTCGACCGCGCAATCTCTCGCAACATTGTCATGGCGTCTACCGAAGGTGGCATGGAGATCGAGAGGGTTGCCGAGGAGACTCCGGACAAGATCCTTCGAGCTGAGGTGGACCCGGCCGTCGGGATCGCCGCGTTTCAGGCCAACAGCCTCGGTTGGGGTCTCGGTCTCGACGGATCAGCCCACGCCAGCTTCGTCGAATTCGTCAAGACTCTGGTCTCACTTGCCACTGACCTCGACACCGACCTGATCGAGATCAATCCGCTGGTTGTGACCACTGACGGGAAAGTGATCGCCCTCGACGGGAAGATGGCTTTCGACGACAACGCGCTCTTCCGGCACCCGGAAGTGGCGGCGATGAGAGACGAAACCGAAGAGGACCCGGCCGAACTGGAAGCCAAGAGGACGGGACTCTCCTACATCAGACTCGACGGAACCATCGGTTGCATGGTCAATGGAGCCGGACTGGCCATGTCGACCATGGACATCATCAAACACTTCGGAGGAGAGCCCGCCAATTTCCTGGACGTGGGTGGAGGTGCCAGCGCCGAACAGGTCGCCGCCGCTATTCGGATCATCACCGCCGATCCCAACGTTCGCGGGATCTTCGTCAACATCTTCGGCGGGATCATGAAGTGTGACACCATCGCCAGCGGAATCATCAACGGTGTCAAGGAGGTCGGGCTCTCGGTCCCGATGGTGGTGCGTCTCGAGGGCACCAATGTCGAGCTCGGGAAGCAAATGTTGGACCAGTCTGGCCTCAACCTGGTGACCGCCATGGATATGAAAGAAGGCGCCCAGAAGATCGTCGAACTCGCCCGATGAGCATCCTCGTTTCAAGCCAGACGCGACTCCTTGTCCAGGGACTTGGAAAGACGGGCCGATTCCACGCCGATCGTTCGATCGCCTACGGCACCAACGTTGTGGCGGCCGTTCATCCGAGCAGGGTCGGCGAGGTCGAGTTGTTCGAAGGCGAGGTCGATCTCTCAGGTGTTCCCGATCGCCCGGAGAGATATCGAGTTGAGGTTCCGATCTTCCGCACCGTGGGCGAGGCGGTGGCCGCCACCGGGGCCGACGCTTCGGTGGTGTTTGTTCCCCCTGCCGCCGCTGCCGACGCCATCATGGAAGCCGGGTCGGCTGGTGTGCCTCTGATCGTGGCCATCACCGAGGGCATTCCGGTGGCGGACATGGTGGTAGCCAAGCGCTACCTGGCGGACAAGCCGGTCCGTTTGGTCGGTCCCAACTGTCCGGGAGTGATCACCCCTCGTGAGTGCAGGATCGGGATCATGCCCGGCTACATCCACCAACCCGGCCGGATTGGAGTCGTCTCGCGATCCGGCACCCTGACCTATGAAGCGGTCTATCAGTTGACCCGCCTCGGGTTGGGCCAGACTACGGCGCTGGGTATTGGCGGCGACCCGGTCAACGGCACCAACTTTGTGGACGTGCTCAGGCTCTTCAACGATGACCCGGCCACTGAGGGCGTAATCATGATTGGCGAGATTGGCGGTACCGCGGAAGAGGATGCGGCAGCCTTTGTGGTCAAGGAGATGAACAAGCCCGTGGCTGCCTTCATCGCCGGCACCAGCGCCCCGGCCGGCAAACGCATGGGGCATGCGGGCGCCATCATTTCGGGTGGCAAAGGCACGGCGGCGGCCAAGATCGCCGCCCTCCAAGAAGCCGGCATCACCATCGCTCCCACCCCCACCGACATGGGCGCAGCGATGTTGACGGCCCTTGGCTAACCCAAGCCCCCCTCCCCCCTACGGGGTACTCCCCCCAGTGAGCGAAGCGAGCTATTTCTCCCCCCAGTGAGCGAAGCGAGCTATTTCTCCCCCCAGTGAGCGAAGCGAGCGTTGGGGGGAGAGCCGGCGTAGCCGGGAGGGGGGTCGGGGGAGAGCCGGCGTAGCCGGGAGGGGGGCTAGCCCCTTTACACTCACCCCATGGAATGGATCATCCTCGGGATAGTCGTACTGCTCCTCCTTTGGGCCTTCACCACCTACAACAGCCTGGTTACCAAACGCAACCGCATCGATAACGCCTGGGGTCAGGTCGAGGTGCAGACCAAGCGGAGATACGACCTGATTCCCAACGTCGTCGAGAGTGTCAAGGGATACGCCGGTCACGAGCAGCAGACCTTCGAAAAGGTGGTCCAGGCCCGCAGCCTCGCCCAGGGGGCGAGCACCCCGGGCCAGCAGGCGCAGGCAGAGAACCTCCTCACGGGAGCCCTCCGGCAACTCTTCGCCGTTGCTGAGGCCTATCCGCAGCTGCGGGCCTCAGAGAACTTCCAGGCTCTCCAGGCGGAACTCTCCGAGACCGAGAACAAGATCGCGGTCGCCCGTCAGATCTACAACGACTCGGTGCTCACGTTCAACAACGCCGCTCAGACCGCGCCGACCAACCTGATCGCGGGAATGTTCGGGTTCAAGGTGCGTGAGTTCTTTGACGCTCCCGAGGCCGCCGACGAGGCACCCAAGGTTCAGTTCTGAGTCGGTTCTGGCGCTCGATGGCGCCGACCTTGGTCGGCTTGTTCCTGCTCCTGGTCCCATTGGCGGCACAGGCCCAGGAGTTCAGTCTTCCTGAGGCCGATGTCCAGATAGAGGTCGAGCCAGATGGTTCGGTCATAGTCACCGAGAACCTCACTTACAGCTTCGACGGTTCGTTTTCGGGCGCGTACCGCGAGATTCCCCTCCGGGCCGGCGAGTCGATCGTCGATGTACAGGTGAGCGAAGCAGGGGAGGAGTACGGCCCGGGCGGATGCACCGATCTGGGTTGCAGCTCGGCTCCGAGCACCTTCGGGGTGGTGGATCTGGGCGGTCGGGTGCGGGTGGTCTGGCACTACCGGAGCTTTGGGGAGACCCGCACGTTCACCCTCACTTACCGACTGTTGGGTCTGGCCAAGGCGGCCGACGATGTCGTCGACGTCTTCCTACAGGTCTGGGGGGACGAGTGGAAAGAGCCTCTCGGGAGCCTCACGGCCTCGATGACCCTGCCCGGCCCGGCGGCTCCCGGTGACGTCAGGGTGTGGGGTCACCCTGCCTCGGTGGCTGGGTCGACCAGTCTCGGCGCCGATCAGGCCCGGCCAACAATGGAGGCGTCCAACATCCCTCCTGGCCAATTCGTCGAGATGAGGGTGGTGTTCCCGCGGGCTCTCCTGACTTCGACCACGGGTGCTGTCGTGATCCAAGGCGACCGATTCGAAGACATCCTCAACGAGGAACAGGAACTCGTGGAGGCGGATCAGCGGAGGGCGGGCCTGGTCAGGGCCCTCGCCATCGGTTTGCTTGCGCTCATATTCCTCCCGGGATTGATCGGTGTGATCTACATCTATTTCCGTTACGGGCGCGAACCCGCCATCGCCTATGACCGGGAGTACGAACAGGAACCACCCTCCGATCTTCCACCTGCCGAGGTTGGCGCACTCATGAGCCAGGGACGAGTCGACGAACGCCAGTTCACGGCGACCCTTTTTGAGCTGATCCGCCGCGGGGTGATTGCCGCCCGTCCGGTGACCGTGGAACGGGAGACCTTCATGGGGCTCCGGTCGGAGGAGATCAGCGATCTCGAGCTTTCCTTGACTGGCAAGGAAGAGGGTCTCACCCTCTATGAGGCCGAGGTGTTGGGAGTGGTGGAGCGGGTCCTCGATGATGAACCGAGGCCCTTGCACGAGTTCCGCAAGCTGATCAGGGAAGACGCGGCGGCCAACGCAGCCGCCTACAAGAGCTTTCGAAGCCGAGCGGTCGAGGCGCTTGAGAAGCGCAAATTCCTGGACCGGCGGGGCGGAGTGAGGCTCGCCGCCGCTGGTGGTGCTCTAGTCGTGTTGGCCTTCGTCGCCTTCTTCTTCACCGCCAACTTCGCGGCCGGATCGGCCACTCAATTCGTTGGTCCGATGGTCATTCTCGCCGTCGTCTTCAATGCCTTGATCCTCGGGGTTTTTGCAGCAACTCGCCGTGGGTATGTGAAGCGCACGGCCGAAGGGGCCCTCGAGGCAGCGCGGTGGAATGCCTTCCGCCGCTACCTGAAGGACTTCAGCCGTCTCCAGGAGGCTCCTCCGATCTCACTTGCCCTCTGGGACCGATTCCTCGTCTACGCCATCGGGTTCGGAATTGCCGAAGAAGTTCTGGAGGCTGCCCGGTTGCGTGCACCTGCCGAGCTCCAACAGGGATCGAGCATCTACTGGTTCGGTTCTCACGGATATACGGGAGGCGGTACCGAGAACGCCTTCGCCGGCCTGACTTCTGCTCTCAACGGCGCCTTCACCCCCCCGTCGGGTAGCGGCAGCGGTGGAGGTTTTTCCGGTGGAGGGGGCGGTGGAGGGGGCGGCGGCGGCGGAGGAGCCTGGTAGAGGCCGGTTATTTCACCCCTGATCGTGGGCACGGCTTGATGCATGCTTCATATAGTCGGGTCGGTCCAAGAGGAGGAATCTGAATGACAGCAGAGGGTGAGCAGAGCGCGGAAACCCCCGCATCGCCTATGAAGAAGCTATCGGCCACCGGCAGCGAGGGACTGTTGATGATCGGAGCGGGTTTGATTGTGGCCGGGTGGGTCTTGTTCGGTCTTGTGATCGGGCAATACGCAGTCTCAGCGATTCTCGTTGCCTTGGCAGCCCTAGTTCTTCTCTCGGTTCTGGGTATGGGGGGCGTAGGAGTAGGAACCGGCACGCAGAGAACCATCGGCCTTTTCATAGGCATCGTTGCAGTAGTTGACATCCTCAATGACCTCCGGTTCGGGACGTTCCCTGACGGTGCTGTTGACGTCCTGGCGTATCTGGTGTTCATTGCAGGCGCTGCCCTGATGTTCGTCGGTGCCCGCGGGAACAAGGCCGACTAGAAGCGCTGGTTGTCCACCGCCGCATAACCGGCAACGGCAACGTCAGCCCGACAAACGGCTTCCAAGGCCACCGCCAATTCGGTGAGGCGCGTCCCCGGTACGGCGCAGGTCAGTTCGTCGTCGCCCATTCCGGTTCGGGCTCGCGAGAGAGCACAACCCATCGAGGCCGAGAAGACTGCCTGGTCGGCTGCCCGCGGGAGGATCTGACACTGCGGTTTGCCGGAGAACTCCACCGGGACGGCGTCGGCGACTTCCATCATCTGGCGGGGGGTGAGCCTGAGGAGAACCACGTCCGGGACCGCCTTGGCTTCCGAGACTGGTCCATAGGTGATCGCCTCCGGGCGCCGGGAGAGGGCGGCAACCCCGGCGAACGCTTCCATGGTCACCCATCCGACATCGAGCAGGGCTCCCACGTCGGCCTTGTCGAGGATGTCGCCCGCCTCGGCCAGACCGTGAGTGAACCGGCCCACCGAGCAGTTGCCATGGTCCGCAGGCGCGGTGTGGAAGGTCGAGTGGTGCCCATCCATCCAGAAGACGCAGGGGGCGGCCGCCCGTCCGGCCCGTCCGTCCTCGGTGGGAGAGCTCATCGGCTTGTCGTAGTACGGAGCCCCGTTGGCCGGAGC
>CAYYRT010000015.1:0-13013 GCA_964474055.1 uncultured Acidimicrobiaceae bacterium | reverse complement strand
CGCGGCAGTCACCCGAAGGGCTGGAGCGAAGCGGAGGACCCCGGAGGCAAAGCCGGAGGGGTTGACGGCCTCGAAACGGGCAGTACCCTCGGCGTGCTGCGGACGGGCGGGTTCAAGAACCGCGGGCTCGTGGGCCCGTTGGCTCGCGGGTGGAGGACGGGCGCGCGGGTGACGCCGAGTGGGAGAGTCGGCGCGGCGGTCATCTCGGTGGGCAGTCGCGGCTCAGTTCCAATCCTGCCGTCGATTCCTCACGGTAGCCTCACGCTTCGGCGAAGGGCGCCTGCGATCCTGATTGAGGCCTCGGTGACTGAGACTCCTTAGCCGATCCGGCCGGCGCCTCCTATCGATTCATCAGACGGTCTTCAGGATTCTTCGGTGGGAGAGCTCGATCGCACAGGGAGGACGTTCCGCGCTCGTCAGTTACTGCATTGCTCCAACCGTCATGTGCTTGGTGGTGGCTCCTCGAATCCGATGTCTTGGCAAAATAGGTCGATCGCAGTAGCCGCTACCTGTCTCGTGTCGTAATAAGCGTAGGCGCCGACCCCGAGCGCCCCGACTATTGGCACCCACCGAGCAATCGCGCCTCCTGCAATCCGCTGAGTGATACGAATGCCAACTCTCCGCAGAATATCTTGAACAACTCGAAGCGTAGTTCTTCGAATTACCACTCTCTCTCCGACGCGGATGACCAGATCTCGAACCGCCTGCGCAGCCGCGTGCTTGAACAGACAGAACAACATCTGTTCGCGGCTTAAATGCGCTTTCTTGCCGAACGTACCCGCGATATCGGCGACCATTTGAGCTTGGATCTTCCAGATCGCGATGAGGTCAGGAAGAACGGTGACCCAGCCAAGCGGTCCGGGCGGCAACGCTAAGCCACCCGAAACAGTGGCGGCTTTCAGGGCTGCTTTCCTCGCGATTTCTCGCGCGCGCTCTTGCGGGTTCTGACTCTCGGGTTCGCCGGTCTTTGGGATCTCCGAGATGAAGCGTTCCAGCGCTTTACGCCATCGATCGCGAGGGTCGTCATCTTCCGGCGGAAGGGGACTTGTGCTCATGAGCTCACCGGTTTCCGTCCGTCTTGTTCCGATCGCGGGGTACCTTACCGGGATGAGGCGGCCCGTAAATCGCGGTGGCTTTGGTATGGGCCGTTGATACCCACCGCCTGACGGTCGCTGGCCGGATCACTTCCGCCGCGTCCCCCCATCCCAGGATCCAGCGCGTGATCTCGAAGACACCTGCCGCCCGGAACGTCAGTTCCAGTCGCCCGTCACGCAGTTCCCGCAGCTTCTGGGTCGGGTGCCACTCGCGTTCTCGGACGAACGGGGCCTGGCGCGCGCTGAAGCGGACCACCACCGTCATCGGTTTACCCCACCACACTCCAAATGTCTCGGTCTCGTACCGCTTGAGGTCGACCGTTCGATCCACGTCGAAAGAATCATCCAACACTTCCAGTTTGCCGATCCGATCAACGGCAACCGGGGCCGGGCCGCGACCAGGGGTCTTGCCGATCGCGTAGAGGCCCCCCTGGATCGCGAGCAGCTTGTACGGGTCGTACAGGAACGTCGTCGGCCGATCCCGGAGTGGTGACCGGTAGTCCACGACCCGGCAGCGACGCCGGCTCACGATCGCCTCCACCAGCCGCAGAATCGTCGCCTGGTGCCCTCTGTAGTCCTTGACGCCGCGCTCCCAGCCGCCGAGCGCCCCATCGAGCGCAATCGCCGTCCTCGCCTCCCGGCTCGTGATGAGGGCCTGGAGCTTCGGAAGCGCCGTGGCGAGCGCCGCGTGGAACGGTTGTCGGGCCTCGCTCCGCTTGATGGCCCACACGAGCGCCGCCACTTCCTGTCTGGTGAACGGAGTCGGCCGTCCCCCGGACAGCCCGCTCGTCGCGAGCCGCGGCCGGCCACCGATCCTCCCGGACTCGTCACCCCGGATCGGATAGCCGACCTCCTCGAGCACCCGGAGATCACGATAGATCGTCTCGCGGCGAGTCTTGAACCGTGCCGCCAGCTCGTGGACAGAGGGTCGCGCACCGTCCATCAGGACCTTCAGGATGCCGAGGATTCGCACCACCTGACGATGCCTGCGGGCGGGCCCGGCACCTGGCATGGCGAAGAGAATAGAGCGCCACGCGCGACCCCGCAACCGAGCAACGTGGTGTGACCTTAGACGTCACAACCGCCGGTTACCCTGGCGCCGCTTCGATCGAGATGTGACCAGCGGCGGCGACGACGTGACCGGAACCCCAACGACGGAGGAGACCATCATGAAGTCCCACTACAGGCAGGGCGACGTGCTCCTGGTCAAGCTGATGCACTTCGCTCCCGACAAGCTGCCGGGCACCCGGAACGTGCCGCGCGTGAACGGTCGCGTCATCCTCGCGCTGGGCGAGCTGACCGGCCACGCTCACGCGATCGACTCGTCGCTCGCCGATCTCTTCGAGGATCGCGACGGGCAGCTCTACCTCCGCGTCCAGGACGGGTGCGACGTCCTCCACGAGGAACACGATCCGATCCACCTCGCCAAGGGACTCTACCAGGTCGTTCGCCAGCGCCAGTACGCCCCGGGGACGGGGACGAGGACGGTCCGTGTCGACGACTGATCTTCCCCCGTCGGCCCGCACCGTGGTCGAGAGACTCGCTGGCCTCGACCGGGAGCGCCCTTCCCACGATCGGGTGAGGGCCGAGGAGGCGTTCCGTGAACACTTCCGCGCTCTGAGGCTGAAGCCCCTGCCCGTCCACTGGGAGCTCGACGCCGAGCTCGGCTACCTCGCGGCCAGCGGCGCTCGCGACAGTCCGGCGTGGAGCCGCGCCGCCGGGTCCGCGGCCGCCCGCGTCCAGCGGCTGGCCGGCTGGCACACCGTTCGGGAGCTGACATGGCATCTGCTCTGGACACCGGCGGAGGGCCACGCCAGGAACCTCGCCGAGAACGAGGCCTGGCTGACGGCCGTCGCGCGGAATCACGGGCGCCTACCATCGTGGCTCGGCGCCAGGACCGTCGCCAGCGGTGCGGCGAAACACGTGGCAGGCCTGGTCGCGGCGGGATCGAACGACCCGCTGACGCCCAGGACCTCTGCCGCCAGGCTCCGCGAACCGTGGCGGCCCTTCGTCGACCTTCTCGAAGCCGGCGTCTGGTTGTTCTGGCCGATCGAGACGGCCGTCATCGCCGTGCCGCGCCCGGCGGTCCGGACAGCCTTTGGCGCCCTGCACTGCGACAACGCGCCGGCGGTCGAGTGGACCGGCGGCGCGCACTACTACTTCCTGCACGGTGACCGTGTCTCTGCGGCGCTCGTCGCCAGGCCCGAAGCGATCACCACGCAGGACATCCTTCGCGAGCTCAACCCGCGGATCCGTCGAGACATGCTGAGGCGCATCGGACACGACCGATTCCTCCGCGACGTCCGCGCCCGTCCCGTCCAGGTCGACAGGTTCGGCGCGCTCTACCGGATCCCGCTTCCTTCATCGGGAGACGAGCCGCTGACGCTCGTCCGCGTCCTGAACAGCACCCCCGAGCCCGACGGCACCAGGAAGCCGTACTTCCTCGAGGTGCCGCCGACCGTGACGACCCCGCGCGAGGCGGTCGCGTGGACCTTCGGGCTGAGCGCCGACGAGTACGACCCGGCCCGTGAAACCTGATCGCGACCAGGAGGCCCGACGTTCATGACCCCGGATGCCGCCGCCCTGTTGCCCGGTCTCGTGGACGATCCACCCTGGCGGATCCTGCTGGACGCGGGCCTCCAGGCACACGTCGAGCAGGAGCACGACCGCGCGGAGACTCGCTATCGGGCCGCTCTCGACGAGGCCGAGCGGGCCGAGGCGGGACCGCAGGACCTGGTCAAGATCCTCGAGAATCTCTTCGTCCTCTACACGACGTTCGACCAGCCCACGAAAGCCGTGGTCCTGGGAAGGCGCCTCCTGCGCCTGCTCCGCCAGCTTGACGGACCGCGCGCGACGTCCGTCGGGGAGATGTGCGTGCGGCAAGCCGCCGCCATGTGCGCGGCAGGCGCGGATGTCGAGCGGGCCGTGCCGCTGTTCCAGCGGGGTCTCCGCATCCTCCAGGCCAGGCTGGGCCGTCATGCTCCGGCAATCGGCCTGTCGCTGAAGACCATGGCCCACGCGCTCCTCGGCCGGGAGCACATCGATCTCGCGCTGCCGCTCTACCTGAGCGCGCTGCACATCCTCGAGGCCGCAGGTGCCGAGTACCAGCCGTCAGTCGCCTTGATTCTCACGGCTCTCGGCCAGTCCGCTCAGACCTTCAAGCGGCCACGCCTCGCCGAGCGCTACCTCCGCCGCGCTCTCGACATCTGCGCAGCCGTCCACGGGCCGAACTCGGAGCCCCTGGCCGAAACGGCTCAGATGCTCGCCGAGCTCTACGAGGACGAGGGAGAACTCGCCAGGGCCGAGCCGCTGCTGCGACGGGCCCTCCTGATCTTCGAGGATGGCCTCGGCCCGAATGACCCGGGCGTCGCCTACTGCCTGCAGAACATCGCGCGCGTCTGTCTGGGCCTCAACCAACCGGAACAGGCCCTCGTGTACTATCGCCGGGCTGTCGCCATCTACGAGTCAACGAAGACCGCCGCCGACGCCAACTGGCGATCGTTCTCGAGCAGTTTGCGGACTTCCTCGAGGCCGCCGGCCGGCAGGACGAGGCTCGGGAAGTGCTCAGGCGGATCGAGCAGACGGCGCCGCGTCAAGGTCGGGACGAACCATGAGAGCAACCGTAGTCCCCGCTGCGAGCGCCTTCGTGGGTGGGGTCAGAAGCATGACGGCCGCGGCTCTGTGCAGGCTACGCCGCCGGGAATCCCCGGGACGCCGACGTCACCGTGTCAAGCCCCCAACGGTCCTTGAGGCGGCTCGCGACATGTGACCGCAGCTGTCACAGGAGAGCCCCAAACTCTCCGAGGTAGAGGCGTCACGTCCGGACGGTGCTGGGTCGTCCAAAGATGAGCCCGCCACCTGGCGCCTGAGGGCCTCATCCGCGCAGCTCGGGGTTCTGGCGGCCGATTTCTGTCTATCGCTCCGGTGAGTCCGCCGATGATGAGGATTGGAGAGAGCAATAGGCGATGAGACGGTCAGAGCACCAGCAGCAGGCGGAGCGCCCGTGAAGCAACCCGCAGTTGTACCGTCACCGCACAGCCAGTTCAGCGCGCCGGTCAAGGTCTTCTGGACCACCCGCGACTGGGCGAACGCGATTGCCGCGCTCCCCGTCGACGGACCGCTCCCTGCCCGCACGGCCCTGGTCCCGCGCGAGCGTGTGGCCCTCGCCCTCCGACGCGAGCTCCTGCGCGTGGGACGCCCCGACGTGCTCGCGGGAACCCGGTTCCTGACGCCAGTCGCCGCGGCCATCGAGGTCCTCCGGGCCGCGGGTGTCGCCTTCGAGCCCGGAGCCGAAGCCCTCCGGCCGGCCAGGCTCCTCGCCCTGTTCCGCCGTGGCCTGCCGCTGGAGCACTTCCCGCTGGACCTGCTCACGGAGAGGCCCGGCTGGGCCGAGGCGTTCGCCCGCACTCTCGAGGATCTCGAGGCGACAGGCCTCCGCCCCGACACCCTCGCGGCCTCGGAGTCGGCGCGGCTCCGCGACGTCGCCGCGATCTGGCGGGCCGTCGACGAGCTATCGGGAGGATCGTGGACGAGGCAGCGCATCTCCCAAGGGGCGGCGCTCGCACTGGAGCGCCGGCCCGAGGGCTGGCCGTTCACCAGTGCCGTGCTGGCGCCGGTGTTCGGCAATGTCACCGCCGCAGAGGCGCGCCTCCTTCGTGCCATCCCCGACGTCACGCTCGGCCTGGTGGCGGCGCGGCCCGCGCGGGCGCACCATCTGGACCGCATCGAGGCGCTACTCGGCCGCGCCGCGCTTGAGGCGCTACTCTCGACGCACGCCCCGCGCTCGAGCGCGAGCGAGCGCGACCTCCTCGCCTCGTACCTGTTCGAGTCACCGGCGCTCCTCGCCGACCCCGCTCGCCCACGAAGCGCGGGACCCGACGGCACCGTCCACCTCGAGGAGCACGCCGGCATCGAGTCCGAGGTAGAAGCAACGGCCGACTGGGTCGCGCGCGAGGTCCTGGACGGCACACCGCTAGAGGAGATCGCCGTCCTGCTGCCGGAGCTCGACTCGCTCGCCGGGCTGGTTTCGCAGCGCCTCGCGCGCCTTCCCTGGCACGAGGGCCCGCTGCCGGTACACGTCGCCGGAGGACTCCCGCTCACCGGCACGACGTCTGGCGCCAGGGCGCTGGCCGTCGTCCGTGCGCTGCGGGCTCACCTCGCCGGCGAGGCGCTCGCCGAGGTCCTCCCCGCCCTGCGACCCATCGGCGACGACGCCCGTCACCTCTCCCACGGGGGCGCGATGGATCTCGCGTGGTCGCTCGGCACCGCTGGCGGGAACCACGCCCATCCCGAGGGAGCGCTCGAGTGGAGCGCGCGCGCGATCAGGCGTGAGCCAGATCTCGCCGCGCAGCTCGAAAGGATGCGTGCGGCCGGCGACGAGAGCCCGGGCTTCGCGCGAAAAGCCCGCGACCTCGAGCGGCTCCTTGCCGATCTCCGTGCCGTGAAGCCGGCGCTCGAGGCCCTCGTCGACGTGGCACGGCTCGTCGTGAGCGGCGCACCACTCGGCGAGGTGTGGCCCGCGCTCCGCGCCCTCTTCGAGAAATGGCTGCTGCAACCGGGCGACGGCCCGCGCGTCCAGGCACTGCTCGACGAACGACTGGCCGGAATCGCATCCGACCCAGCCTGCGCGGCGCTCGACCTCGATGACGCTCTGCGGCTCATCGAGGACGCGATCGTCGCGACCCGCACGACGAACGGTCGCTTCGGCGAGCCCGCGGTGTATGTCGGGACCGTCCGCGATGCGGTGGGGCTGCCGTTCCGCGCGGTACGGGTGATCGGCCTCGCAGAGGGGCACCTGCCCGCTCTCCCGCGCGAGGATCCCGTGATCCCCGACCGCCTGCGCGCCGGACTGAGGACGGTCGGCGTCGATGGCAAGGAGATCGCTCCACCGGCGGCCGCGGACAGGGCACTCGAGGCCCTTCACGCCCTCGACACGGTGATTCGCGACGCCGGGCTCCGGGTCGCGCTCTCCCTCTCTCGGCTCGACACCCTGCGATCCCAGCGCGAGCCGTCCTCAGTGATTCTGGAGGCCGCAGCGGCTCTCGGGCGCCCGAACGCCACGACGGGCGAACCGGGCGCAGTCGTTCCCGATGCCCGCGCGCTCCGACGCGACGCTTTCGTCCCGGCGCGCCGGGCAACGCTCGAGTTTCGGCGCGGAGTCCCGCTCGGAGAGACCGCCTGGCACGACGGCGTAGCGGCCGGCGCACTTGCGATCCCAGCGCGCTGGCGCGGCACTGCCTCGCTCGACCTCGAGCGCATCGCGCTGCTGCGCGACGCGGAGGGCCCCGGACCACTGGACGGCATCCTTGGCGCGGCCGCGGCCAGCTGCAGCGTTCCAGGCCTCACGCCCGCACGGCCGATCTCGCCGTCCGCGCTCCAGACGCTCCTCGCGTGCCCGCATCTGTTCCTCCTCGGGAACGTCCTCGGGTTCGATGAGCCGGTGTCGGCGCCCCGGCCGCGAGAGATCGGCCAGCCGGCCTACGGTGCCCTCTTCCATCTCGTGGCCGAGGGATTCTTTCGGGTCCACGGAGCGTCGTTCTGCGCCAGGCAAGACACGCTCGAGCAGTGGCGCGCCGAGGCCGACGTCACCGTCGAGCGCGTCTTCGCGGCGTTTCTCGAGCAGTACCCGCTCGTTGGTGACGTCGTTCGGGGTCGCGAGCGCGAGCGCCTCAGGGGCGACCTCTACGATCTCCTCGAGCACGAGTGGGCAGGCGCGACGACGCCGCTCCGTTTCATTGGCGTCGAGCGCCCATTCGGCGTGCCAGTGCCGGTCGAGCTTCCTACTGGAGGACGATCGCTGTTCGTGCGTGGCCAGATCGATCGTATCGACGTCGACGGGCCATCGACGCTCGTGCGCGATCTCAAGACCGGTCGTGCCCACCCGCGCGTGGGCAAGAAGGCGGCGCCGGATCCGGCGCTCGACATCCAGATCGCCGTCTACGGGCTGGTCGCGCAGCATCTCGCCACCGAGTGGCAGATCCCGCCACGGATCAGCGCCGCCTACGCGTACGTCGGCCGAGGTGCGGATGAGCGCGCCTGGCGCGACGACTTCCACAAGGTGCTCGAGCCAGCCGCCCGCGAGTGGCTGGCCATCGCGGCCGAGCTCCTGGCCGAACGCTCGTTCCCGCGGACGCCGGACGTCGATGACTGTACCTACTGCTGCTTCCGTCCCGTGTGCGGCGACGGTGTCTACGCGCGAGCCGCACGCCTCCTCGCCGCCGGCACCGGGGCGCTCGCGCGCTTCCGCGCGATCAAGAACGTGAAGCTCGAGCCGGAGGACTGAACGTGCGTCCCTCGCACGCCCCGGCCCCCGACCAGGTGCAGCGCGACGCCGCCATCGCCGAGCGCGCCCGCAACGTGCTGGTCGACGCCGGCGCCGGCACGGGTAAGACCACGATCCTCGTTGACCGCCTCGTCGAGATGATCGCCCCGACGAACGACGTGCCCGCCATTCCGATCGGACGCCTGGCCGCGATCACCTTCACCCGCAAGGCGGCCGGCGAGCTCCGCCTGCGGATCCGCGAGCGGCTCCTGCAGGAGCTGACGGACCCCGCCCTCCGCGGGGAGCGCGCGGCCCGTCTGCACAACGCGCTCTCCGGCCTCGACGTCGCGTACGTGGGGACCATCCACAGCTTCGCCGACCGCCTTCTGCGCCTCCGACCCGTGGAGGCTCAGCTGAGCCCGTCCTACGAAATCGCCGAGGACGACGACGCGCTTGTCCGGGAGACCTTCGAGGTGCTGCTGCACGCGGTGGAGAGCGGGACCCTGTCGGCGGAACTCGCCGGCGCAGAGGCCGCAGCGCGAGCGGACGAGGCCACGCGCACGGTGCTGGTCGCACTCGCGGCGGGAACCCAGGCGGAATCGCGCGAGACCGAGTGGCAGGTCCTCCACGGACTGGACAACCTGGTCGCCGGGTTCATCCGCCAGCGAGACATCCCGCCCCCCGACGTTGAGTCGGCTCCGTTCAACGCCCCGGCATTCCGCGCGGCGGCGGATGCCTTCGTCGGCCTGGCGGCGCCAGTCAGCGGCGCCTCGCCTGGTGCCGTATGGATCCGGCGAACGGCGACGGTCCTCCGCAGGCTGCGCGACCGGGACGAGCCCGTCGGGATCCTGCGCGAGCTACGGCAGCAGCTCGAGCGCAGCCCCCGAAGCGACGCGACGAAGCGCGACGACTTCGGCGGCGACGACGACGCGTGGCAGCTCTGGAAGGTGTACCGGAACGGCGACCGGGGCCGCCCGGGGCCGCTGCGCCAGGAGCTCACCGGTCCGCTCCATCGGTGGATGGCCACGCGCCTCGTCCGCCTCTTCCCGGTCGTCGTCGCGCTCTACGAACGGGTCAAGGCCCGCCAGCGCGTGCTCGATCAGCTCGACCTGCTCGTGAAGCTGCGCGATCTGCTCGTCGCCGACCGGACCATTCGGGCCGAGTTCCAGCAGATGTTCGACCACATCCTCGTGGACGAGTTCCAGGACACCGACCCGCTCCAGGCCGAGATCGTCCTCTTCCTCTGCGAGCGCGACCCGCGGGCCGATCGATGGGAGGACGTAGTCCTCCGCGACGGCGCCCTCACCCTCGTCGGGGACCCGAAACAGTCCATCTATCGGTTCCGCCGCGCGGACGTCGCCATGTACGACCGTGTCCGGCAGATCATCGCCCGGCAGGACCACCTCGAAGCGCGCCTCTCGGCCAACTTCCGGAGTGTCCCGTCCCTCATCGAGTGGCTCAACGACCGGTTCGCCCGGGTGCTCGGCACCTCGACGGACGGGCGTCCCTTCGATCCGGCGACGGGACGGGTCTTCCAGCAACCGCTGAGCTCGGGGCGCCCCGGCTCAACGGGACCGGCTGTCCAGGTCATTTCGTTCGATTTCGCCGACGCCGCCAGGCACAAGGTGGACGAGTACCGGGCGCTCGAGGGCAGGGCGCTGGCGCGGTACCTGCGATGGCTCACGGAGACGAGCGACCTCCGCGTCACGGACCCGCTCGACGGCTCACCGCGGCGCGTCGGCTACGGCGATATCGCCGTCCTGGCCGTCTCCACGTGGAAGCTGTCGATGCTCTTCCCGTGGCTGGATGCCGAGGGCGTCCCGTATGCCTCCCGCGGCGGCACGCTCTTCCTCGCGGATCCCCTGCACTGCCAGTTCCTCCTGGGCCTGCGAGCGCTCGCCGATCGCGACGACGGGGTCGCCGAGGCGGCGATCCTGCGACCGCCCTTCTTCGCGGTGGACCTCGCCGACCTCGTGCTCGAACGCGCGGCCTTCGCCGAGGGACGGAATCCGGCTGACGAGGAAGGACGGCGCGCCCGCGAGGCGCGCGAGCTCGTACACGAACTCCGGCGGCGTCGCTTCGAGCGGGCGCCGGGCGCGACCGCCCGCGACCTCCTCGACCGGACGGCGTTCGCGCGGGCCGTCGCGCTGGGGCCGAACGGGCAGCAGCGTCTGGCCCGCCTGCGCGAGATCTGCCTAGTCCTCGAGCAGATCGCGGCCGTCGAGGGGCTCGACTACGACGCGGTCTCGGCCCGCTTGCGTGATTGGGTCGACAGCCCCATCCAGCTCGACCCACCCCATCCAGTCGGATCCGAGGCGGTCCAGGTCCTCACCGTCCACCAGGCCAAGGGGCTGGAATTCCCAGTCGTCGTCCTCTGGGACGGCAAGGGCCAGTGGACCGCTCGCGTCGACACGGGCGCCTGGCGCATGGAGCGCGACGGCCGCGGCTGGGCCATGAATCTCAACGGGCTTTCCTGGGAGGAGCCGGCCGGCTTGAATCTCAAGCAAACCGAGCAAGCCTTCCTCGACGCCGAGCGGCGCCGCGTCGCTTACGTGGCTACGACGCGCGCACGAGACCTGCTTATCGTCCCCCGAGCTGGGACGGTCCCACCAGGAAAGTACATCTGTGGAGATCTGCTCGACGGTGCGGATCGGCGACTCGTGACGGAGCTCGATCCCTATCGCGATGGCGTCGGCTCCGCGTGGGCGACAGAAGCCAGCGCACCCGCGCCCGCAGCGCGCGCGAACGCCACCGACGTCGAGCGTCAGATCGCGGAACGGTGGGCGCGCGCATCGGTCGAGGCCGCACGCCCCCGCTTTCGCCCGGTGAGCGTCACCGGCGAAGCGCGCACGGCGACGCGAGACGAGGTCATGGACGAGCTCGAGCCTGCTTCCCGCAAGCCGCGCGGGGGGCGTTTCGGCAGTCTCTTCGGCCAGGCGGTCCACCACGCAATCGAGCTGATGCTTCGCCACGAAGGATTGACCACGTCCCAAGCCGTCCGTCGGGCGGCCGAACGCGTCGGGTTGGTGGAGCACCTGGATGACGCCGTCGGCGATGTCGCCCGCGCGCTGGAAGCCCTGCGCGCCGAACGCGTCACTGGGCCGGCCAGGCCTGAGTTGCGGACCGAATACCCGATCGCTGCGGCCTGGAAGGATGGCCAGTTGCTCGGCGGCTTTATCGACCTCGTCGCGACGGTCGACGACCACCTGAGCGTCATCGACTTCAAGACCGACCAGCCGCCGGCAGGCTCTGTCGAGGCAGCGTATCCAGCCTACGTCTCGCAGGTGCGGACGTACGGCCAGCTTCTGGAGGCCGCCGGCGTCCTCGCCGGTCGGCGGCTTCGCTGTGGCCTTCTGTTCACTGCCGACGGCGTCGTCCGCTGGGTCGACGCCTGAGGGGCGCGCGGTTCTGTCCTCAATCCGGCGCGCAGGCGGTCGGTCATCACCGGATCCTCGCGCGGGAGAGCGGGCAAGTGCCCATCTGCAAGCCCGATCACGCCCTACCGCGGAACGGCGGGTCTTTGGCGCACCCGACCGCCCGCCGACCAGGTGCGCTGCTGGGCCCTCTCTCGGTCGCCGGCGAGACAACAGGCCTTGCCCCGGTGAGGTCCCCCCTCATCCGCTGCTCGGGCCGATCGGGTTGTGCGACCGTTCGCCCCTGGGCGTCCCTACATGAGACAGCCCCCCTGTCAGCCCCTGTCCCCTAAAATAGACACCTCATGGACGCCGTCCCCGAGCGCTCGAAGACGATCGCCCGCTCCGAGTTCCCCAGGAAGCAGGAGCCCTCTGAGTCTGCCTTCGAACGCGTTGCTGACCCAGAGGTGAACGAGACGCTCCAGCACCCAGGGTCCTCTCACGACCGCGAGGCGGCCTGATGCTCGCGAACTCTTCGAAGCTCGGGTCTGACAGAGCCCCCGGTGTAGGGACTCTTCCTACCCGATTCGGTTTCCGTTCCGGCGACCGCGGCACGCACGGGAGCCGCAGCATCATGCTGGCCGACCTCCGCCAGCTTCTCCACGCGACGCCCGTCGGAGCCAGCTACGACGACTACCGCATAGCCATCATGGAGGAAAATGCCCTCGGCAAGGGAACGGCCTCCACTCGCCTGTGGTCGTGGAAGAAGCTGCGCGAGCTCTACGGTCTCGACCCATCCCTGGCGGTATTTCGATGCTTTCGCCACCTGTGGAGAACCGACTCCGCTGGGCAGCCACTCCTGGCCATCCTGTGCGCGTGCGCCCGTGATCCGCTTTTGAAGGCGAGCGCCGCAGTGATCCTGGACGCTCCGCTCGACTCGGTCGTAAGTTCGGGCGACTTCACCAAGGCCATCGAGGTGGGAGCTCCGGACCGGTTCACTCCGAAGACGCTGCGGTCGATGGGGAGCAATCTCTACGCATCGTGGACGCAATCTGGTCACCTCACCTCCGGTAAAACCCGGAGACGCGCGCACCCCACCGTTTCTCCCGAAGCGACCGTCTATTCGCTTGTCCTCGGGCGTCTTACGGGGGCGCGCGGTCCGCTCCTCTTTTCCACTTTCTGGACCGAGCTCCTGGATGCGCCGAAGGATACGCTCTACGAGCTAGCCGCCGTGGCCTCACAGCGGGGATGGATCGATCTCCGCCGCATGGGTTCCGTCGTGGACGTGGGGTTCTCCAAGCTCCT
>CAYYRT010000014.1:0-5977 GCA_964474055.1 uncultured Acidimicrobiaceae bacterium | reverse complement strand
GCGAGCGCAGCGTTGGCTGGGTTCCTTGCAGGCGGATGCACGGTGTCAGCCACCAGCGATCTCGACAGCACCAATATGAACGACGCAACCAGTTCCAATCCGTTTGACATCGATGCTGAGGGGTCTATCAGTTGGGTCGCCACCTCACCCGAGGCGATCATGGATCACAACTTGGTGATCTATGTATACATCGGCGGGTTTGCGGTGCCGGTTGCCAAGGGGGGCGATCGCAACACGGCCGGAACCCTCAGTTCGGTCGACTCGACGACGATTCCCGAACTGGTCCAGAGAGCCAAAGACCAAGGTGTGGCGGGAGCCGAACTTCTCGGCGGTTTGCGTGGGATCTACCGGGTCTATGGCAAGATCGTCGGGACCTCCACGTGTGTTGGCGACGCCTACGTCAACATCAAGGGGAATCCGCTCGGCGAGACTCCAGGCCAGGTCGCGGGCGGTCTCGCCCTCCTCGGCGCGGTCATCCTGGCCTTGTCGGGAGTAGCTAAGGAACCGTGACGCGGCTCGCTCCCGCGTAGATCACCAGCTTTTCATCCCGAACGAAGCCCGCCAGGGTCATGCCCAGGTCGCGGGCTAGTTCCACCGCCAACGAAGACGCGGCCGATACACCGGCCACCACCGGGATGCCCGCTACGGCTGCCTTCTGGGTGATCTCGAACGAGACCCTTCCCGACACCATGAGGATCACCTCACCGAGAGGCCACTGGCTTCGGGCGAGGTAGCCGATGGCCTTGTCGGTAGCGTTGTGGCGGCCGATGTCCTCGGCCGCCGAGAGCAAATCCCCCGAACTGGAGAAGATCGCCGCTCCGTGCAGCCCACCGGTCGCGGCGAAGGTCGGCTGGGCGGCTGCCAGTTGATCGGGGAGCGAACGTAAGAAGTCGAAGTCGAGTTGGGGCCCGGCGGGCAGCGGGCGAGCTGCAACCCGGACCGCGTCGATCGAGGCCTTGCCGCATATGCCGCACGACGAGGTGGTGTAGGCGTTGCGACGGAACTGCTCCGGGTCGACTTCAACCCCGGGGGCCAGATCCACCCGAAAACGCGCACCTTCCCCTTCGGCGGCCACCCCGGCCACCTCGGCGGGCGACAGGACGATTCCTTCGGTGAGGCAGAAACCCAGAACCAGATCGGCCTCCTGTCCTGGAGTCCTCATCAGGACCGCCAGCGGAACGCCCCCGAGCCGGATCTCCATAGGTTCTTCAACCACCACGAGATCGCGACCTGGCTCGGAATCGGCTCCGCGGACACGGACGACCTCGACCTCGACGCTCTGCTCCACTCCCGCAAGGTACTCACGCCTCACGTCTCACGCCTACCGTCCGGTCTATGCGTGTCCACAACTTCGGGGCCGGGCCCTGCACCCTCCCCTTGGAAGTCCTCGAGGAAGCTCAGGCCGAGTTCATCGACTTTGCGGGAACGGGCATGGCGATGATCGAACTCTCCCATCGCTCGCCTGAATACGAGGCCGTGCACGACGAAGCGCTGCGGCTCACCCGGGAGGTGGCCGAGGCACCGGCGGACTTCGAAGTCCTCTTCATACAGGGCGGCGCAACTCTCCAGTTCGCCATGGTCCCGATGAACCTCCTCCATTCAGGCGAGAGGGGCGGATACGTGGTTTCGGGGTCGTGGGGGAAGAGAGCCCTCGAAGACGCCGGACCACACGGTTCCGTTTATCCGGCCTGGGATGGCAAAGGAGTCGGCTACACCCGTATGCCCGCGCCTGATGAAGTGGTTGTCGAAGGAGCGACTCGCTATCTGCACATCACCACCAATGAGACGATCGGGGGCATTCGTCTCGTTCAATTACCGCACGTAGCCGTGCCCCTGGTGGCCGACATGTCGAGCGACTACCTGGCCCGCCCGATCGAATGGGACCGCTTTGACCTCGTCTACGGGGGAGTCCAGAAGAACCTGGCTCCGGCCGGGATGGCGGTCGTGTTTGTACGCCTATCTGCTCTCAACGATGCACAGACCAACCTTGGATCCTTCTTGCGTTATGGCTGGCATGCGGACAACCGCTCCCTCGGTCATACGCCGGCCATGTTCCCCATCTACCTGATGGGGAAGGTTCTGAAGTTGATCAAGGCGAAGGGCGGGGTAAGGGGACTCGAAAAGGAGGCGGCTGCCAAAGCCGGTTTGCTCTACTCGACCATCGATGGCAGCAACGGGTTCTACCGCAGTCCGGTGGAGCGAGCCGATCGTTCCCACATGAATGTCGTTTTCCGGCTGCCGGACGAGGAACTAGAGAGTCGCTTCCTCCACGAAGCTGCCGATGCCCAGTTCGTCGGTCTGAAAGGTCATCGCAGCGTGGGCGGATGCCGGGCAAGCGTCTACGCCGCCCTTCCCATGTCCTCGGTCGAAGCGCTGGCCGAGTTCATGGCACGGTTCCAGTCCTCCAGCGGCTGAGCCCCGGCCGGTTATAATCCTTCAGCCAAGTTAAGGACGCTTTCGTTGAGAGGTGGGCGCCCGGCCCACCTCTTTACTGTTTCGACAGGACGAGGTTTGCTCGGTCGGGACCCCGTCCGATTGGCGCGTACTGAGGTGTTGGACAGAGAGAAGATGGAGAACGTGGAGCAGATTTGGAAGGTGGTCGAGCCTTATCTCGCCGCCGAGCGTCTCGAACTCGATGACCTCGAGTTGCTCGGTCGCGGGCGAGCCCGCACCCTCCGGGTCACCATCGATCAGTCTGGTGGGATCGACCTCGACCGTATCTCCGAGGTGTCGCGCGGCTTGTCCCGCCTCCTCGACGCCGAAATTGAACTCGACGGGCCGTACCACCTGGAAGTGACTTCACCCGGCCTGGAGCGCAAACTCACCCGGCCCTCCCAGTTTCAAAAGTCGATCGGTAGGGAAGTTGTGGTGAAGACCGCCACTTCAACTGTTCGGGGTCTTTTGACGGCAGCGGGTGAGGATGGATTCACCTTGCAACCCGACAACTCGGACGGGGTCGAACTCGCATATGAGTCGGTCGCATCGGCCCGGACCGTGTTTCGCTGGGAGCGTGCCCCCAAACCCGGTAGTCCGGGAGGCAAACAATGAAGATCGACACTCAGGTCATGGACGCCTTGGAGTCCCTGGGTCGGGAGCGGGGAGTCAGTGTCGACGCCATCCTCGACGCCCTCGCCAACGCGCTCGTGTCTGCTTACAAACGTAGCCCGGGCGCCGCTGAGGAGGCTCGGGTCACCATTGACCCCGACTCGGGTGACATCATCGTCTATGCCCAGGAGCTCGACGAGGACGGCAACGTCACCCGAGAGTGGGAAGACACTCCCGATGACTTTGGGCGCATCGCGGCCCAAACGGCCAAACAGGTGATCCAACAGCGGCTGCGGGACGTCAAACGGGAACAGGTATACGACGTCTACGCCGGGCGAGAGGGCGACCTCATCACCGGAATCGTTCAACAGGTCGACGGTCGATTCACCATTCTCGAGCTGGGCGACGCCGAAGCGATCCTGCCTGGCTCCGAGCGAATCCCGTACGAGCGCTTGGAGAGGGGCAACCGGGTAAAGGCCCTGATTCTCGAGGTCCGCAACGAAACCAAGGGGCCCCAGATTGTCGTAAGCCGCAGCCATCCCGATCTGGTCCGGCGATTGCTTGAACTCGAAGTTCCCGAATTGGCCGACAACACGGTTGAGATCGTCGCGATCGCCCGGGAGCCGGGACATCGCACCAAGATCGCCGTGATCTCCCACGACCCCAATGTCGATCCCAAGGGGGCCTGTGTGGGTGCTCGCGGGTCACGGGTCCGCCAGGTTGTCAACGAGCTTCGTGGCGAGAAGGTCGATGTTGTGCAATGGCGTGACAACGTCGGTCAGTTCATCGCCGAAGCCCTCGGTCCTGCCAAGGTGAAAGAGGTCAAGATCGACGAGGTCAACAAGGTGGCCGACGTCGTGGTCTCCGAGCACCAACTCTCGTTGGCAATCGGCAAGGAGGGCCAGAACGCCCGGCTCGCGGCCCGCCTTTCGGGCTACAAGGTCGATATCCACTCCGACCACGTCCCGGAGCCCGTCGTTGAAGCCCCCGTGGTCGTAGAGGCTCCAATTGTTGAGGAGGCTCCAACGGTTGAAGAGGTGCCGGTTTCCGAGGATGCCGTGCCTGTTGGCGTTGTGGCCGAGTCGGAGTCACCCGCCGAGCCCGCCGAAGAGTCGGGTGGCTAATGGCCAAAGTACGTGTTTACGAACTCGCCCGGGGGCTCGGGGTCGAGTCCAAGGTGGTGTTGGATCAGGCCCACCTGTTGGGCATCGAGGCAAAAACCGCTTCCTCCAGCATTGAGGAAACCGACGGCGAACTGATCAAACTCGCGCTGAGCGAGGAGAAGGGCTCGGTGGCGGTCGAGGCCGAGCCGGAAGTAGTCGATCTCCCCACCGAACCGGAATCTGTCCCGGTTGTGACACCACCACCCGCACAAGAAGTGAAGGTGGTCACCGTCAAGGAAGGCGCGACTGTCGCAGAGTTTGCCGCAGCCATCGGGGAGAGTCCTGGCGACGTTGTCAAGGCGCTGCTCACCCGGGGAGTCATTGCGGGCATCGGGCACCTCATGCCTGTGGATCATCTGGACACGGTGGCCGAGTCTTTTGGAGCCATAGTCGAAGTCGAGCGCCAGACCGTGAAGCCCACCGTCAGACAGAAGCGCCGATTCGACGACCTTCCCACCGACCTGGTGTCCCGGCCGCCGGTGGTGACCATCATGGGCCATGTCGACCATGGCAAGACAACGTTGCTCGACACCATTCGCAAGTCCAACGTCGTCTCCGGCGAACAGGGAGGCATCACCCAGCACATAGGTGCCTATCAGGTCGAAGTAGCCGGGCGCAGCATCACCTTCATCGATACCCCCGGTCATGAGGCTTTCACAACGCTGCGGGCGCGGGGCGCCGAGGTCACCGACATCGTCGTTCTCGTGGTGGCTGCCAACGACGGCGTGATGCCACAGACGATCGAGGCGATCAGCCACACCAAGGCCGCTGGCGTCCGAATGGTGGTGGCCATCAACAAGGTTGATCTTCCCGACGCCGACGCCATGCGTGTGCGGACCATGCTGACCGAGTTCGAGGTTGTTACTGAGGATCTGGGCGGCGACATCCCGGCGGTAGAGCTGTCCGCTCTCACTGGCCAAGGCGTAAACAACCTACTGGAGATCCTCGACCTCATCGCCCAGCTCGAGGACTTCCGGGCTAATCCCAAGCCGGCGGCTTCTGGAGTCGTCATCGAGTCACAACTCGACCCGGGGATGGGTCCCACCGCAACTCTCATCGTCCAAAGGGGAACGTTGCGGCCGGGTGATGCCGTGGTGGCGGGGTCGGCGGCCGGGCGGGTGCGAGCGATGATGGATCACACGGGAGGCCGCATGCAGGAGGCTGCCCCCTCCAGCCCCGCACTGGTGATGGGATGGACCGACATCCCCACCGCCGGCGACGCCTTCGAGGTCGTGGCCAGCGACCGCGAAGCCCGCAGCCTCGCCGAACAAACACTTCACTCCCAACGGGAGGCCCAGCTCAACGCTCCTGCCAACGCTCGTGAACGGCTTGCCAATCTGCTCGAGCAGCTTCGGGCGGAAGAAGCCGAGTTGCGGGTGATTCTCAAGACGGACGCCCACGGGTCGCTCGAAGCGCTCCGTGAGTCTCTGGCCAAGATCAAAAGGGAAGACGCCCGGATCGAAGTGATGCACGGTGCCGTCGGGGGCATCAATGAGAACGACGTCAAGTTGGCCGAGGTCACCGAATCGGTCGTCATCGGTTTCAATGTTCGCCCCGATGGCAAGACCCGCCGGTTGGCCGAAGAAAAGGGCATCGAGATACGTACTTACGGGATCATCTATGAGCTTTTGGAAGAGCTCGAGCAGATGATGGTGGGGAGACTGGCACCCGACAAGGTCGAGGCCGTGTTGGGCACGGCTGAAGTGAGGGCCACGTTCAAAGTCCCTCGTATTGGAATGGTGGCGGGTTGTTACGTCACCGAAGGCGAG
>CAYYRT010000013.1:0-6453 GCA_964474055.1 uncultured Acidimicrobiaceae bacterium | reverse complement strand
GGCTGCAGTCGGCGCCGTGCTGCTGCTGGTGGTCGGCACGGGCGTCAAGACGTACGACTTCATGATGAACGACAACGATTTCTGCGCCGGGTGCCACATCTTCGTGCCCAGCGGCCAGCTGTTCGTGCGGCCGGACACCGGGACCTACCTCTTGGTCAACAAGCACGAGGGCAAGCACGACTCCCTGTCCTGTCATTCCTGCCACCCCTTCGAGCTCAAGTCCCAGACCAAGGAGCTGTTCTACTGGATCGTGGCGCGGCCGGACAAGATTCCCGCCCATGGCAAGGTGCCCCGTGAGATCTGTGAGCAGTGCCACGTGACCGGGCCCGCCAAGGACACCTGGAAGCGGATTACGACAACCGCAGGGCACCGGACTCACCTCGACTCCGACTCATCGGCACTCAAGGACGTGGAATGCCTCACCTGCCACGCGCGGACGGCCCACCGGTTCCAGCCGGCGGACACGACCTGCGCCCAGCAGGGATGCCACTTCACCGACAGCATCAGGATCCGGCTCGGCCGGATGAGCAGCCGCTTCGACGCTGGCCGGCCGCCGCTGCCCAACGAGGAGCTGCTCTACTGCAACTCCTGCCACCAGTTCACGGCGGACGCACAGTTTCTGGCCCCCGACTCGGCCTTGGCGCTGCTGCGGCCCGCGTCCCGCCAGTGCTTCGGGTGTCACGAGATGCGCACCCTGCTCGCGACCTACGACCCGGCCCGGGAGCCGCACGGCGGCGGCTGCGGCATGTGTCACAAACCTCACGTGGACGTGAAGCCGGCCGACGCGCTCAAGTCCTGCGCCGAAGCGCAGTGCCATGCCGACTGGCGGGTGGTGGACTTCCACACCGGTGCCGCGCACCGCAAGGTCGCCCAGCGCTGCGAGACCTGCCACGAGCCGCACGCCGCCCGGGTGGACGCGAGCGACTGCGTGGGTTGTCACAGGGATGTGCGGTACGGCCCGCGGAGCCGGCTCCGTCTCCGCCCACCGCTCCCCTTCGACACGACCCAGGCTCTCAAGCAGACCTCGTCGCGCGAGCCGCCCCGCCGGCTCATCGTGCCTGGGCGCGCCCGGGGACAAGGGGCGGCTCCCCCGGAAGAAGATCCGCCCCAGAGCCGGGCCGATGTCTCCGCCTCTCCCAGCGACACCTTCTCCCACGAACGCCATAGCCGACTCGCCTGCCTCACCTGCCACGATCTCCGCTCCAGGCGGCGGCCGCTGACATTCGAGGCGCCCCGCGGGTGCCAGATCTGCCACCATCAGCGGCCTGCCGCGAGTAATTGCGCCGAGTGCCACCAGGACTCCGAGCTCGCCGAACCCAAGCAGGTGACGGTCCAGGTGGCGGTCTCCCGGCACCCGCGCCGAGCTCGGGAGGTAGACTTTGCCCATCAATCGCACCGCGACGTCGCCTGCGTGAAGTGCCACCAGACCGTGGTGAGCCTCGCTCCCACGCCGGAGGCAGCCGACTGTAGCGGCTGCCATGAAGACCATCACACCGCCGACCGGGACTGCGCCACCTGCCATCGCACGGCGGAGATCGTGACCGCGCACCAGCCGCCGGTGGACACGCACCTGGCGTGCAACCGATGCCATGCCTCGGCTACCGTGGCGGCCCTGAGTCCGACCCGGTCGTTCTGCCTGGCCTGCCATGACCCCGAGGTGAACCACTATGAGCCGAAGGAGTGCACCCTCTGCCACCTGCAGGCGACTCCCGAAGCCTATCGAGCCCGCCTGACGGGAGCGGGTAGCCGCCGATGAAGTGGCCACCAATATCCGTTATGCTCGGCGCCTGGCTGGTTGGCCTGACGGCGGCGAACGCTCAAGCCCAAGGGTATCGCCTGCGGCTCGATGGCCAAGCGCAGCGCGCGGCGTTCCGCGGGGTCACTCAGGACAGCATTCTTGCCTCCGATGCCGTTCCCGCGGCAACCGGCGGGTTGCAGACAGCGGATGGCTTCGCCGTGCGCTGCGCTCAAGGGAGCGCGTTCTGTTTCTTCTTCCGACCCGGCCCCGCCCTGCGCGGCGGCCCGGTGGTCTCCTCCGCCGACCTTACCCTCTGGGGGCTTGGGATTCGCGGTCTGAGCATCCGGGTCAACGGCAGAGTCGGCTTCGACCTGGGAGATGGGGAGGTCTGGCCCGGAACGGAGCCCAACGGCCAGCTGATCGAGGGGTACGCCGAGTACGTGCACCCGCTCTTCACGGCACGCGGCGGCCGGCAGCTCCTGAGCGGTCGGCTCGGCGTGCTCGGATTCGACGGCGCGAAGGCGACCTTACATCCCGGCCGACACGGTCTGCAAGCCGAAGCCTACGTGGGTCTCGGCCTGGCCAGGGCCACTGCAATTCCACTCACCAGCCCCGCACTCAACCCATTGGACGAGTTTCAGCCGCGGCGCCGCCAGATCCTGGCGGGTGCCGCGGTCAGCTGGAGCAGCCGGCTGGCTGAGGTCCGGCTGGACTACCAGCGCGAGGTGGACCGTGAGTCGCGCCACTTCGCCTCCGAACGGACTGCCATCTCGCTGGACTTCCAGCCGCGGCCCCGCTGGAGCCTGGTGGCGGGTGCGGAGTACGATCTCGCCAACACCTGGTTCGGGAATGCCGACGCTACCCTTCGCTACACGGCACCATGGCTCACGGTCACGGGAGGGATCCGGCAGTACCGGCCCCACTTCGACCTGTGGACCATCTGGGGGGCCTTCTCTCCGGTCCCGTACCATGCAGTCAACGCCGGTCTCTGGCTCCGACCGCTCCGCGGCGTCGAGGTGAGAGGCCGCTGGGAGCAGTACGCCTTTTCGCCGACTGAAACCGAGACCCCCCTGGTGTCGGTGGAAGACGATGGGTACCGCTTGGGCTTCGGGATCTCCTACAGCCCGATCGCCACGCTCAGCCTCGACGCAGGATACCGCGAAGAGCACGGACCGGGCGCTTCCTCCCATGGATTCGAGGGGACCATCACGCTCCGGCCAGTTTCGGAGCTGTGGCTCGTGGCCTACGGGTCTACGCTCGAGCGCCCGCTGGAGTTCCGGTTCCAGGAGGCGTCGGTGAAAGCGCTAGGCCTCGATGCCGAGTGGCGGCCCATGGAGCAGCTCAGGCTTGCGTTGGGGGCAGCGCACTACGCTGAGACGCGCGATCGTCCCGACGCGGCGGCCTTCGATTGGAACCAGACCCGGCTCATGGCCCGGGTAACTCTGGTGCTCCGAAGCGAGACCGATGTTGTGCCGCTCCCACCGGCCCAGCCGGCACTGCCCCGGGCCGGTATACGGTGAAACTGGCGCGGGTATTCGCCGCCGTGCTGGTGGCCGGGGCGGTCGCAGCAGTGGGGCACGCGCGCGGCAGGATGGTTCAAGACCGCTTCGACCACTGGCAACACCGGGCCGTGTTTCCCAGCTGCGTCGGGTGCCACGCCGGCGCAGCCGATCCAAGCATGGCCTTCTGGCCGGCCAAGGCCGATTGCGAGGCGTGCCACGACGGCACCGTCGAGCCCGCCGTGGAGTGGAGCGCACCGGACCAGCCCCAGGCGAGCAATCTGCGGTTCACCCACCCGAAGCATGCGGATCTGGTGGTCAAGGCTGCGGCCACTGATTCCGTCCTCTCATGTGCGGCCTGCCACATTGCCCCGGGTACTGACCCGATGCAGGTGCGTCGTGCTGTTGTCCCAAACTGCTTCACCTGCCATGGAATTAGCGAGTCACACTTCGACGCGCCCGACACCGCCTGCTCGACCTGCCACCTGCCACTGGTCCAGGCGGCTCGACTCACCAGCGCAGCGATACGTGACTTTCCGGCTCCGGCGTCCCATCGGGAACCCGGATTCGCCGCCCGGCTGCATGGAAAGCTGGCGCGTGCGGCACGCCCGGTCGCCGCCTCCTGCGCTACCTGTCACGCTCAGGATTTCTGCGCCCAGTGCCACGTGAACGCGCAGGAGGTGCCGGCGATCCAGGCGCTCGCTCGAGATCCACGCTCGTTGGCGGTCCGGGCGGAGCTCGAGGCCCCCTCGAGCCATGCCGACCCGGCGTTCCTCCGCCGGCACGGTGGACAGGCGCGCAAACGATCGGCCACTTGCGCCACCTGTCACACCCAGGAGAGCTGCCTGACCTGCCACGTAGCCTCCCCCGCCAGCGTCCAAGCCATTCCGGCTGCGGCACCAGGCGGCGGCAAGGGGGCCGAGATCGAGCGTAAGCGGCCGGAATCCCATGGCCTGGACTTCTCCAAGAGCCACGCAGCTCCCGCTTCAGCGAGGCCGCAGAGCTGCGTGGCCTGCCACGCTCGGCCAGCGTGCTTCGAGTGCCATCGTCCCAGCTCGGCAAATCCTCCGCCGGGCTACCATCCGGCCGGGTTCCTCACGACACATCCCGCCGCCGCGTACAGTCGGGAAAGCTCGTGCAATGAATGCCACAACCAGGCTCAGTTCTGCACCAACTGCCATGTGAACGCGGGATTGGTCGCACCAGGCCGGCTCCGAGGCATCGGCTTTCATGATGCGAAGCAGGCCTTCGTCCTCAATCACGGCCAGGCCGCGCGGCAGAGCCTCGAGAGCTGTGTTGCCTGCCACGCCGAGCGAGACTGTCTAACCTGTCACTCGGCCCAGGGCGGACGCCGGTTCAATCCCCATGGTCCCGGTTTCGATCCCGCCACCCTGCAGCGGAAGAACTCCCAGTCCTGCACTGCATGTCATGGCGCGCAGATTCCCGGATCACCCGGTCCGTGATTTCACTCCGGATTCACACTGGCTTCATCAGTCCAATGCTATATTGCGCTCGCAATTGAAGCTTCAACTGGAGGAAATATGCGAGTTGCGAAGCTGGCCCCCATGACGGGGAAAGTGGGCGAGGAAGTGGAGCGGTTGTTCGGTCGGTTCATGGCGCCCGGGTTCCTGAATGAGCCGTTGCTGCCGCCGTTCCCGTATGAGGATGCAGGCACCGAATGGTTCCCGATGCTGGATCTGACCGAGACGGCTGAGGAGTTCGTCGTGCGGCTCGAGGTACCGGGAGTCCATAAGGAGAACCTGGACATCACCCTGACCGGCACGTTGCTGACGATCACCGGCCAGCGGGAGCTGGTGACGGAGTCCTCGGGTGAGACCTACCTGCGCCGCGAGCGTGAGATCGGCAAGTTCGTGCGGACGATCCGTCTTCCGGCGCTCGTGGTCGAGAAGGAGGTCAAGGCGACCTATCACGACGGCATGCTGGTGATCCATCTGGCCAAGGTGGCACCGGCTGTGGCGAACAAGATTCAGATCAAGTAATCGTGGCGGGTCACCTTCCGACCTCGGGCCCAGCGCCCGGGGTCGTTTTGTTTGCACCAGGTATCTCTTCATGAAGGCTCTTTCATGGCCGCTTCAGGATCACTTGTCGGCTGGTCTGCGAGGTTATACCTGCAGGCACGCGAGACGGCCTCGGCAGATCATCAGGAGGAACTATGCGAGTCAGCGAGCTCATGCAGCGGAATGTGAAGACCGTGGACGTGGATGCGATGGTGAACGACGCGGTGGTCACGCTGGCCGATTCGCACATTTCGGCGCTACCCGTCGTTGACGGGGCAGGCCGGATGGTGGGCGTCGTTTCCAGCACCGACGTTCTCACCTCCGAGGCCGAGGCCCCTGACACCCGGGCAAGAGAGACGCTGCTCCAGGATACCACGGTTCGCGACATCATGACTCATCGCCCCCTCACCGTGTCGCCGGATACCGAGGTAAGGGAAGCCGCCCAGCAGATGCTGTATGCCGACATTCACCGGCTGTTCGTAGTGGAAGGCGACCAGGTACTGGGGGTGATCTCCACCACGGATATCATGCGCGCCGTTGCTACCGGTCGGCTGTAGTCGTTTCATCTCAACTGCGAGTCGTCCTATGCATGCACCTGCCATGATCACTCAGCCGGACGCCAGAGCAGCCGGCACGCTCTTCTCCAGGTTCGCTGCCGCGCACGACAACTGGATGGCCGATTCCGACCAGTTTCTGATGCCCGTCAGCGACGCTGCGGCCACCTTCTGGGAGAGGTGGGCGGCGGTCCGGTACATCGAGGATCACTTTCTGGATCGGTACCAGCTCGAACGGGCGCTCCTGGAGAAGCTGCGCGCTTTCTTCGTTCCAGAGCTTCGAGAGCGGCTGGAAATGCAGGCCGACCGGCTGAACCGCCTGCTGGGAGAGTTCAGGCGGCTGGGGCAGCAGCGGGAGAGTGCGCGCCAGCTGGCGCATACCACTCGCGACCTTCTGGAAGCGCTTCGGCTCTGGTACGCCGAGATTGAATTCGCCGCCGGTGGCATCAGGTGGGATGACCTGAGCTCCGAGACGGCGCGGCTGGTGTCCGATCTCAACCCCCTGCGCTGCGGCTGGGCAGACGCTCTCCACTAGACGCGTTATAGTTCATGGCATCCAGCCGTGAACACCAGTCTCAGAACAGGGGGTGCACCGATGGCGCGGGCTCTGCGCAACACCGGGAGAGTCATGGGGGTGGGTGCCG
>CAYYRT010000012.1:0-5333 GCA_964474055.1 uncultured Acidimicrobiaceae bacterium | reverse complement strand
CTGGGTCCACAGAGGCACACCGTCCTGGTCGAAGGCATGGACAGACCCGCGGCTGGTGACGGCCACCACGTTTCGGCCGTCGGAAGCGAGCGGACCGGCCAGCGCCGCCTCCGTCTCGCTCGTCCACAATTCCAGCCCGGCGTCGGCGTCGATGGCCCGCACCACACCGTCGCTGCCTCCTACAAAGAGCATGGCTCCGATGGCCAGCGGAGTGTGGCTGCCGGGGCTCAAATCGAGATGCCACCGCTGGTTGCCGTTGGCGAACTCAAGGCCGAAGAGGGTGTCGCCGCTCATCGCCACCACCTGTTCACCGACGATGACAGGCGAGGTCGATACAGCACCGCCGAGTTCGGCCGTCCAGGCGGTCACATCTGCGCCGAGATCGAGTGCCCGTACGTGCTCATGGATACCGAGAAAAGCGATGTGCTGGCGGGCAACCGCCGGGCCGAGAATGTCGCCCATCGCCAGCCGCGCCCGCGAGTCAGGAACCTCGAGCAGCCCGGTCGGCGACTCGACACCGCTTCGCCCTGCTCCTCCCCGGGCCTGGAAAACCGCGACTACCGCTGGGACCTCAGCGACCGGGGCGGCGCTGGTGGTCGGCGCTGGCGGGGGGACTGGTTCGAGAGCGTTGAAGTAGGAGTAGGCGAAACCGGAGAGCACCATCAGCGGAAGGACGAAGGCCAGACGGCGGCGCCAACGCCGGGCCTCAAGCACTTAGCCGGCCAGCTTCTGGGCAGGAACCTTCTTCTGAGGATCGACAAAGGGGAGGTTGGTGGTCGTGGCCATGATCTCCTCGCCGTGTTCGGACAGTACGTCCAGGGTGGTGCCGCGGTTCGCCAATTCGATCGGCACCCAGGCATAGCCTATGTTCTTTTCGAGACCGGGGGACCAGACAGCATCCGTCACCCGCCCGACTTGGCGACCATCCCGATAGACGGGCCACACCTCTGACAGTTCGGCCCGCAGTTGGTCACTTTCAAGAAAGATGCCCACCAACTTGCGATCAACTCCGGTTTCGGCCAGGCCTGCCAGGGCGGACTTGCCGAGATAGTCCTGGCTCTGCGGTTCCACCAGTCGTTCCATCCCGCTGACGTGCAGCGGGGTGTCAGCCAACGTTATGTCCGAGCCGTAGTTGAAGATCCCCGCTTCGATCCGCCGGGCCTCCGAGGGGGCGATCGGGCGTATGGCGAACTCCTCCCCGGCAGCAGCCACCGCGTCCCAGAGCTGGGCTCCGTAGCTGCCATCAAGAAGGTTGACTTCGAATCCAGGAACCGCCGTCCACCCGGTGCGGCTGATCACCACCGGAATCCCGGCGATCTCGAAGCTGGCCAGCCAGTAGTACTTCAAGTCGTAGATAGAAGGCCCCACGAGCTTTTCCAGGGTGCGGGCCGACAGCGGACCCTGCACCTGCATGGGGTGAACGTCGGGGTAGGAGACCTCAGCCTCGAAGCCCTTGGCGGCAGCAACGCCGAGTGCATAAAGCCCGGCGTCGGAGTCGGCGAGCTGCATCCACCAGAGGTTTTCGGCCACATGCAGCAACACGGGGTCGTTGACGATCCCGCCGTCGGGCGCGATCACCGGCATGTATTTGCCCTGACCCACGGCACAACGGGTCAGATCGCGGCAGGTGATGTAATCGATCAGACGATCGGCATCGGGGCCGGACACCTCCACGGTCCGCTCAACACCGACATCCCACATCGTGACCCCGTTGACGAGAGCCCAGTACTCGACGTCGGGGTCGTCGTAATAGGCGGGGAGATACATGTGGTTGTAGATGTCGAAGGCCGAACATCCGGCAGCGAGGGTCGAAGGAAAGAACGGAGACCTTCGGTACCAGGGACCGAAATAGAGCGTGGTGCTCTTGGCAAGCATCTCGGGTCGTTCGTTGGCCACAACCTCTCCATCTCTCTACTGAACGGCTGTTCAACAATAGGCGACTTGAGGAAACCGGTGTTGCCCCGGGCATTACCGTATGGGCCCCCACCATGACAGAACCAACCATTGAGGCCATCAATCCGCCCGAGCCCGACCTCCCCCGTGAGCGAACGAGGTGGCCTCTCTATCTGGTCATGGCGATCCTTGGCGTCGCTGTTGTCGGGTACTTTGGGAACCGGGTTCTCTACGTCTCCGATTTCGATCGACTCGTCGACCTCACCGCCGCCGCCGAAGGTCACCAAATCTGGCGTGACTTCTTTATCGCTCAGGACTGCTTTGTGGCCGCCGTGATCGACGACCAGAACCCGGGATTGGCCTACACGGATGGGGTCGAGTTGCTGGACGAGACAATCCGGCTCGCCGACCACGTCGATCAGGCCCTTGGCACCTTTTCGTCGGCCGGGGTGAGATGGGAGGCTCGCCTGGTGGCTGCGCGCGACGCCATTGCCGCCCACTATCAGGTCTGGGACGACCATCTCATCCAGGGGGAGGCCATTCTGGCGACGTTGAGCGAAGAGCCAGCTGAGTTGGCGGTCACCTTCCAAACCTGGGTGGACTCGGTGGTGGCGGCCGATGAGCCGATCAGGGAGACCTTCGAGGACGCCGAAGCCGCCTTTGTTTTGGCCGCTCCTAGTCCGGCTGCCATTAGCGAGGTCGACACTCTGTTCACTGGCAGCACCGTTGGTTGTACCCGTGGTTCGGTGTAAAGCCCCGATACCCTGACGACCCACAAATCAAGCGAGGTTTTCATCCGCCGCTATCTCAGTTTCTTCACAGCCCTACTGATCGTCACTGCTTGTGCTGGACAGACAGAGGAGACGGGTCAGCCGATCGTCACAATGACAATTCAGGGACGGTCGTTTGGCCGGGCACCCGCGGTCGCACCGGGCACCAGCTTCCGGATCGACAACCGCGATTCGGTGAACCACACCTTCACTTCGCCCGACGAACTGTGGGAGTCGCTCCAGATCCCCGCCACCACCAACCTTGAGTTTGCGGTCCCCGAGGAACTGGCCGCCGGTGAGTACGTCTTCGTCTGCACCATCCATGCCGACATGAGCGGCCGCCTGACTGTCACCGGGTGACGCGAGCGACGCCGCCCACACTCACAACTCGCCAACTCAATCGGGCGGTGCTGGCCCGCCAACTCCTATTGCATCGAAGCCGGTTGACCCTCAAGCAGGCGCTCGAACAAGTGGCCGGGTTGCAGGCGCAGTACGCGCCTTCGATGTATATCGGATTGTGGACCCGGATGTCTGGCTTCCAGCGGTCCCTACTCACAACGGCCTTGGAGAAACGCCAGGTCGTACAGGGAACGATGATGCGGGCAACCATCCACCTGGTCACGGCGGGCGACTATTGGCCCCTAAACGTGGCAATCCGCCAAGGCCGCCGGGAGTGGTGGATCAAGGCCACCCGCGGGGCGGTCGACCCTGTCGAGATGGAAGCCGCGGCCGGCAAGGTTGCCCAGTTTCTGGCGGGCGGCTCGAAGCGGTGGACCGAGGTCGTGGCCCTGATCGGCAAGGATCAGGCCAACGCCGTCGGCTTGTGGATCGACCTTGTGCGGGCACCTCCGTCGGGCACGTGGGAGCGACGCCGCGCCGATCTGTACGCCGCTGCCGCAGACTGGCTGGGGCCTGTCGATGTTCCCTTGGACAAAGCACGGGAACACATGGTCCGGCGTTACCTCACCGGGTTCGGGCCTGCCACACCGTCTGAGATCGCCACATGGGCCGGTCTGCCGATAGGCGACATCGCGCCAGCCCTGGCCCGACTCCGCTTGCGACGATTCCAAACTGAACAAGGCGTCGAACTGGTCGACCTCCCTCAGGCCCCTCTCCCTGATCCCGACACCCCATCGCCGGTCCGATTCCTCCCAACCTGGGATGCATCCTTGCTGGTCCATTGCCGCCGAGCCCGGATCATTCCCGAGGAGTTTCGTCCGCTTGTCTTCAACACCAAGATGCCCCAGTCGGTCGGCACCTTTCTCGTCGATGGGACCGTCGTCGGAACCTGGCGCGTGGAGGGTGATCGAGTAATAACCCAGTACTTCGAGCCAATCCCGGACAAGTGGCATCGGGACGTGGAGAGGGAAGCCGAGGCGCTGGCGCGGTTCTATGGGGGGGAATAACCGGCCAGGCCGACGGCTTTACCCAGCTATGGAACCTGAAGTCGTCCAGGCGCTCAAAGCGGGTGGGCTCGCCGATATCACCACCGTCGGACGGCGCAGCGGCCAGCCCCGTCGCATCGAAATCGTCTTTCACAATTTCGATGGCGACCTGTACATCGGTGGCAAACCGGGCCGCAAGCGGGATTGGCTTGCCAATCTGGTCGCCCAGCCACAGTTCACCCTTCATCTCAAACGTGGAGTGCAAGCCGACCTTCCGGCGCAGGCCGTGGAGATCACCGATCCGGAGGAGCGGGCCGTACTCCTCTTTCGGATGTTGACCGAGAGTTGGGGGTCCGATCCCGACAAGGCCCGGTCTTCACTTCCGAAGTGGGTCGACGAATCTCCACTGGTCCGGGTGAGGGTGGAGTCATAGCCCCTTGTAGTTGAGGGCCGCCCGCAGCCGGTGCTCAACCGAAACAAGATCCTTGCTATCCGCCATTACCTGGGTGATGTCCTTGTAGGCGGCCGGGTGTTCATCGAGCAGGGCCTCGGCACTTTTGTCTAGCCAGGTCCGGCCCGCCATCTCCGATCGCAGCGACTTGACCGTCAGAGAACGACGGGCTGCTCCCCGGGAAAGTCGCCTTCCGGCTCCGTGGGGTGCGGATTCGTAGGAAGCCGGATTGCCGAGGCCTCGAACTATGTATGTGTCGGCGCCCATCGATCCGGGGATGATCCCCCGGTCGGTCGTTCTGGCCCGAATCGCCCCCTTGCGGGTGACGATGACCTGCTCGCCGTCGTGCTCCTCCCGGTCGGCGTAGTTGTGATGACAGTTGATCTCCTCGACCACCGCGAAGTCCGGCAACTGCCGCCGGATCGCCTCCAAGGCAGCGGCCAGCATTCGCTCCCGATTGCCGAACGCGTACCTTTGGGCGAAGGTGAGGTCGGCCCAGTAATGGTCGAACTCCGGCGTTCCTTCTTCCAGGTAGGCCAGGTTCGAGTCCTCTAAATGGATGCCCCGGCGAGCGGCGTAGGCCCTGGCCGCTTCCATCGCCTTCATGGCGAGTTGATTCCCGATTCCCCGTGACCCGGAGTGGATCACGAGCCAAACGTCCTCATCCTCAGACGTGCTCATCTCGAAGAAGTGGTTCCCTGACCCGAGGGTGCCCCACTGAGTCGCCATGGTTGCTTCCTGCTTTTCAGTCAGCACCGTGGCGGGTCGATCTGCATAGCGATAGACCTCGGCCGGACTGACGCCCGTCTTATGAGCCTTGCCCACGCCGGCCGG
>CAYYRT010000011.1:0-2837 GCA_964474055.1 uncultured Acidimicrobiaceae bacterium | reverse complement strand
GGCAGCGCGCCACCGATCAGGACAACCCTCGCACCGGATGCTTGCGTGATACCCCCCGCAATCTGGAAGATCCAGACGTCGTTGGCGTTCCCTTCGAGAGTGACATTCCCCGGGATGGTAACCGCGCTCGACCACTTGTAGAGGCCGGGCGGGAGGGTGAGCCCGCCAATGTCGCCATCGGCCAGTTCGCTATGATCCGGCGTCGGCCGGCCGGCGGCGTCGGTGTATGCTGCTTCCATGTCACCGACCGCCGTGGTCAAGTTGGCGGGGGTCGGGACCGCGTAGCCGGGCGCGTAGATATTGCCAGTCACCTCGGGGGTGGTCGAAAACGCCGCGCCAGCCGGGAGGTCAAGCGGAAATCCAGTGATGAAAGTCGCGGCGGCCGGACTCAGGCCGATGTTTCCGGTAATGTCGGATGTGGGAACGTTCGAGACCTGGTCTTTGGCCAAAATCACATAGGTCCCAGCCGTTCCGAGGTCCACGGGGGCTGGACCATGGCCTTCAGCTCCTCCCGTGCCCGAACCACCGCCGGGGGCGGTCGGAGAGAGGTCCACAGGATTGCTTCCATCGCATCCGGCCACGAGGGCGACCAGCAGCACGCCCTTCAACCACGAGGCCTGTCTGGAGTTGTTTTCGATCTTGGTCATGTATTCTTCCTTGGAGAACGTGATAGGTGTACGAGCACGTTCTCGACACCGGGATGAACTGTAGTGTTGGACCGATGAACTAGGCATCGCCCATCGGATGGACTCATGCTCGCTCCGAGGGACGGCTTTGGCCGCATTTAGCCGGCGATTATCGCTTGCCGCGCGGCATTCCTGGAGGAAGCATAGGTTTGGGTCTGGGTGGAAATGCGGCGATGGGCGTCGAAGAGGCCAGGTCACGCCTGGGGGACAGGCTGGCGGTCGGCTCGGTCTGGGGCTATCTGGTTCGAGACATTGGCGGCAACTGAGAGGATCGACGCGCTCCCTATGTCGAGAGGGCCTCAGGGCCGCCGCGGAGTTCTGGAAGAGCGTCGGGCTCGGAATGGGCCTCACTCTGGCGGCAGCGGTCGCGATCTGCCGGGGCGGTGGCTCGTGCCAGTTCGGGGATTGAGAGCGTGCGAAGGCTGAAACACGGCTTCGGGACCTGACATGAGATGGAGGCAAAGGAGATGACCCAGAAGGCGGCCGATTCCCCGCCGGTGATCCGCGACGTCTATCCCTATCTGTGTGTGCGTGACGCCGCCGCGGCCCTGAGCTTCTACACCCGCCTCTTCGGGGTGGACACGCTCACGGCCCGCGCCCGCGAGGCCGGCGCGACGGTCTTGCGAGAGCCGACGGACTACGGTCACGGCGAACGCCAAAGCCGGCTGCGCGATCCGTTTGGTCACGAGTGGCTGCTGGGGCATGAGCTTGAGACCGTCTCGGCAGAGGAGATCAAGCGGCGGTTTGAAGCGGAACAGAAGGAAAGGGTCGGTTCATGAGCCTGACCGTTCGGGAGTACCTGGATCTGGCCAAGGGCCAGACGATCCCACCTCTCGTGCTCGAGCTGATCCTGCGCTCGGGCAAGTCCTTCTACATCAAGAGTGTCTTTGCCGTTGATGACAAGGCGGAAATGGTGCCGCTGCGAGTTTGGGATCTGCGCGCCCTGACGCAGGCAGATCTGGATACGGTCTTGCGGCGACTGGGCGCGGTGCAGTCCCGGGATGAGCTGGAGAACATCGAGCGGCTCCATCCAAAGCTGGACCACGGCAACCTGTGGGTTCTGATCTCGGAGATCGAGGCCCTCGTGGAGTGGCATAGCGATCTCTGGCCGGGAGTGGACCGGCCCGAGGCTCGGCAGGTAGTGGTAGGGTTTAGATCTGTGTGATTTTGCGACCCAGCCGACGGCGCACCCGTGTGAGAGCACGCAGCCATACTCTGGGGGCCGATGCACGACTCCTGGCGCTGCTATGCCTGACGGCTTGCGGCGACGAACTCACCGCATTGCCGGTACTCTCCCTCGGCCCAGAGCTGATGGAGGTGTTCTCCACCGGCTATTCCGGTATCGGAAACTCCCAGCGGCTCGTCCTCACCAACCAGAATCAGTGGGCCGCATTGTGGGCCGCCGTGCACGCCACAGCGAACCCGGTCCCACCCCGGCCCAACGTCGACCTGGACCGGCATGAGCTGATCGCCGTGGCACTCGGCACACGCCCCTCGGGCGGGTATGGGATTCACATCGACAGTGTTCGAGCATCGAGCGGGGGGCGAGAGGTGTTCCTGACCACGTCTCGGCCCGGATCCCGATGCGTCACGACTCAGGCGCTGACCCAGCCAGTTCATATCGTGGGTGTACCGGCGGCCGGTGGCTCGATCCGGTTCATCGAACGGGACGAGGAAATTGACTGTGAGTAGTAGCCTGAGTTCCTTCGCGGCCGCGTAAGGTACCGCCAGTCGCTCGACGGACAGGCCCGGAATGCCCCGAGGATCTCTCAATGAGGCAGATAGTCGATGGTTTCAGCGCGCGAAGCGCTTGAGCGTCTGCGAGAGGGCAACGTCCGGTTCGTCTCGAACCTGGGCGGGACGGACCCCTTCGCGAATCATATCAGGCGCGCGGAGCTGGCGGCGGGGCAACAGCCGTTCGCGATCATCCTGGGATGTTCCGATTCGCGAGTCCCGGCGGAGATCGTGTTCGACCAGGGCTTGGGCGACCTGTTCGTGATTCGCGTCGCCGGGAATATCGTGGCTCCCTCCCAGGTCGGCAGCGTCGAGTTTGCCGCCGCTCGCTACGACACCCGGCTGGTGGTGGTCCTCGGCCACTCGCAGTGCGGGGCGATCATGGCCACCCTGGAGGAGCTCCAAAGGCCGACCGAA
>CAYYRT010000010.1:0-14605 GCA_964474055.1 uncultured Acidimicrobiaceae bacterium | reverse complement strand
GGACCGATGAGCCCGTCCTCGTCGACGTCGGCCAGCACGACCCTGGCGCCGACGTACGCGCACACCTCGCCGCAGGCGGTGAAGGTCAGGGTCGGGATGACGACCTCGTCGCCGGGGCCGATGCCGAAGCCGTCGAGCGCCAGGTGCAGCGCCGCGGTGGCGCTGTTCACCGCCAGCGCGTGCCGCACGCCGATCCGCTCGGCGATGGCCGCCTCGAGCGCATGAGCCTTTGGCCCTGTCGTCAGCCATCCGGAGCGGAGCACTTCAACGGCCGCCGCAATCTCGCGGTCGCCGATGGCGGGGCGGTGGAACGGGATCGGCTCCGCGGCTTCGGTCGACATGTCGCGCGCAGGCTAGGGCGCTTGGTGCGGTAGGTCAACGGTACCCATGACGCCGTGCCGCCGAATGAACGAACCGATCCGGCGAACCTCCGCTCACCCCATCGCACGTTGCGAGCCGGCGTCTGCCGGCTCGCGCTGGAATCGGTCTCTGAGGCGCTGGGCCAGGACCGGCAGGTAGCGGAGCATCGACAACCCACGGTTGTTGTAGTTCGCGATCAGCAGGTAGCGCGAGAACCTGCGGAAGTCGCCGCCCGGCGGCACCCGGAAGCGGCCGTTGACATGCACGGTCGCCCCGCCCCAAAGGAAGCGCAGCATGTAGGCCAGCGACCCCGATCCGAGGGCGACGTCGCAGTCGCCCTCGTCGAGCTCCAGGCGCCGGAGGCCGCGCTCCGGGCTCAGCTCGTACGTGCGTCCGTGGTCCCAGACGTGGATCCGCGCCGGCTTCAGCAGCCCGAGCCGGCGTGAGACCCACAGAGCCCATCGCGGGTTGTGCTTGCGGAGCACTATGAAGAAGCGGGACGCCAGCCGCGTGAGCTCGGCTTCGTCGACCGATGGCGAGGTGACGAGCTCCGGATCGTTCCGCGTCTCCCCGTATGTCTACCCTTCATACTTCCTCATGCTCCTCCCGGAAGCAGAAGCCGTTCATGGCAACTCTCTACTGCGTCCGCATCCTTTGGGCTGCCCATCGGCGGCATTGGCCGATCGACGAGATCACGCCTGAAGCCGCGCGCCAGTGCAGGACGAGGGTCAGGTCGTACACGAAAGATCGCGGCAACGGCAAGTAAGCCGCGATACCGGCATCTTCGACGTAGTGAGCGTTCGGTGCGGCCGCCCGGAGCGCGTCGACGTCGACGGCCTGGCCTCCGAGGTGCTCCGACGGACCCGCTCCAGCTGCGCAGGATCGATGAGCCCGTCGTCGTCCACATCGGCCAGGACGACCGTGGCGCCGACGTACACGCACACCTCGCCGCAGGCCGTGAAGGTCAGGGCCGGGATGACGACCTCGTCGCCGGCACCGATACCGAAGCCTTCGAGCGCCAGGTGCAGCGCCGCGGTTCACCGCCAGCGCGTGCCGCACGCCGATCCGCTCGGCGATGGCCGCCTCGAGCGCGTGGGCCTTCGGCCCGGTCGTCAGCCAGCCGGAGCGCAGCACCTCGACGACAGCCTCGGCCTCGCGCTCACCGATGGCGGCGCGGTGGAATGGGATCGGCTCCGTGGCCTCGGTCGACATGTCGCGCGCTGGCTAGGGGCGCTTGGTGCGGTAGGTCAACGCTACGAGCAGTACCGCGTCGCTCCGCGAGTCCGGGCAGCACCAAGGTGATGTCGTACAGGAACGAGCGAGGCAGTGCCAAGTATGCGGCCGCTCCCGCCGCGAGGGCGACGTAGCGGCTTCGACGCAGTGCCATCCAGGTAAGGACGGTAAGCCCGCCGATGGCGGCCGCTGCCCAGGCCGGCGGCGAGAGGCCATACAGGCTCTCCGACGGACCCGGCGCGGCGTCGTAGCCGAGCCAGAGCATCGGCGCCACGAGGAGGGCGGTGAGGACCACGCTCACGCCGGCCGCGACCCAGCGCCGCTCGGCGAGGTAGACCGCGACAAACAGCAGCGGCACAGCCTTCAGCGAGGCCGCCATGGCAACGATGATCGGCCCGGCCCGCGTGTGGAGGCCGGCCACCAGCCCGCCGATGAGCACCGGATGCACGTTCCCCGTCGAGGCCACCCGCACGAGCAGGCCGGCCATGAGGAGCGCGACGGAGACGCGGGCAATGGTGGGTTGGCGCAGGAGCGGGAGGACGGCCAGCAGGGTGCCGCCGATGACGACCGCGGACCAGACGAGGTCGGCCACGGCGACCGGCAGCCACAGAACGGGGACGAGGGCGTACGCGAACCACGGGGCGTACCGGTACACGTACTCCGGCCCGCCGCTCCAGTCATACACGGGACCGCCGTCTGACACCCGCTCCGCGGCGACCAGGTAGGTTCGCCAGTCCTCTAGCCCCCAGGAGATCGCGTTGGCCCAGATCATCGCGATGCCGAGCCCTGCCGCAATGGCACAGGCGACGACCCGCGCGATCCGGATCCACTGCTCGCGCCTCATGGATCGACGTGATCCGGGATCCTGTACTCCCCGTCCGCTCCCGGCCAGAGCACGTCGTACTCCCGCGGCCAGATCGGTACGACGCATGGCTCATCGGCACCGATGCACGCATGTGTCGTCGTCCATCCCTGCCTGGGAGCTGCGTCCAGCCGAAAGTCGATAACGATGCCGACGCCCAGCAGCACGGCGAGGCCGACCGCCAGCCGATGGCCTCGCAGCACGCCCATCACCACGATCGCGGCGACGAGCACGCCAGCCACGAAAAAGTAGCGCTCGTAGGCACCGGGAGGCCAGACATTGGCGCCGCCGTGAACCGCAAGCCCGGAGGCGGCGATCATGATTGCTCCGTACAGGATCGGCCCAAACGCCCTCGGAAGGGATCGCCATGCGGTCACGACCAGCGAGGCTGCGAGCACCACTGCCCCAACGGCGAGGATCGGTGCGGGAACCCCCGACGAACCGAGCGCCGCGCTCAGGCGCTCACCGATGACGGGTACTACCGCGGCGTGCAGCCAGAAGATCGCGACGGCCAGCTCGATCGGTCGCTGGTCGGTCAGGTCACCGCGCCCTGTGCCGAGGATCATCGCCAGCTGGATGGCACCGCCGACCAGGACGATCCCGGCGAGCCAGGCGCGGTGACGGTCGCGCTGCGAGACGAACCGCCAAGCGTACACCGGTGCGAGCAGCATCGCGATCGGACCCGTCAGCGCGACGCAGGCGATGACGACTCTCTCGGCCCAGCGTCCGCGGGCCGTCGCCGGCTGCGCAGCCATCGGAAGCATGGCTAACCAGAGGCCGGCGTACCACTGGGCGTTCATCAGGGCGCCCATCACATCACGTTGTGCAGGAAGCACGAGCACCAATGCAGCCAGGGCGATCCGGGCGCGGCGGTCCGGCAAGACCCGCACGAGCCGGTCGCTGGCGATGAAAGCAGCCACGGCCAGCAGGGTGGCCAGCGCCAGCAGGTTCTCGACGAGCGGCGCCCAGTAGACGGGCACTGCACGGAGGAGCAGGTAGCCGATGCGCGGGACGACCTGGAGGGTCCCGCCCCACGGTTCCGCCAGTTGGGCAAAGGAGTGCAGGAAGAAGGTCGGCACGTAGAAGGCACTGGCCTCCTCCCACGTGAACTCGGCGGCCAGGACGGCTTCGGGCCGCCGAGCCACGACCACGAGAAGGCCGATGAGAAAGAGCTCCGGCCAGCCGATCCGCTCCAGCACCTGCCAGAGGTGTCGCGCGCGAAGGTCGCCGGACGTGACCTCCGCGGTGCTCATGCGGTGGCCATCCAGAAGCGATCACGCGGCACGGGGTGGACGAGTTCGCGGAGGGTCATCAGGTCGAGCGGCAGCCTAGGGCCAGACACCGGCAGCGTCAACGGATACCTCATGCGCCTCCCAACCGGTGACCATTGGCCGGATCGAGCATCAAGCTCCTCCCACTATGCTTCCCGATGTGCAGCCGCCCGACAGCCGCGATTGGGACCGAGACGCCGACCTGCAGGCGATCCGCTCCACGTACGAACGATACGGCGAAGCGGGTCGCGTTCGGCTGTGGGACGAGCGCATCAAGGGTTACGCCAGGCTCGCGACGGAGCTCCGGGCGGCCCTCGTCAGCCACCTGAATGCGTCGGCGTCATCGGACTCTGCGCTCCGCGTCCTGGATCTCGGCTGTGGCGATGGGACGCTGGTGGCCGAAGCCGGTGTCGGGACCCGATGGGATTGGATCGGTGTCGACCTCCGGGCAGACGCCGTCGCCACCGCCCGAGAGCGCTTCCCGGACCACACCTTCATCGTTGCCTCGGCCGACGCTGTCCCGCTCGACACGGCGAGCGTCGACGTTGTCGTCGCGCGCCTGCTCTTCAGCTCCCTCCCGTCGGATCGGCTCGAAGGAGCTGTCGCCGCCGAGGTCGCACGCCTCCTGTGTCCGGGGGGATGGCTGGTCTGGCTTGACCTTCGCTACGCGAACCCGATGAACAATGCCGTGCATGGGCTCCCGGAGTCCCGCATCGCGGCGCTCTTCCCGGGCTGGAGCCGAGATCTGCGGTTAATGGGACTGCTGCCGCCGCTCGCGCGACGGCTGGGCCCCGCGACACCCCTTGCGTACCCCGCCCTGTCGGCCATCCCGATCCTCCGCTCCCACCTCGTCGGCCGGCTCCGACCGCCCGACACATGAGCCTGGACACGCTCGAGACGTTCCCGTCCGGATCGGAGCGCATGGGGCTTGCCGCCCTCAGTCGTTCATCCCTGGTGTACGCGCTGGGTGGTCTGGCGTACAAGGGTGTGGCGCTGCTCACGATCCCGTTGCTGGCGCGCGTGCTGTCCCCAGGCCAGCTTGGGCTTCTCGACCTGGCCGCGGTATTGGCGAGCATCGCCGGCCTCCTGGCGGTGGTTGGAACCGACCAGTCCATCGCCTTCCACGAATCCCGGGCGGAGTCCGAGGGCGAGGTCTGGGGCTCGGCCATGGCGATCGTCGCGTGCACCGCGGCGTCGCTCGTCGCGATCGGTGTCCTCTTCCAGGGCGCGCTCGCGCAGCTGCTGACAGGGAGTGCGGCGAACGGGCCGATCGTTGCAGCGGCCGGAGTGTATGGCGCAGTGATCGCTCTCAGCACCACCGCCCTGAGCGCGGTGCGGCTCCGCGGCGCGCCGAGCACCTACGCGCTGGCCTCGTTCCTGATCGTCACCGCGGAGATGGCGCTGGCTGTGGCCATCGCACTCCTTCTCGGCGGGCCGGTGGCGATAATGGTCTTGGGATGGGCCGCGGGCGCGACGGCGGTGGCATTGCCGGTTCTCGTGCGCCACCTTCCGAGGTTGCGACCGGCGCGGCCCGTTACGGTTCGCCAGCTGCTCGCGTACGGCGCTCCGCTCGTGCCGGCCGCGCTGGCGTGGCTCGTCGGCGACGTGTGGATCCGTGCGACGCTCGCCGGCGAGGGCGACCTGGATGCGCTCGGCGAGTACGGGATCGCGTACAGGATAGCGAGCGCCCTGGGCCTCGTCGTCACTGGATTCGGGGTTGCCTGGTATCCGTACCTCTACCGCAGCCCGTCGGCCGACGTGGCGGCGCGAGCGTCGCAGGCGCTGGGCTTGCTGATTCTCACGCTGTCGGGCCTGGGCATCGCTCTCATTGCGTTTTCGCCGGAGATCATCGCCATCGTGGCCGGCCCACGGTACGTCCACGCTCGCGAGGCGATCGGCCCTCTGGTGGGTGGGATGGTCGCTCTGGGCGCATTCATCCTCGTCGCGGCGGTCGTCGGAGCATCCGGATCAACGCGACGGGTCGCGACGATTGCCGTCATCGGAGCCACCGCGCAGGGCCTGACCGCGACGTTGCTGGTGCCGGTATCCGGGCTGAGCGGAGCGGGCATCGCCAGCGCCACGGGCTACGCGTTCGCCGCCGCCGTCCTCCTCGGCATGGAGCCCGGCATCCTGGGTGCCGGCAGGCGCCTCGCCACGATGGTCGTTCTGGCCGCTGCCGTCATCGGCCTCCTCACGGCGGCAGCGACATCGGGCGGGACCCTCGTCGCTCGGATCGTCGTGGTCGTCGCGTTCGCTGCCGTTGCTGCCGCGATGGGACGGTGGCTGTCACGTGGGGGAGCCGAGTGATGGCCGGGTCAGGAGGGCGAGGCAATCGCCCGTTCGTGTCGCTGGTGCTGCCGATCCGGAACGAGGGAGCCCACATCGGGGCCTGCCTGGATGGAATCCGCGCCCAGACGTACCCAGCCGAGCTGATCGAGGTGATCGTCGTCGACGGCGGCTCGACCGATGCGACGGCCAGGATCGTCGAGGACGCCGCCGCGGCGGATCCGCGTATCAGGCTGCTAAGGAACCCGCAGCGAACCATGCCGACCGGGCTCAACCAGGGAATCCAGGCGGCTACCGGCGAGTACATCGGCGTGGTCAGCGGGCATTCCGTCCTGCAGCACGACTACGTGGAGCGTGCGCTGCGTGCCATAGAGTCCACGGGGGCGTGGGCGGTGGGAGGCCGGATCGTTCGCCGGACGCACGGGCCGACGCAGAGTGCCATCGCCATCGCGACCTCCAGTCCTATCGGCGTCGGCGACAGCCGGCACAATTACGCGCACCGAGCGGGATGGGTAGAGACCGTCTTTCCTGGCTTCTGGCGGCTGGAGCTGTTCGAGCACATCGGTCTCTTCGACCCTGAGATGGTCGCCAACGAGGACAACGAGTTCAGTTTGCGGATCCGTAAGGCGGGCGGGCAGATCTGGTACGACCCGTCGATCCGCATCGAGTACTACCCCCGCGCGACCCTTGGAGGGCTCTTCCGGCAGTACCGCCTCTACGGCATCGGGAAGATCCGCCTCCTGCGCAAACATGCTGGCGGGCTCCGGTGGCGACATCTAGCACCCGCCGCTTGGGTGGCGTTCTTGGCGCTCGGGCCATTACTGGCTGTTGTCGCGCGACCGTTCCTCCTCGCATGGTTGCTCGGCATTGCGGTCTATCTGGCGGTCATCGGCGCAGCTGGCATCCGGCTTCAGCGTCCGGGTGTCCCGTGGTGGCGCATTGTCCTGGCCCTCGTGACCCTGCACCTTGCCTATGGGATCGGCAGCTGGCTGGGGCTGGCGACGTGGTGGCCTAGTCGCCGTCAGCCATGACGGAGCAGCTGCCTTCGTAGGGGCACTCGACGAAGAGGGTGTAGCGAGGGTCCGCGCGGAGCGCATCCAGGTTGTCCACCGGCCGACGCCGGTCGTCGAGCATGTAGCCTCTCCGATCGGCGTAGTAGAGGATCGTGGGGTCCCAGCCCCGTCCGTCGATCACCACCCAGTCCCCGGGCTCCGTGCGCTCGCGAACGAACGCCGCCGCCGCGAGGGAGCCGTCTCGGTCGACGACCGGGAGATAGCTCATCGTCCAGTATTCCCACGTCAGGACGAGCGAGACCACCCAGAGGGCGGATCCGATGGCCAGCGCCGCGCGGCCGACCAGCGCCCGCCGACGCTGCCACGCCCAGTCGATGCCCAGGCCGACGAGGGTCGCGGCTGCGGGGCTGATAGCCGCCGGATAGTAGTTCTGCGTGCCGTACAGCGGGGTCAGCACCAGTGGCGCGCCGAGAAGCGGAGCCGCCAGGAGCACCGCGACGACCCAGCGCTGGGGCAGATCACGCAAACGCGCGATGGCCGCCGGCAGCCAGACCAACAGGCCAGCGCCTGTCAGCCCGACCAGGATCGCCGACGCGATCGGCAGGAGCATCTCCGGGTCCGCGCGCATGGCCGGGGTGCCGAAGTTGAAGTTCACCAACTCGGCGCTCGTCTGGAACGCCGTCGCCGGCGACGATGCCTTCAGCGCATCGGAGTAGCGGATCCAGGCTAGGCCGACGAGGGAGGGGACGATCACGAGCGCGCCGATCGACCAGTCGCTCATCGCCGCCACCCGGCCCTCGCGTCGATACGCGAGCAGCGGCAGCAGATAGAAGGCACCCGTGGTGATCTTCACCAACATTGCAGTCGCGCCCAAGAGCATGGCGAACCCGAATTCCGCGGTGCGGCGCCGATCGAGCCAGCGCAGGGCGAGGAGCAGGTACGCGATGGCAGCCGCGGTGGCTAGGTACTCGATGAGCGACGTCCGGCCCCAGAGCAGGCCGAACGGGCTGAAGAGGAAGGCCGCCAGCCCTGCCAGGCTGGCCACGGTGCCCGCCAGCCGTCGCACGAGCAAGAACACGAGCCAGCCGGTGAGGAGGAACGTGGCGAGCCCTAGGCTGCGCATGGCGACGTCCGGCTCGAGACCGAGGTCCATGAGCAGCGATCCGATCGCCTGGAAGAGAGGGAACTCGAACCCGAACACCCACGGCGGTCCGTGGACGGGGACCTCGGGGCGCAGCAGATCGATTCCCTGCTGGTGGTAGATCCGCGCCGTGTACGCCGTCTGCGTCTGACGCCAGGCGAAGTTCTCGGTCAGCGGCTGCCCGAGCGTCGGCAGCTTCGCGATTGCCGCAATCGCGATGAGCGCGACCGCGACCAGGTCATGGCGCAGGCTGGTCGCAGCCATCACGCCGGTAGACGGTGTAGCTCCAGTCGAACGTCACCTTCATGAGGCCGCCCCAGCCGATGCGGTCGCGGCCCGCTTCCCCGAAGGTGCGAATCGCCGAGTAGCAGCGAGCGGCATCGGGGAAGTCTCGCTCGAGACGGGCTGATTCCATTGGGCGGAGGACCGCCCAGTCAGGCCGCAGGGCGTTGACCAGGCCCTCGACTCGCCGATCCCCGGGCGGCAGGCGACGCGCGGCGGCGTAGGCGGTCGGCGACGTCAATCCGGCCTGATCCCAGATCGTATGGCGCGAGTAGTAGCCGAAATAGCCGACGGACTCAGACATGAACTCCTCGCCGGGTTCCATCCTGTCTCTCAGGAAGAGGCCCACTTCTCGACGGACGTCGTCCTCGATCTCCCGCTGGATCCGTGACTCGAGGGCCATCGTGAAGGGCATGTGCAACGCTACCGACGCCAGGAGCACAGCGGCCAGGCCGTTCGACACAACAGGGATGCGTGGCACGAGACTCTGGATGCCCGCCGCGATCAGGAAGGCGCACAGCGCTGTGTATGGCGGGAGGTACCAGTCAAAGTAGCTGATTGGCTGGAGGAAGCTTCGATAAGCCGTGAACGCGACCACGAAGACCAGGGCAGGCCACCATTGCGGCACGTGCCGGGTGACCCACGCCCCCCTGATGGCCATCACCAGCAGCGTGGCACCGCAAGCGACGAGGAGGCCGATGGGGATTGGTGTCGACACGACGAAGCTGTCTTCGTAGAAGGGTGTGAAGCCTCGGACCGCGATCGCAATCGCGCTGGTGAGTCGATCGCCGACGACAGCCGCAAGGTTGCCCCCCGGATCGCCGATCGCTTGTAGGGGCGACAAGAGCGCCAATGCGGGAATGCTATGCGGCACGGGCGACCCGTAGTACAGCGTGGCAAACGCGAGCCATGGCAAGACCAATGAAGCAGCCGCCGCGCCGGTTCGGACTAAAGCACGAGTGCCGCCGGTGGCTGCCCATGCCAGGACGGGCGCGGCAAGTAGGACGAGGTCCGGCCGGGCAAGCATGGCCACGCCGATCGCGATCCCCGTGCGGACACGCTGTCCGGCCATGACGTGGTAGGTCACCGCCAGGACGGCGGTTACCGCGATCTGGGTCTCCTTCCCGCCGATGCCGTAGAAGATGTGGTTGTAATTGAGCGCCAGGTAGCCGAGTGCGAACGACGTCGGCCACGGACCTAGCCCAAGCCGGCGCGCGATCCCGTAGCCGTACGCAACCGCCGCCACGGCCGCCAACAGGGAGGTAACTCTGAGGGCGACCAGGCCCCAGCCGTCCTGAAGCAGCTCGCCGACCAGTGGGATCAGGACCGAGAGCGCCGACGTGAAGCCTTGGACCAGCCCTTCGCCGGGGTGATGGGTGAGGCCGAGGCCGTCGACTGCGTTCCGGGCATGGGAGATCGCGATCAGCGCGTCCTCCCACGTCCGATCCGTAGCAAGCCAGAAGACGACGCGCACGAGGACCGCCGCCGTGGCCCAGACGACGAGCTGGGCGTGGCTGAGCACGAGGTCCACGAAAGAGCTGGCCCTCAGCTGGCGAACGGAGAGGGCGGCGGTGGTCACGACGGCACTCCTCGCCGGCGGCTGCGGACGTCATGCGCCAACAGGGGAAAGCAGGCGAGCAGGATGGCAAGGCTGTCCGGCCAGAGGATCGGTAGCGCGACGACGACGGCGATCGGCAGCAGCCACGCGCGGCCCCGCAACCCGGCATAGACGACGAGCAGTGCCGCCAGCGCCATCCGGAGGAGGAGGATCCACAGGTAGATCCCGCCCGCTCGGCCGCCGTCGCCGCGCATCCGTTCGACCCAGGCCGACCACAAGTCGGGCGTCACGACGAAGGAGATCCCGGCCACGATGACGGTAGCCCCCAGGGCCAAGACCAATGAACGCCACTCGCGGCGTGCGAGGAACCAGATCACCCCGACGCCGGGCGTGAGCTTGGTGAGGATCGGAAACACCCAGACCGCCGGGAAGCGGAGACCGAGCACCATCGCCGCTCCCAGCATGAGGTGGACGTTGCCCACCAGGAGGTCCCGGTATACGAACGGCAGCAGCGTCACGGCGAGTGCTCCGCCGACCGGCCCGACGAGGAAGACGAGCGCCGCGAAGCCGAGGGCAGCCCACAAAGCGTGGAACGCCTCCCAGGGCAGGAGCCGGAGTGGAGCGAGTGCCTGGATGAACGGAGGTGGGTAGAGGTAGGCGCCGGGGAGCCCGAGCTCGGGACCCGGATACGGGTTCTCCAGCGGCGCGCTCCAGTACGTGTAGGCATCGGCGCCCAGCAGCGGATCGCTGCTCGTGAGCAGCAGGTACCAGCGCACTACGAGGTATGCGGATGCTGCAATCGTCAGCCACAGGCGCAGCCCGGGCTCTCGGAGCCAAGCCATCGCCGCGGTGACGGGCGTCCGCGTCTCGGCCGTCAGGTTCGAGCCCATCGGTCTTCGATCGCGATGCCCGCGGCCGGGATCACGGCCAACCAGTAGCCGAGGCTCGCCCACCGGTCCAGGAACAGGTACGTCACGAAGACCCCGCTGCCGAGCAGGACGGCGTGGTCCCATCGCCGGACCAAGAGACCCAGCAGTGCGAGGGGAACGGCGACCCACCTCAGGACAGGAAGGTTGAGGGCGTTCTGCTGGGTAGGATGGGCGCTCTCGTGGAGCTGCACGGAGCGGAGATAGCTAACTGGCCCCCAGAAGATCAATGGACTCCACAGCATGGCGGTCAGCCCGACCAGGGTCGCCGCCACCGGCCATCCGCCGAAGCCCATGGCGGGGAGGAACCACGCGAAAGCGTACGGCTTGATGGCCGCCGCGACTGCTAACACGCAAGCTCCGAGAACGGGGCGCGTCCGCAGCAACAGCAGCCCGCCGGCGATCAGGAGTGCAGGCGAGTAGTCGTTCACCCCGGTTGTGGTCAGGTAGATCGAGAACGGCAGGCCTGAGAAAAGCGCGAGTGTCAGCCACGATCTGGTCCGGACGAGGAGTGCCGTGAGTGCCACGGCGGCGAGCAACTCGACGACCACCCCGGGCTGCCACCAGATCAGGCCGATCGGGCCGTAGAGGTAGGGCTCCGGCTGCGTCGTCGCTGCGGGAATACCGACGCCGTATGGGCTCAGGCCGTCGAGGGCTCGGGCCGCGGCAGCCTGCGCGTTGTCGATCTGGGTCGAGTACCCGATGCCAACGTAGGCTAGGCGGAGGATGGTGGCCGACAGCCCAATGCAGGTGCCGGCAAGCATCGGGCGGCTCCGGAATGCAAGCGCCAGAGCGGCCGGAGCGAGAGCCAGCAGAGCGTACGGACGACCATGCGCGACCGTCAGGCCCCAGGCCATGAGCGCCGCCATCACCGAGTACGCGACGATCGCAACGTCGATGCGACCAAGTCCGAGTGTGCCGCGCGCCCGTGCCGCAAGCGTCGTGGCGGTCACGCCACAGCCTCGGCCGGGGCATCGCGGCGTCGCATGAAAAACGCGGCCGCATACAGCAGCGCCACCAGGAGTGCGAGCGCCGTATAGCCGGTGACCAGGGCGGCGTACTCGACGACGCCGCCGAGAACGGCTCCGAGGAGGTTGGCGCCGAAGGCGACGCCTGACGAGGCGACGGAGCCGAAGCGCTGCGCAAAGACGAGATTGGCAACGAAGATGGGTGTGAACCAGAGTACGACCGCCGCGAGGAAACGAACCGGCAGCGCGAGCTCCAGCAGGTTGTGGGCTGGAACGAGCGCCGCCCACAGGACCGATGCCAGGAGGAGCCCGTAGAGGGTGGCGGGGTGCGGCAGCCGCGCCCGGCGTGCCACTTCGATCGCCAGGTACACCGAAACAAGGACACCCGCGAACACGAGCGAGTTCACCAACCATGTCGTTCCGAACAGCAACGAGAACTGGACGACGCTCTTCGCCTCGAGGAGGAGGAAGGCCGCGCCCATCAAGAACAGATCGACGTAGCCGCCCATGCGACGGAACGGACCCGCTGTGAGGCGAATCAACGCCGCCGATACGACCAGTACCAGACTCATGGCAGCGAGGTACAGGACGGGAACATGCGGGACCCGCAGGTACGGGAACGGATGGTCATCCGTGCTGGCGGCCGGGACGTTGGCCGGCGCGACCCACGGTCGGACGCATGACACCGACGCTGCGTTCCTGCCGACAGTCAGGACGGCCTGCTTGCCCACCGTACCGTACGTGTCCACGCACGGCGGATGGCCGAACGCCTTCATCAGGGTGCTTGCGAATCGATCTACGAGCCACTCCTCTCGGTAGTAGTTGTACATCGAGAACACGCCGGTGGGCTTCAGGTGCTCTCGAGCCGCCTGCATAGCCTCCAGGGTGAAGAGGTAGCTCTCGAGCCTGACTGACGACTGGCCGGCGACAAGGGTCAGCGAGTCGGGAAGTGCGAAGAGCGCGAGGTCGTACCTGGCCTCTGACTCCTCCAGAAATGCCCGCCCATCCGTGATGTGGACCGACACGCGGTCGTCCTGGTACGGCTGGTCTGGGTGGAGTCGAACCCCCAGCCGCTGCAATCCCGGGTCGATCTCGACCGCGTCGACGTGGTCCGCACCCTGCGCAAGCGCCAGAGCGACGTCGTTGCCGGTGCCCGCGCCGATCACCAGCACGTCGCGCGGAGGTACGGCTGCCCGCTCGTACGGCGTGGCATAGATCGGATCGACCTCGACCAGCGTCTCCACCGGCCAGATGTTCTGGTGGATGACTCCGTTGACCTCGACGGAATGGATCTGGTCTGCAACCCGCACCGAGCCGATCCGATAGTACGGCGACCAGCTGTATCCCGGCGTCAAGGATTCCCGGCCGAGCATGAACACCAGGCCCACGATGGCGACGGCCTGCAGAACTCGGATGTCAGGCGGCAGCAGGACGACGAAGCAGGCCGCGACGACGAAGCCCCACGCGACGGGTGGGGCGCCCAGGAACGCCAGGGCCGAGAAGGCGACGATGCCGAGGATGGCGCCCAGGATGTCGAGGCGATACGCTTCCAGGGGCTCGTACAGGATGAACTCGCGCGCAAGGCCCTCCGCGAGAGCGGCCAGGACACCCGCGACCGCGAGGAATACGACGGGGAGCGTCACCCACGTCGGCAGCCCGGTCGTGCGGAAGTCGCCGAAGAAGATCAGGTCACTTCCCGTTCGATCAATCTGGACGGGAAAGATGAGCACGAAGCCGACGAGGAGCGCGAGCGCGATCGGGCTGTATGGGAAGAGGCTCCGCCGTGCCCCCGCTCGCAGGAACCCGATTCCGATGCCGAGGAAGGACCCGAGCAGGACGAAGTTCGTGAAGAACGACAGGTAGACGACGTTCGAGCCGGCCCAGCGAATCAGCGCCAACTCGACGAACAGCACCAGGAACGAGAGCATGGTGAGCCGGATCCGCCCCGGAAGAGGAAACGCAGGAAGCAGGGAGCGACGGATCATCGACCCGGGCCCCGTACCGGAAGGCGCCAGCGGATCAGCTCGAGCATGGGCATGAGCAGGTAATACGGCAGCCAATATGGACTGGCTGCGAGGCTGGCGAAGCCCACCCGCCCCTTGGTCGTGAGCCAGGCCGCCAGCGGGATCCCGATCACGAGCCACGGGATAACGCCCACGAAGCGACTGGGGCCGACGTTGGACGGGATCACGACGTCACCGCCGGCGGCGATGAGGGCGCCCATCCAGTCGAGGCCCCAGCCCAGCGCCAAGACGGCGACGGCGTGAACGGCGAAGGCGGCCGCAAACGGGAGGCGCCACTGGGGTCGCTTCCACAGCAGCCAGACGGCCAGCGGAATCACCAGGGGCCTCGGAATCAGGATCGCGAGGACCAGGAACAGGCCGGTCGCGAGGCGGCTGCCGGTCACGGCCCACGCGCCCGCGAGCAGAACGAAGATCACGAGGTTCCCGGTCTCGATGTCGTACCACAGCGGCCAGGAGGCGAGGGCGAGCAGACGCATCGGCCAGGTCGGAAGCGCGAGCGCCCCGACGAGATGCAGGAACCGCCAGCCCATCGTCCCGAGCGGGGCCAGAAGGCCGAAGAGGGCAGCCAAGAGGGGCGAGTAGTGGTACGCGTAGGTGTCCGTCACGGCATACAGCTCGCCACCGGTCGCGAGCCGGCGTGCAGCTTCGACGTATTGGTCCCAGTCTACGGCGGGAGCCCCT
>CAYYRT010000009.1:0-13013 GCA_964474055.1 uncultured Acidimicrobiaceae bacterium | reverse complement strand
GGTTGGCGGGGAAGATCGACGGAGGAGGGTCTCGTTCCCCAACAGGTATCCAGCCGGCAGTGGGCGATCGAGGACGCCAGCTTCCTGATCAAGCCCGGCCAATTGGTCGCTCTGGTTGGCCCCAGTGGGGCGGGCAAGACCACCATCTCGTATCTGATCCCGAGGTTGTACGACGTCGATCAGGGGGCCATCAAGATCGACGGCCACAATGTCAAGGAGCTCACGATGGAAACCCTCGCCCGGGGAATCGGGGTGGTGACCCAGGAGACATACCTGTTCCACGACACCATCGCTGCCAACCTGCGTTATGCCAACGACGACGCCACCCTCGAAGAGATCGAGGCGGCCAGCCGGGCAGCGAACATCCACGAGTTCGTGGCCTCGCTGCCGGAACGCTACGAGACTGTGGTGGGGGAGCGGGGGTACCGACTTTCAGGCGGGGAGCGCCAGCGGATCGCCATCGCCAGGGTGATCCTCAAGGACCCGGCAGTGCTGATCCTCGACGAGGCCACCAGCCACCTCGACTCCCGTTCGGAGGCCCTGATCCAGGATGCGCTGGAGCATTTGATGGTGGGTCGGACCAGCGTTGTGATAGCCCACCGGCTCTCGACGATCCTCGCGGCCGACAGCATCGTCGTTCTCGATCAGGGCCGTATCGTCGAGCAGGGCAATCACCAGGAACTCCTCGGTAAGGGCGGTTTGTACGCCGAGTTGTTCGAGACGCAATTCCGCCGACTGGCCAACCTAGGCCTCGACCCGGGGGATCTCCCCCGTGTCCTCGCTCCTTAGTCCAGGAACCAGAACCAGCGGGCATTGGGTCTTTTCCATCACCCGGGCCGAAACCGAGGTCCACGCCTGCTCGGTGAAGAGCCTGCGGGTGGCTCCCATGACGATGAGGTCGGCTTCGACCTCGCGGGCCGTCTTGATGATGGCTTCGGCCGGATCGTCGCCTTCGACCAGGCGGATGGCGGCCGGTCGGCCCCGAGCGGCCAGAGCGGAGATCAAGGGGTCGACGATTCGCCGGCCCCGTTCTTCGAGATAGCGGGCCGCCTTCCACTCGCCTTGGCCTTCCCGGCGGAAGTCATCATCGAGCAGTGATCGTCTCTCCTCATCGTCGAGGGAAGCCAGAAAGGTGCGCGGGACCTGTACGACGGTCATGACCGTGACGGTGCCGCTGATTAGCTCACAGAGGTCGGCAACAGCGGTTGGGGGCAGCACCCCGGTGGTGGCGACGAGTACGTGCAAGGGGATGCAGGTTAGGACCGTCACAGTCTGTACGTTCAGCCAGAATCACTACATGCCGCCACTCACGGACGAACTGCTCAATCAGGTCACCTGGAAGATCCCCAACGCCCTGGTCCTGATCGGCTCGGCTCTCGGGGACGTCTCGAATGCAATGACCGCCTCCTGGGTGACGCAGGTTTCGATGGAGCCGGTAATGATCGGCGTGGCGGTCGAAAACAGCGCCTTGACCCATCGCCTTATCACTGAGGGTCGGCGATTCAGCGTCAACCTGTGGTCGGCGGAGGACACCAGGATCTTCGTGAAATTCTCCAAGCCTGCCGTCCAGGCAGATTCCACCCTGAACGGCCGAGCGGTGTTCACCGCCACCACCGGCGCCCCGATCTTCGAGGAGGCACTGGCGTGGATGGACTGCGAACTCCGGCACGCCCAGGACTTCGGCACCCACACATTCTTTGTCGGCCAAGTGGTGGCGGCCGCGGTCAACAACACCGACCTAAGGGCAGCCGCCGTGGCCGATACGAGGATGAAGTACGGCGGCGTCAAGCGGGGCGGTCACTAACGTCGCGTCATGGATGTGCGTGTTGACGGCAAGGTTGCCCTGGTGACCGGAGGCAGCCGGGGAATCGGCCAGGCCACCGCCCTGGAACTGGTCGCTTCGGGAGCAGAAGGGGTGATGATCACCTCCCGCAAACCGGACAATCTGGAACAGGCACGGACCGAACTCGTGGCTGCGGGTGCCCCGCCCGATCGCATCGAGACCCTGGTGGCGCGGGCTGATTCCGACACCGATGCTGCCGCCGCCGTGAAGGCGACGATCGAACGTTTCGGGTCGTGCGACATCCTCGTCAACAACGCCGGAACCAATCCCTCCCCGGGCCCCCTGGTGACGGTGGATATGGGAGCGGTCGACAAGACCTGGGCCGTCAATCAGCGGGGCCCGCTGGTCTGGTGCCAGCAGGTAGTGCAGCAATGGATGGCCGATCATGGTGGATCGATCGTCAATGTCGCTTCGGTGGGGGGAATGCGGCCCGCCCCCATCCTGGGCGCTTACAACATCTCCAAGGCGGCCCTGATACACCTCACCCATCAACTGGCAGCCGAACTCGCTCCGGTAGTCCGGGTCAATGCGGTGGCGCCTGGTGTGGTCAAGACCCGCCTGGCCGGCTCCCTCTGGCAGGAGAGAGAGGATCAGGCCGCGGCCGGACATCCGCTCGCCAGATTGGGCGAACCCCCGGATGTCGCCCGGGCCATCGTCTTCCTCGCATCCGATGCCGCCTCCTGGATCACCGGCGTGGTGCTACCCGTCGACGGCGGGGTATCGGGCGCATCGATGTCCACCATCTCGTGACACACCCGTCACCCGACCCCGAGCTCGCCCTTGCCTATCTGGACGGGAGCAGGCCGGCCCGCGCCCTGTTTGCGGAAGCAAGCCGGCTGCGGGACGAAGGCAAAGGACGGGTCGTCACCTACAGCCGCAAAGTCTTCATCCCGCTCACGACGTTGTGTCGTGATCGCTGCACCTATTGCACCTTTGCCAAACCGCCGGGAGCGGGCGGAATGTACCTCGAACCCGAGGAGGTATTGGCGGTGGCCCGGGCCGGAGCGCTCCACGATTGCACCGAAGCCCTTTTCACTTTGGGCGACCGTCCCGAGGACCGCTGGCCGCAGGCGAGGGAGTTCCTGGTCGCTCACGGTCAGGCCAGCACGATCGGCTATGTCGAGGCAATGAGTCGTCTGGTGATGGAGGAGACCTCGTTGTTTCCCCATGCCAACCCCGGCGTGATGACGCGGGCCGAGATGGCTGCGCTGCGTCCGTTCAATCCGTCCATGGGTCTCATGCTGGAGAACGTGTCACCCCGTCTCATGGAAAAGGGGATGCCCCACTTCGACTGCCCCGACAAAGACCCCCGGGTCCGACTCGAAGTCGTGGACTTCGCCGGGGTCCTCAACATCCCTTTCACCACGGGCATCCTCGTTGGGATCGGTGAGAGGAACCTCGAAATAGTCGAGTCGCTATTGGCCATCGCCGACAGCCAGCGGCGCTGGGGTTGTGTCCAGGAGGTCATCATCCAGAACTTCCGGGCCAAGGCCGACACACCGATGAGGGGCCACGCCGAACCTCTGCCTGTCTGGTTCGCCAGGGTGGTGGCGGTGGCGCGGTGGCTGTTGGGAGCCGAAATGAATCTGCAGGTGCCACCCAACCTCACGGAGAAATTCGAGATGTACCTCGATGCCGGGATCAACGATTGGGGCGGGGTCAGCCCCTTGACCATCGATTGGGTGAATCCAGAGCAACCCTGGCCCCATCTCGATGAACTGAAGGCCCGGACAGACGCCGCAGGCTTCGAGCTGATGCCCCGTCTGCCGGTGTATCCGGAATACATCGATCCCCGATGGCTCGACCCATCTGTGCTGGGCAAAGTCAGGGGATCGGTGGACGGTAGTGGCTACGCTCTGGCGGGCCGAGTGCAGCCGACGATTCGATGACCGTCACCTTTCTCCAGATCCGTCCGGCCGCGACAGTGAGCGAGCTCACCGCCGCCACCCGCCGTCGCGAGGGCACGGTGGCACTGGAGATGGACCGGGTCAGCCCCGAGGATCTGCGAGCGGTCGCCGCCGGTGGCCTGTTGATCCTCGGAGTGGGAACTGGCGGATCGTCGGCTCCGGCAGTCCTCCTCGATCCTTCGGAAGCTCTGGAGTCGCCGCACGCCAACTGGCAGCTCACGATTGACGCTGCATCCTGGCCTCGCGAGGACCTCCTCGATGCTGTTGCCCGCACTCGCGCCCCATATCTGCGGGTTCCGCGCAGCCGGGTTGGCGAGCTCTCAACTCTGAGTCTGCTCCCTGGCCTCAGAGTTTCGCTCTCGGTCTTTGTCGACGACGTCGACCAGGCGATGACTGCCGTCGCCGCCGGGGCCACCGACCTGCTTCTACGCGATTGGGACACCGAAGGGGTCGGGCTGCTGCGGGAGGCCCTGGCCGGACATCCATTGGTAGAACGCACCCTGTTCGCTCCCGGAGTCCCGATCGACGAGGTGCGGACCACTCTCGACGCCGAGAGCTTCCGGGCATGGCTCCTTCAGGTCGACTCGGCCGGAACCGTTCGTCCGCGGACTCCCTGGGCGCCGGGCAAAGACCTCCCGGTGCCGGCTCCACCTCGCCGGCTCTCGGCGCAATGGACCGATGCTCTCTGGGTTGAGGGAGCTGCCCCGGAGGAGCTCAACGGCGCCGGAACCCTGCGGCCGATCCTGGAGCGTTCCCTCGAGGGAACTCCGCCGCAGCACCACGAGTTGATCGAGCTCTTCAAGGCCCGGGGAGACCAGGTCGACGCCGTGGCCTGGGTAGCCGACCGGCTTCGGGCCGAGGCGGTGGGCGACACGGTGACCTATGTCATCAATCGCAACATCAACTACACCAACCAGTGTTACTTTCGATGCGGATTCTGCGCCTTCTCTAAAGGCCCCCGCAGCCTCAACCTCCGCGAGGACCCGTATCTGATACCAGTCGAAGGCATCGTCGGTCTGGCCGAGGAGGCCTGGAACCGCGGCGCCACGGAAGTGACGTTGCAGGGAGGAATCCACCCCGACTTCACGGGCGAGTTCTACCTGGAAGTCGTGGAGGCAATCAAAGCGCGGCTCCCGGAGATGCACATTCACGGTTTCACTCCGCTGGAGGTGTGGCAGGGGGCCCATACCCTGGGAGTGTCCGTTCGCCAATTGTTGGGACGTCTGCAAGCGGCCGGCCTCGGTAGCCTGCCCGGCACCGCCGCCGAGATCCTGGACGATGGGGTCCGCACCCATCTATGCCCTGACAAGATCCGCACCTCGCAATGGGCCGAGGTCATGATCACCGCCCACGAGCTGGGGCTGCGGGCAACCTCCACCATCATGTTCGGGCATATCGACGACGCCCGGGCCTGGGCCAATCATCTCGAAGTCATTCGCTCCATCCAGCGGCGAACCGGTGGCTTCACCGAGTTCGTTCCGCTGCCCTTCGTCCACATGGGGGCTCCGATCTATCTGCGGGGACATTCCCGTCCCGGCCCCACCTGGGACGAAGCGGTCCTCATCCATTCGGTGGCGCGGATCGCCTTCGCCGGCCTGATCGACAATATCCAGGCATCCTGGGTGAAGCTCGGTCTCGACGGGGGAAGAAGACTTCTCGATGCAGGCTGCAACGATCTGGGTGGGACCCTGATGGGAGAGATCATCACCCGTTCGGCAGGCGCAGAACATGGCCAGGAGGTGACTCCCGCCGAGTTCCAGGCCGTCATCCTGTCAGCGGGCCGCCAGCCCGCCCGCCGAAGTACGACCTACGAGATCCTCGAGTCCGTTCAGTCGAGGGGGTAGCCGGGTCGGCCCGTGGCCACCCAATCTTCGAAGGCTTCTGAAGTGGGAATGTCGCGCCCCAGTCCTGCGGCCAGCATGTAGCGGTGGTGAAGCAGGTCGCTATACGCCTGTAGCGGGTCGACGATCCCGTCGAGACCCCGAATCCGGGCGAGGGTGGGCTCGAACTCTGACGCCCGCCAGCGCACGGCGTGGACTGCCTTCCCGGTCGCCGACTCCCCACCGACCAGACACGAGTAGTAGTGGAGATCGGAGAGGATGTGCCTGGCCTGGTTTTCGAGAGCCTCGATTCCGGTCAGAGACTTGAGCCGATTGGCGTGAAAGTTGCGCCCACCCAGCTTGACCGAGATCCTGAATTCGGCGGTGTCATCGCGGTTGGGGACCAGACCCACCTCCTCGACGTCGAAACCGAGACGGTTGATGCGATCGATCCGGTCCCTGATCTTGTACCGCTCGGAGGGGCGAACGGTTTCCTCGGCCCTCAACTCGGCCCAGAGGTTGTGGTATCGGTGGGCGATGTCGTCGCCCAGGGTGAGGTCGGCGGAGTCGAGGTCGTGGCCCATCTCGGCGGCGATGTCGGCCATTCCGCCCGCCACATTCTCGATCATGATCGAAACGTCCTCTTCGCGTTGACCCTGGCTCAATTCGCCGTCTATCAGAAAGGCGGTCTCGGCATCGACCATGATCGTCTCGATCGCTTCGGCATCGAAGCGGTAGAGGACGTTGGACAACGAACAGTCCCCCCAGAAGCATCCAGCGACGTGGAGTTGAACCAGCAACCCGGCAAACGCGTCCAACATCTGGGTGCGGCGGGGACCGAACCCTGGCCCGGCGAGCATCTCCCGATAGGAGAACGAAAACGGTTCATAGGCTGTCAACAGGGCGGCTGCACGCTCCTCGGTCGAGTCCGGGCAACGGCCCTCCACCAGCCCAACGGGAGCCACTGCCGGAGCGGCCGACACCTCCAGGTTGCGGAGGACCTGATAGTCGTTGCGGGCCGGAATCACCGGCAGTTCCTTGACGACGTAGATGCCGCTCGGATAGGTGAGGAAACGGACTTCGTGGCGAGAAATCCCCTTGGGGAGTTCGAGAAAGTTGTCAACCTCCCAGGTCGACAGAGGTCGATCCCAGGGAAGCTCGAGAAAGTCGGGATGCCCGGGGCGGATCGTGAGCTGAAGGGCCACGGGGGCAGCTTAAGGATTCGAGCCGGGCGCCCTCAGCGTCGAAGAGTGAGACCGCGCAAGGCCGGGACGAAACCCCACTCGCTCAACGCTGGCGCCATCCGGCTGAAGGAAGCCGGCTCGGCACCGATGGTCTCGACCACAAAGCGGCGGTGCCGGGCTGCAACCTTCGCCAATTCGCGGGCGAACTCGTTGTAGCGATCAGGGTCGATGTCGAGCAATGTGAGCCGCTTGCCTCCGCGTTCCAGATAACCGGCCAGCCTCCCATCCAACAGGAAAACGTAGCTCCCGGCGTTCCGGGCCAACGCCACATCGGCCGTCTCGGGCCAGGCAAGAGCGGCCCCGTAGGGGTTGGCTGGATCGGCGGCGGCGAGGGCAATCAAACCCGTGTCAGGATCCGAACGGAGGCGATCTACCGCTCCCGGTGACGCGAACTGGGCACCTCCGAGACCTTCGACGAAGTATCCCCTTCTGATCCGGCCGATCTCCTCGAGATGGGTAAGTACCGGATACAAGCCCGCGAAACCGCCGGGGATCTGTTCAGCAGCCACCGCCGACCTGGTGACGATGCCATGCCGGTCGAGCAATTGTTCGGCGAGGGCGGCGGCGCGGATGGTGGCCGGCTGGGGCGGTACTGCGATCAGCGACCAGCGTCCAGCGCTGTGGGCGGGGAAACCGGACCTGAGATTGGGCCGACCGGTTGGTTGGCGAGTCCGGTTCATCAACAGCGCCCGCAGGGGCGCCAGCGTGTCATTAGTTACCTCGCCTGCCCACACCAGATCCCAGAGTGCATCGATGACCTCGAGGGGGTCGCCTCCACCCGCCGCTCCGTACAGATCCTGGAAAAAGGAGGCGCCGCGTTCTGCAAGGTGTGAGCGCAGTCGGTGGTGAGTGGCATCATCCGGGAGATCACCTCCGGGCGGCTGCCAAAGCAGGGGAAGCTGGTCGCGAAAGTACAGGGCGACACGGCCTTCCCGCCCCCCCAAGGGACCTCGACCCGCCCAGACGAGCTCACCTTCCAGCATCAACTGGTCGGCCAACGCGTCCGGTTCGTGGACCCGCTGCGGGACTACGTCGCGGATGAGCACCGAGGCCGCGATCTCAGCTCCCTGGATCCGGCGGATGGCATCTGTGAGGGCGGCCCGACCCCGGCGCGGTTCAGCGGTGACTCCCTGCCAGCGAGGCAGCAGCCGGGCGAGGGCGGTCTGGTCAACCGGTTCGATCTCGCGTCGGAGATTGGCGAGAGTGCGGCGTTTCAGACGCCGCAGGACCTCGAGATCGACCCACTCCCTCTCCGAGCCGGTGCGGAAGGTTCCTCTGCCCACCCGGGCCGTCTGTTCTAGTTGGCGCAAGGATGATTCGACTACCGCAATCGGCAGCGACAGAGCCCGGGCGGCTTCCTCGGTCAGGAAGGGTCCGTGGGAGCGGGCGTATCGACCCACGACGTCGCCCAACGGGTCGGCAACCGGCTCCAGAAACACAAACGGCACCCCGGGTGGGGGCTGGACACCAAGGGCGTCGCGCAGGCGGGAGGCATCCTCGATCGCCGCCCACAACTCACGGCCACCGAGACGAACCGGAATCACCCGATGGGTCGAAGTGAGTTGGTCGAGGGCGGCCACCACATCGACGTTCTCAGACCGGACCTCCAGATCGGAGAGGCTGAGCGGTCCCAGCAGGCGGAGAAGGTCGGCGAGGCCATCGACCGATCGGGCCTTGCGTTCGGCGGTGAGATGCTGCAGTTCGAGTTCAACCGCGGCCACGGTCTCTGATGAGATGAGCTCGGATAGCTCCCCCTCGCCGAGGAGACTCCGTAACAGGTCGCGGTCGACGCTGAGGGCTGCCGCCCGGCGTTCGGCCATTGGTGTGTCGGCTTCGTAGAGGAAGGCGGCGACAAACGCGAACAACAGCGACGATGCAAACGGCGACGGCGAAACGGTGTCGACCTCGGCGAGGCGAATCCGCCGGGCGCGGATGTCGGTCAGTACCCCTTCGAGGGCGGTCAGGTCGAAGTCGTCTGAGAGGATTTCGCGATAGGCCTCGAGGACGATCGGGAACGTCGAGAACTGGCGGGCCACCCTCAACAAGTCGGCGGCTTTCCGTCGCTGCTGCCAAAGGGGGGTCCGGTTTCCGGGGCGCCGCCGCGGCAGCATAAGGGCCCTCCCGGCCGCTTCGCGAAACCTCGCACCGAACAACGTTGTATCGGCCAGGTGCTCCTCCAGCAACGGGCGGACGTCTTCTGGTTCGAGGGCGAATTCGGCCGCCCCCGGCACCTCGTCGGCGTCGGGAAACCGAAACGATATCCCGTCGTCACTCCAGACGACATCGACGTCAGTTCCGTAGCGGCCGCGGAAGCGCTGGGTGAGGGCCATTGCCCAGGGAGCATGAATTCGAGCGCCGAACGGGGAGAGGAGCGCTACCCGGTAGTCGCCGATCTCATCGCGAAATCGTTCGACCACCAGCGTTTGATCGGTGGGAAGGGGCACCCCGGCTTCGGCCTGGTCTTCCAAATAGGCGAGCAGGTTGCGCACGGCCAGAGGGTCGAGGTGATAGTCGGAGGCAAGAACCCCGGCCGCCTGCTCAGGGCCCATTGCCCGGGTTTCCCGGATGAATCGTCCGATCCGCTTGCCTGTGGCGAATGGCCGGCCGAGGCTGTCGCCCTTCCAGAACGGCGTGCGGGCGGCAGTTTCACCCGGAGCGGGGACGACCTCGACCTTGTCGTGGCTGATCTCGGTCACCCGCCAGGTGCTCGCTCCCAGAATGAAGACATCGCCCACCCGTGATTCGTAGACCATCTCCTCGTCGAGTTCGCCGACCCGGCTGCCATCTGGCAGAACCACGCGAAAGAGACCGCGATCGGGAATCGTTCCGGCGTTGGCGATGACTAGCTGTCGTGCCCCGGGACGGGCGCTCACCTCCCCGGTTACCCGATCCCAGTTGAGGCGTGGTCTCAGTTCGGCGAAAAGCTCGGAGGGGTAGCGGCCCGCGAGCATGTCGAGGGTGGCGTCGAACACATCCCGGCCCAGCTCACTGAAAGGGGCAGCCCTTCGCACCATCTCGTAAAGGTGTCCGGTTGTGGTTGGTTCGAGGGCCGAGGCGGCGACCAGCTGCTGGCTGAGCACGTCGAGAGGATTGCGCAGAATGGAGGTTGGCTCGATTTCTCCATCGGTCATCTGTTTGGCAACGACGGTGGCAGCAAGAAGATCGCCCCGAAACTTCGGAAAGACCCGGGCGCGGCTCTCTCCGCCCACCTGGTGGCCGGATCGACCGACCCGCTGGAGACCGGAGGCAACAGATATCGGCGCTTCCACCTGGATGACCAGATCGACCGCCCCCATGTCGATGCCGAGTTCGAGGGACGACGTCGCCACTACCGCCTTGAGCTCGCCGCGCTTGAGCGCCTCTTCGATCTGAACCCGGTGTTCTCGCGCCACCGAACCGTGATGGGCCCGGCTGATCTCCTCGCCGGCCAGTGCGTTGATCTCAGCGCAGATCCGCTCGGCCAGTCGACGCGAATTTGCAAAAACGATGGTCGAGCGATGCGCGCGAATCAATTTGAGAATCTCGGGGTAGACCGCCGGCCAGATCGACAGGGGTTTGGGCTTGTCGTTGGAAAGTGGATCCTGGGGGGCAGGGGCTGACATGTCCTCGACAGGAACGATGATCTCGAGGTCCAGAGGCCGCGGTTGAGGAGCGTCGACAACGGTGACGGGCCGCGGCTGCCAGATGTCATCGACCAGAGTGCCGCCACCGAGATATCGGCCGACCGTCTCCAAGGGTCGTTGGGTGGCTGAAAGGCCGATTCGTTGCGGAGGAGCTGCGACGATCTCCTCGAGGCGCTCGAGCGAAACCGCCAGATGGGCCCCCCTTTTGTTACCCGCTACAGCGTGAACCTCGTCGATGATCACCCAGCGCACTGGTGAGAGGATGCGCCGGGCCTCTGAGGTCAGCATCAGGAAGAGTGACTCAGGGGTGGTGATGAGAATGTCGGGCGGATGGCGCAGCATCGCCCGCCGTTGCTCGGCAGGGGTGTCGCCGGTGCGGAGGAAGGTGGTCAGCTCGGGCAACTCGCCAGTGCCCAGGCGGGTGGCGCTGTGACGGATCCCCGCCAGGGGTGCCCGGAGGTTGCGGTCGACGTCGTAGACCAAAGCCTTGAGTGGAGACACATAAAGGACCCGGCATCGTTGTGCTGCTGTGGGCACCGGTTCGTGGAGAAGCTGGTCCAGCACCCACAGGAAGGCAGCCAGGGTTTTGCCTGAACCGGTGGGTGCATGGATCAAGACATGGCCACCACCGGAGATGGCCTTCCATCCCTCCTCCTGAGCCCGAGTTGGAGCGGCAAATGAAGCGTCGAACCATGCCCTGGTGGGAGCGTGGAAGGTATTGGTTGCCACCACCGAAGGCTAGGGCCCGGTTGGGACAAGAAAGGCTGGAGTCAGCGGGCGGCGACGCCCGGCCGGATCGGCAGTTGGAGGGGAAGCTGGCCAGAGGTAGCGATCATGAGGAACGCCTCGACGACGGATGGATCAAACTGGGTGCCGGAGTGTGCGGTGATCTCAGCGATGGCCATCGCCGGCGGCAACGCAGGCTGGTAGGCGCGATCGGAGGTGATGGCGTCGTAGGCGTCGGCTACCAGAACCACGCGGGAGAGGAGCGGAATCTGTTGGGCAGAGAGACCGAAGGGATAGCCGTCACCGTCGAATCGCTCGTGATGGTGGAGGATTGCTTCGGAGACCCGACGGTCGAAGCGAGCGGTGGTCATGGCGAAACCCAGTTCAGGGTGGCGGCGGACGTGGTCGCGTTCCAGGTCGTCGAGCGGACCTGGTTTGGCCAGGATGCCCGGGTCGACATGCACCTTGCCGACATCGTGAAGGAGACCCACGAGACCAAGACGGTCGATGTCGTCGCGTTCCAGGTTCATGGTCCGGCCGAGTGACATGGCCAGATCGCTTACCCGGTGTACGTGGCCGTACAGGTCCTCAACCACGTTTTGCATTGCCAGCAGGAGACTCTCGTCCATTAGTCCATGGGGAAGTAGGAAGGGAACAGGTTGCATCGTGGGGCGCTTCGCCCCAATGGGCCGTTGGTCCCTGTTCGGGGCTACGTACCCGGGAGCGACCTTAACCCGTGAGGTCCGGATTCCCGGCTTTGTCCGGTCAGCCCAGGTAAAAGACCCTGGTGCTTCAAGCCCAGCCGACCGCCGAAGCCGCCTCGACGATTGCCGCGGCCCTCCCCGGGTCGACCGGTTGTGTCAGGCGGCCGCCCTCCTTGAGCGAGGTGCCGACTATGGCTCCATTGGCAACTTCAGCGAGGTGGGGGAGGTTGGCGGTCGTCGCCCCGGACCCGATGAGAATCCTGGCATCGGGCACGGCCGATCGCAGCCTGCGGGCAAGCTCGAGATCCGGCTCGATGCCAGTGCCTTTGCCGGAGACGATCAACGCATCGGCTCCACCCCGCTCCCAGGTGTCGGCACCCGACTGTTCGATGGTGACGCCTGGCGGGGGAGAGGCGTGCTTGACGAAGACGTCGGCCAGGATGGCGGTGTTGGGGCAAAGACGATGGCGTTCCCGGGAAACCTCGGCGGCCCGGCCAGTGATGGTGCCCTGGTCGGTGAACATGGTCCCGGTGAGGACGTTGACCCTGATGTAGGGCGCGCCGGTCACTGCCGCAACCGCCAATGCCGCCAGAGCATCGTTGCGAAGGACATTTACCCCGATCGGAATGGACACAGCTCGTGTTAGCTCCGATACCGCCCCCGCCATTGCGGCCACAGTCACCGCAGGCACATCATCAGGAAAGAAGGGGGCGTCACCGAAGTTCTCCACCATGAGACCGCCGAATCCGGCCTCCGCCAGGGTTCTGGCGTCGGCGACAGCCCGCTCGAGGACAACGTCAAAGGCACCGCCAAAGCCTGGAGAGCCGGGGAGGGGTAACAGGTGGACCATCCCGATGAGGGATGGTGGGTTCATAGGTAGGCGCGGACTACTTCCAACGCGGTCTCAGCCGTCTCTCCGAAAGGCTTCAGGTTCTTGGCGTCCTTGCGCTTGATCCGACGCACCGCCAGACGAGCGAACTCTCCGGCCGGTCCTTTGATCACCTGGTCGGTGTCGGCTGGACCAAATACCCATTTGGCATAACCCGGTCCCATCACTTCGACCCTGACCGGTGAGTAGTCCATGTCGGCGACCTTGAAAGCATATGGCAGCGTCTTCCAGCCAAGGAAACAAACGTGGCGGAGCCG
>CAYYRT010000008.1:0-6678 GCA_964474055.1 uncultured Acidimicrobiaceae bacterium | reverse complement strand
TCCTGGCTCGGTTCGAACCGCTAGTCGCGCGACGCGTCGATGTATCCCTGGGACTCGAGGTGGAGGATGATCCGTTGGGCGGAGTGCTCGGGAGTGATGTCCGAGGTGTCGATCACCACGTCGGCGTCGGCAGGCTCCTCGTAGGGATCCGAGATCCCGGTGAACTCCTTGATGATCCCTGCGCGGGCCTTGGCGTACAGCCCCTTGCGGTCGCGGGACTCGCACACTTCGATCGGCGTCGATATCCACACCAGTTCGAACCCGCCGACCGGCTCGATCGTCTCGCGAACCAGGCGGCGCACGGCGTCATAGGGGGCGATGGGGGCGCAGATGGCGATGCCGCCGTTCTTGGTGATCTCCGACGCCACGTAGCCGATGCGGGTGATGTTCAGGTCGCGGTGCTCCTTGGAGAATCCCAGTTCCGATGAGAGGTTCTTGCGGACGATGTCGCCATCGAGCAGTGTCACCGGACGCCCGCCCATCTCGAGGAGCTTGATCCGGAGCACGTTGGCGACGGTCGACTTGCCCGAGCCCGACAGGCCGGTCATGAAGATCGTGAAGCCCTGACGGCTGCGCGGAGGATGGGTCTTGCGCAGCTCGTCGGCCACCTGGGAGAACGTGAACCACTCCGGTATCTCACGACCGTCCTGGAGCCGATCGCGCAGCTCGGTGCCGGATATCGAGAGGGTCTTGGTGCCCTCGGCCACCTCGTCCATCGGGCGGTACTCGTCCTCATCCGGGAGGTACACCATCATCTTGAACGGCACCATGCCCACGCCGAGCTCGTCCTCGAACTGGGCGAGCATCTCCTGGGCGTCGTATGGCCCGTAGAAGGGCTGGCTGTCGGAGTCCGTTCCCGGCCCGGCGTGGTCTCGTCCCACGATGAAATAGGCGCATCCGTGGTTCTTGCGGATGATTGCGTGCCAGACGGCTTCCCTGGGCCCGCCCATCCTCATCGCCAGGGGTAGCAACGCCAACGAGGCGGTGTTATGCGGGTAGCCACCCAAAACCGCCTCGTAACAACGGACCCTCGTGTAATGGTCGACGTCGCCCGGTTTGGTCATGCCGACCACCGGATGGATCAGCAGGTTGGCACCGACTTCGGCGGCCGCCCTGGTGGTTAGCTCGACATGGGCCCGGTGCATTGGGTTGCGGGTCTGGAAAGCCACCACCTGGGTCCACCCCCGCCGGGCGAAATCGGCCCGGACTTCGACGGGTGACCGCCGCAGTGACCGGAAGTCGTAGTGGGTCGGGGCCTGGATTCCCTCGACGGTCCCTCCGACGAAGACAGGATGGGTCTGTTGAAGCAGGTGGGCAACTCCCGGGTGCTCGGGATTGAGGCTTCCGAAGACCAGCTCCGCCTCGGCGGACAGGTCGGGTCGATAGACGTCCTCGACCTTGAGGGCCGCCAGCATCACACCCTCGGGATCGCGCAGGGCGAGCATGGTGCCGGGAGCGACGTTGACAGCCGCGGCCTCTGGCAGGTCGAGAGTGATCGGTATTGGCCACAATGTGCCGTCGGCCAGCCGCATCTCCGAACAAACCCGCTCGTAGTCGGCACTATTCATGAAGCCGGTCAGGGGCGAAAAGCCGCCTGATATCAGCAACTCCAGGTCACACATCTGACGCTCGGTCAGGTCCCAGGAGGGCCAGTCCCGGGACATTTGGCGCAATTCAGCGGCGCGGTCGGTCGACGCCAACAGGTTGATGAGAGTCCCGCCGTGGGGCGGGATTAGATGATCGGTCACGTTTGAAAGACTCCCCAGCTCGTTGAACACCACATGCTACGTGCAATCGGAGGGTGGTCCAGCCCCCTCCCGAGGGTGATACCCGCAGCTGCCAGGGTCCGATTACGCTCGCCGCAAGGTTATGGAGACCTCTCTGTTCGAGCAGCGAGCCGTCAACACCATCAAGGGCCTTGCCATGGATGGCGTCCAAAAGGCCAATTCCGGGCATCCGGGGATGCCGATGGGAATGGCCGATATCGCGGTGGTTTTGTGGACTCGATTCATCAAGGTCGACCCCGACGACCCGCAATGGATCGACCGCGATCGCTTCGTCCTCTCCAACGGCCATGGGTCGATGCTGTTGTATTCATTGCTCCACCTGTCCGGCTTTCCAATCAGTCTCGACGACCTCAAACGATTCCGGCAATGGGAGAGCGTCACGGCCGGCCATCCCGAGCGACACCCACAGTTGGGCATCGAAGTGACCACCGGACCCCTTGGACAGGGATTCGGGATGGGGGTCGGTCTTGCCATCGCTGAGGAGCATCTGCGCGCCCGACTGGGCGCCGACCTCATCAACCATCACACCTACGGCTTTGTGTCTGACGGCGACCTCATGGAAGGAATCAGCGCCGAGGCGTCATCACTGGCCGGTCACCTCGGTTTGGGTCGCCTGATCTACTTCTACGACGACAACGAGATCTCCATCGACGGGTCCACCGACATCACCTTCACCGAAGATGTCCCCGCCCGTTTCCGGGCGGTGGGGTGGCAGGTCGCCGATGTCGACGGTCATGATCGGGAGGCAATCGCCGAGGCGACCGAAGCTGCAATGGCGGTGGAAGACCGACCCTCGCTCGTCGTCTGTCACACCCTGATCGCCCACGGCGCCCCCAACCTGGAAGGCACCGCCAAGTCGCACGGCGCTCCACTCGGCGATGCCGAGATTCGCCTCGCCAAGGAGGCGATGGGTTGGCCGGTCGAAGAATCGTTCACTGTGCCTGGCGACGTCGTCGAGTACTTTCGCCGGACCATGGATCGGGGGCGCCAGGCTCGTATGGACTGGCTCGCCCGGGTCGACCAGTCCGAGTTGAAATCAGACCTGGAGACCTACTTCAGCCGCCAGCCGGTGAAACTGACCGGTCCCGGCTTCGAAGTCGGGAAACAACTCGCCACCCGGGCCGCCATGGGGGCGTTGTTCGACGAGATCGCCGAGGTTTGCCCTGGTTTCATCGGCGGGGCGGCCGACCTGGTCGAGTCAACAAAAACCGAGATTCACACCTCGGGGCGCTTCTCGCGCCTGGATCGCAGCGGACGCAACATCGCCTTCGGTATTCGCGAGCACGCCATGGGCGCCATCGTGAACGGGATGGCCGTCCACGGTGGGCTGCGGCCCTACGGCGCCACCTTCTTCATCTTCTCCGACTACATGCGGCCCTCGGTGCGACTGTCGGCGTTGATGGGGGTTCCGTCAATCTGGGTCTACACACACGATTCGGTCTTTCTGGGCGAAGACGGTCCCACCCACCAGCCAGTCGAGCATCTGGCCTCGTTCAGGGCGATGCCGGGTATCTGGGTTGTGCGGCCGGCCGACGCCGGTGAGACCGTGGAGGCGTGGGAGTTGGCGCTCAATCGCCACGATGGACCCACCTTGATGACCTTCACCCGTCAGAACCTCCCGGTCCTCGACCGTCACGGCCGTGAAGGCCAGGTGGCGAGAGGTGGCTACGTGCTCGTCGATGGGACCGATCTGGTGATAGTCGCCACCGGCTCGGAGGTGTCGGTGGCGGTGGAGGCGGCCGACCTGCTCGAACAGTCGGTGCGGGTCGTGAGCATGCCTTGCTGGGAGGCCTTCTTCGATCAGCCCGAGGATTACCGCAACTCCGTGCTGGGGACCGGCATCCCGCGGGTGTCTCTCGAGGCGGGATCCACGTTCGGATGGGAGAGGGTTGTGGGGGACGGTCTCAAGATCGGGATCGATCGCTTTGGAGCGTCCGCTCCGGCTGCGGCTATTGCCGAGGGTTTCGGCCTCACTCCCCGGGCCGTGGCCGACCGTATCACCCGCTGGCTCGGGTCATGAGTTGACCCCGCCCGACCCCGGTCCCATCCTGGCGATGTGGGCCGCAGGGATTGCCACCGGCGTCGCGGCAGTGGCGGCATGGCAGATCGTCAAGAGGGGTTTCGTGCTTCTCGGGTTGGGAGTGGCGGTCTTGATCGGCGGGGCGGGAGCGGCCGCCGGGGCCGGGTGGCTGGGCTGGGTGGCCTGTGTGGTGGCGTTGGCCGCGTACCTGGTCCGAGCCGACCGCCGGGCCGCCATTGCGCTTGGGACAGCCGCGGTACTTTGGGCGGTGGCCGCGGCGAATGGGGGAGGCTGGCTGGCGGCGGTCACCGGAGCGGTGGCGCTGGGCGCTGTCACAGCCGAGATGCTGCTGGGTCACTGGTACCTGATCGATCCACAGCTCCCACGCTGGGCTTTGCGCCGCCTTGCCCTGGTGGGGCTGGCGGGGGTGGTGGTCGACGTTGTGATGGTGCTCGTTCGCGCTCCGGCCGACCCCTTCCTGTCCCCGGCGCTGTTGGTCGCGCTGGCCGCGACGGGCGCGGTGCTGCTGGTCGGTGTCCTGTTCGCCATCCGGGTTCCGGCCTATACGGGAGTCATGGCCGCTACCGGTTTGTCCTACCTGGCGGTGCTCACGACGCTTGGGTCCGTTGTTCTGGGCAGGGCCGTGATCGGTGGATGACCCAGGCCGCACCGCAAAGGACCACAATGCCGGAATGGTTTCAGTCATTGTCGGTACCAGTCGAGCCCGGGGAGTCCCTCACGCGGTCCCGGTGATGGCGGGGAGGCTGGCGGCCACTCCCGGGTCAAAGGCCGCGCTCGACCGCAGCCGGGCGAGTCTCGACCGCCAGGGTTTTACTGGGAAGATCGGACAGGTGGCGACGCTCGATGGCGGCGACATCGCGGTTGGTTTGGGACCGGAGGCCTCGGCCGACTCACTACGCATCGCGGCGGGTTGCTTGGCTCGTTCGCTGGGATCGGCCAAGAACGTCACCACCAATCTCCACGATGTGCCGGTCGACGGCGCCACTCGCGCTGTGGTGGAGGGCCTGGTTCTCGGGGGGTACAACTTCGGGGAATACAGATCGAACAAACCCGGTCATGCAACGGTCGCCCTGGTCGGGGCCGACGCCAAGGAGGTCGAGAGAGCCCTTGTGATCGCCGGGGCCGAAGTCTTCGCCCGGGATCTGGTCAACACACCGGCCGCCGACAAGGCTCCGGAGGTCCTGGCCCAGAGGATCGTCGAGCACGCCAGAGCGGCCGGCGTCGGCTCCGAGATATGGGATGTGGAGAGGCTCACGATTGAAAAGACCAACGGGGTGCTGGCGGTGGCTGCCGGGTCGGAGCGACCCCCCTGTCTGGTCCGGCTTTCCTACCGCCCCCGGCGGTCGCGCGGTTCACTGGCGCTCGTCGGCAAGGGAATTGTCTTTGATTCGGGTGGACTCTCGATTAAACCGGCCGAGGCGATGGAGACCATGAAAACGGACATGTCCGGTGCCGCCGCGGTGGCATCGGCAGTGGCGGCGATAGCCCGTCTTCGCGTTCCCCTCAATGTTGAGGCCTACCTACCCATCACCGACAACATGCCTGGTGGGGGAGCCACCAGACCGGGCGACGTGATCACCTATCGCAATGGCAAGACCATCGAGGTCCTCAACACCGATGCCGAGGGACGGCTGGTGCTGGCCGACGGCCTGATCCTGGCGGCCGAGTCCGAGCCCGACCTGATCGTCGACATCGCCACCCTGACCGGCGCGATGCGGATAGCGCTGGGCGATCGGGTGGGAGGCGTGATTGGCTCTGAGGCCGACGACGTCGAACTGGTCAAGGCGGCCGGCGGGTTCTGTGGGGAAAGGTTTTGGCCGATGCCACTGGTCGATGACTACTCGATGCTGATCAAGTCCGAGATCGCCGACATGAAGAACACCGGAGGCCGCTACGGAGGAGCTATCGCCGCCGCCCTCATCCTGCGGGAGTTCACAGCCGGACGTCGGTGGGTCCATCTCGACATTGCCGGACCCGCCCGGGCCGAGCGTCCCTACTGGTGGTTCAGCAAGGGTGGCACCGGATTCGGCACACGGTCCTTGATCCGCCTGGCGGAGCTGATGGCTGGCGCGAGGTAAGACGGACCACCAGATGGTTGACGGGCTTCTTTTTAGGGGTCCCCTCGGATCCTGCGGCTAGCTTGTTCCTATTCGTCAGCTATGGATGGTGACTCTTTGTTCGGATACATAGATGCCGGCTCGGGCAGCCTGCTTTTGCAGTTACTCGTTGGGGGATTGGCCGGTCTGGCAGCGTTCGCTCGTTTCCGGTGGACGCAAATCCGCAGCCGATTCAGCCGTCGCGCGGAGGCTAAAGACAACTGACCACAGGTCCGGGTCCCTCTCCCGTTTCGTTTCGTGACAGTCACAGCCGGGTAGTCCTCGCGGACGGTATCGTCCGCCGCACCTTCAGTGAGGATGGCGCAGAATGGTTCCGGGCTGCGCACGAATCTGGCCTTTTCGCCGATCTTGTCGAGCGCCGGCTCCTTCATCCATATCAGGCTTCGAGAGTCGATGGAAGGATGGTGGCGGAGAGCGAGCCGATCGCGGTACCCACCTACCCCTACGAGTGGACGTACAGCATGCTGCGCGACGCCGCTCTGCTGACGCTGGAGGTTGCGGAGCGCGCCTGGGCGGCGGGGTTCCACCTGCGCGATGCATCGGCCTTCAATGTGCTGTTCTCGGACGACGGTCCGCGTTTCGTCGACCTTGGTTCGTTTGGCCTCGGCCATACTCCGTATTGGTTCGCTTTCGGGCAGTTCGGTGACCACTTTTTGAATCCTCTGGTGCTTGCCCACTTGAGCGGAGTCGAGGCGAGTTGGCCGTGGCGGCGAGGTCTTGAGGGTCTGCCTGC
>CAYYRT010000007.1:0-5021 GCA_964474055.1 uncultured Acidimicrobiaceae bacterium | reverse complement strand
GACGTGGTTCAGCCTGTTCCACGGATCCACCAGCTCGCGAGGCCGTCAGCTGAGGCTTGCCTCCGGGACCGCGCCCGAGTCCATCGAGGGAGTTTCCCTGGATCCCCCCGGACCGCAACGAGGTGGTCGGGTCACGGTCGGGGCCGACCTGAGCTACTCGTGGAACATGTTCTCAGTCGCGCCGCCCGTCCGTCTCGTGGGCTTCAATCACGATATCGTCATGAGGAACAGCGAGGGGAAGACCGTCTTCAAGCGGATCCAGGCCCTGGGGAACGTCGTCGCAGGGCTATCCGAGGGGACTCTCACCGTCGTGGGTGGGAGCGATCCGAAGCGGTTGATCGGCCCCGGCACTTATCCGATCACGGGCATCAGCATCTTCCCGATTTGGGCACGAATAAACCTGGGTGGACCTCCGCCGCGGTGAAGGGAGCGGGTTCCGGGACTGAACGGCCGCATTCTAACAGGGAATTGCTGCTGCGCGGGTTGCCGCGGTGACGAGGTCTCCGACCGTCTCTCGTTCACGAACAGCGCTCGGCGGGGCTCGCCTCTCTACCCGTTCAATGTGTGTGGCGTGTAGACTGCTCTGTTGTTCAGCCTTGCCACCTGAAGGCCCGCGCCAGCAGAATTCCGAGTCCGTTAGACCGCCACTCAAGCGGGAGGGATAGGCGTGCCACACACTACTAGCTTGAGCGCCGAAGACCGCGTCCGAATCACCGAGGAGGTGGACGCCGCCGTCCTTGGGTACCTCTCGGCGATCGAGTCGCTCGACCTTGACCGCATGCTCGATTTCTGGGCGGATGTCGACGGCTTCACGTTTGCCGGCGACGGCACTCTCGTCGTGGGCTACGAGCCATGGGCAGAGCAGATCCGTACTGTCGTCGCCACGATGCAGGAGGTAAGCAACGTCCAGCGGAGCAACGCTCACGTCTACGTCTTGGCTGAGGACGCCGCTTCCTACTCGATGGAGTACGGGTGGACCATGACTTCGAAAGAGGGAGACACCGTGAAGGCTAAGGGGTCATGGACGTACGTCTTCGTAAAGTTTCCGGATCGCTGGCGCGTCGTTCAGTCTGCCGGCACGCACATCTATTCCTGACGCGGGTGGCGGTCTAACAGGGAATTGCTGCTGCGCGGGTTGCCTCGAAGGAAGGTCTCCGACCTGCTAAGGCTCACAATCAGCGGTCGACTTCGCTCCCTTCAGAACGGTAGAGCACCGTGGCGAGTAGGCTTGGTGACCCCAGGCTTGTGTACTTACAGGCCGCGCCAGCAGAATTCCGGGTCCGTTAGAGCGCACGATTGCGGCCGCGTGAAGACTGCGATAGCGTGCTGGACACGTGGCATTCTCAACCTGGGAGGGCGCTATGTCCCGAATCATCGCGTCGGCAGTCGCATTCACACTGCTTGCCCCCTTGTCCGCGTCAGCCCAGGCAACGGTCTCAGGACCTACCGATGGAGGTGTCGTAGAGCCCGGGCCGGGAGTCGGCATTGCTATTTCTCCCGATGGTCAGCGTTACGCGTTCCGCGTGAGGAGCCCGAGCGGAACGGCGCAGCTGTACGTGCAAACCGCGGGTGGCGCTGCTCGGCCCATCGACGGCACCGAAGGAGGCAATGATCCGACGTTCTCGCCCGATGGACGCTCACTGGCGTTCACCGGGGGAGGCGAAGTACGTCGTGTGGGGCTCGACGGAGGCTCCGTCGCCAGGGTGGCCGACAACCCTGGTGGATCGTGGCACGTCGCCTGGGGTGGCGGCTACACGGTGTTAAGCGGCGGAACGGCGCATTCGGGACTAACGTACCTGCCGGAGTCGGGGGGCACGCCCGAGCCGTTGACAACCGCCCCCGAACGTGTCGATCGCGCCCCGATAATACTGCCGGATGGCGAGACGGTCCTGTTCTTTCGCACCATCGGAACCAACGTTGATGATGTCGGAGCAGTGAATGCGAGGGTGGGCGTGATGTCGCTGCGGACGAGAGCAGTGACGGTGCTCGACCTGCCAGGGGTTCCGCTCGGGATGGTTGGCGATTTGCTCGTTTACCATGACGCGGCCGCGACGATCCGCGGCGTCCCCTTTGATCGCGTGAGCCATCGCCTCACCGGTAGCCCCCGCGTCCTCGTGGAGCAAGTTGCGATCAATAGGGCGACAGGGTACGTCCAAGCGGCCTTGTCTCCCTCGGGCTCCCTGTTGTACCAGGCAGCCGGCCCCGATCCGCTGAGCCGGCCGTTGCGAGTGATCCACGGACTTCGTTGACTCTCTAGCGGATTGCGGACTCGCCCTCAGCCGCTCGGGGGTGCGCTCTAACACGGAATTGCTGCTGCGCGGGTTGCCTCCAAAGGAAGGTCTCCGACCTTCTAAGGCTCACAGTCAGCGCTCGACTTCGCTCGCTTCAGCACGGTGGGACTTCGTGGCGGGTAGGCTCGGTGACCCCAGGCTTGTGTACTTCAGGTCCGCGCCAGCAGAATTCCAGGGTCGTTAGAAAGCATCGCGTAGACGACTTAGAGTCACCGGTTGGTCCTAATGGCCGAAGCGAGTGGCGGGCGAGTTCGTGTTCGTGTCACGCGCATCCTGCTGGAGGGCGTGGCGATCACGGCGAGCATATTGGCGGCGTTCGCTATCCAGGCTTGGTGGGACGGGCGCCAAGACGCCGACCTCGAGCGGGAGGCCCTGCGAACTCTGCTTGAGGAAGTCGAGCTGCTTGAGATTCTCATGGACAGCGCGACCGCCGAGCATGCTGCCGTTGCCTCGGCAGGAACGTACCTACTCTCAGCGATCCAGGCTCCGGACGGCCGAGACGCAGACTCTGTGGCGATGGCAGCGCACCGCATCGAGTCCATGTTTCTGTGGGGAACGGACGTTCGGACGTACGACCTTCTCGTCGGCTCTGGTCGACTCAACATCCTCGCGGACCCATCCATTGCTGAGAGCCTCGTGTACCTTCGCAACCTGTTCGACATCGTGAATCAGTTTCAGGCGCGCGAAGAGGCCTTTCTCGAAGGCCAGCTCGGTCCGTTCTATGATGCCAGGCTCGACCGGTCACGCTATCCGTGGTGGACTCCGGGCACCTTCGACGACGTCGAATTGCGGACGTTCCCCACGAACTACTTGGCTCTGCTCAATGATCGGACTTTCAACAACCTGGTCCAACGTCGCCTCTCGCTGCTGGTCGTCGTTGACGGGTTCTATCCCCGGATTCGTCGGGCGCTTGCCGAGATCAGGGCCGCGGCCGAGGCTTCGCCTCACGGCTGATAGAACCGAGACTCGGGACCGATGCTTTCTAACAGGGAATTGCTGCTGCGCGGGTCACCTGTTGGGTTGGTCTCGAAACGGAGCACGGTTGGTAGACAGCGCTCGACGGGGCTCGCTTCAGCACCGGTAGACTCGCGGCTAAGTTGTGCGCGTGGTCTTGGCCTTGCGACTTGAAGGTCCGCGCCAGCAGAATTCCAGAGTCGTTAGATGGCGCCAGACTCTCAAAACGCGAGGGATCATGACCGCTCGGCTCCGCCCTCTCGCAGTCTTCATCGCGGCCTTGCTCGCCTCGGCCGGTTCCACCGAGGCGCAGACCACTGCAGGTGGACTCGGTCCCCTGACCGGAATATGGCGCCTCGTGTCCTGGGAGCGGCACTTCGAAGACGGAACCTCGCAGCGGGACCCGAGGACCGAGTCGTACATCATCTATACTGAGACCGGCCACATGTGCTTTGTGGCCATGGATCCCGATCGACGTGAATGGAACTCATCAGGCACCCCGACCGCTGAGGAGGCACTCTCTGGCATCGCAGGCTTTGCCACCTACTGCGGCACGGTAGAGGTGAACCTCGACGAACGCTTCGTCGTCCATCACGTCGAGATGGAGCTCCGACCGAACAGCGTCGGCATATCGCGCCGCCGATTCTTCGAGTTCACGAGTCCCGACCAGATCGTCCTCACCGTGGACCCGGCGGAACTCAGAGCACCTGTTATCGCCTCGACCGTTGTTTGGCAAAGAGTGGTTCGGTAGCGTCTTGCGTGCCTACGAAAAGCGGCGCCATCTAACAGGGAATTGCTGCTGCGCGGGTTGCCGTGGTGGAGAGGTCTCCGACCGTCCTTGGTTCGTGAGCAGCGCTCGACGGGGCTCGCTTCTGCGCCGGTAGAGCGCCGTGGCGGGTAGGCTCCATGGCCCCAGGCTTGTGCACTCGAGGGCCGCGCCAGCAGAATTCCGGGTCCGTTAGATGGAAACGCATCTCGACGCTGGTGCGCGCGTCGGGAAGTGGTAGCCGGGCGGTGCAAGCCCCAAGCTTGGAGGTACGGCCATGAGAGGCACCCTCATTCTTGCTCCGCTCCTGCTGTCTCTCGTTGGTATACCGCTTGCCGCCCAGCAACCGGTTGTCATTGAGAGCGCGACGATTGTCAGCCCGCACCTCACAGAGCCGCTGACCGACTTTTCGATCGTCGTTGTGGAAGGACGTATCCAGGCCCTGGGCCGCATCGAGGAGCTCGCGATTCCCAGTCAGGCACAACGCATTGACGGACGGGGCAAGTGGGTCATTCCCGGCCTGATCGAGGTTCACACACATAGCGGCGCGGCGGACGCTCTGAGTCGCGCTCTCGCGCTTGGGGTCACCACGGCGCAGCGGATTGGCGGGCCGGCGGACCCGAGCCAGGTCGAAGAACAGTCCAATTTGGCCGATGTTCCTTCACCTCGGCTAACTCTTCTGACCGGACGTTTCGGTGAGTTCGTAGGGGCGAGCACGCCTGCTACCGTCGACCTTGCCGAGAGCGAAGTGCGCGATATGCGCTCCGACGGAGTGCGCACCATCAAGATCTGGCAGGACGACGGGACTCTGTGGTTTCCTCTCGATCAGACCTTTCCCGCCATTCCAGAGGAGGCGTTTCGCGCGCTGGTCCGGACAGCTCATGAGCATGGAATGGAGGTTGCCGTTCACGCTTGGAGGCTGCCGTTCTTCGAGTTAGCCATTGACGCCGGCGCGGATCGCTTGATCCATCCCGTCGCCGACGTCCGTGTGCCCGATTCGATCTGGGATG
>CAYYRT010000006.1:0-2720 GCA_964474055.1 uncultured Acidimicrobiaceae bacterium | reverse complement strand
GCGGTCCCTCCATCTGGACGGTTGCCCACATGTAGGCGAGGCTGACAGACTGTTGTGGAACTCCGAATACTGCGCCGAACATAGTGCCGGTTCCAGGGCGCACTGAATCGGCGGATCCGCGGCAGTCATCGAACGTTATGGGCGGTTGTCGGAGTCGGAGAAGGCTGAGTTTTGTCATCCGGTTCCTATGCCTCCGGACATACCGCCAAATGTGAGATTCGTCCATGCTGCGTCCAATGGCTTGGTGGAGACGAAGTGTCATTCGATTTGTTCGTGTTCTTCTCGATGCGGACCCATCGAGGTGACCAAAGGCGATGTGTTGAAGTTCATCAGGGCTAAACGTCGGTCCCGCCGGGATGGGGACTGGCGTGGACAGCGACGGCGCGGCGTCAACGGGAACAGCACACCAGGTGAACCAAGGGGACATCCGGAAGCTGGTCCACCTTCTCCGCATCGCTGCGGTCTTCCAATTCCGGGTAGGCATCGCAAGATCTCAGCGAGCGTTGATATCACATTTCCGGGAACGCTCTCGGTCGATGCCGATCCCTTTCGGCAGCAAAAGTGATTGGGCTGATCGGCTTTGGCGGAAGCGGTCCGTCAGTCGGCGAGGCTGGCGGCGTACGCGACTGCCTCTTCGAGCGTCATGCGCCGCCCTTCGGCGAGCGCCTTTTCGACCGCCTCGTCGCCCATAGCCTGGCGGGCGGTGGCTTCCACATCGCCCAGCCGTCTGAGTTCCAGCGGGGCCGATGCCCCGGTGATCTCCTTGATGTTGGCGGCAGCCCCCATCAGGCGGATCGACTCGAGGTGACGGCCGGCGGAGAACTCCAGGGCCGAAATCCCCTCCAGCAACGCGCCGATGTTCGGCAGATCCTTGACCTCGGTGATCAGGTGGAGTGCCTCGTTGTAGGCGATCCGTCCAGCCTGGTGCTCGCCCAGGAGGCGATGTGCTTGGGCGATCCCGCCGAGCAAGGTTGCGATCTGGACGCGGTGGCCAACCGCTCGATAGAAGCTCAGCGCCTCCTCTAAGAGCCTGAGTGCAGTCTCCGGATCACCGGCCGTCGCCGCGCCAATGCCGAGCGCCCCCTGGCTCTGCGCCACGAGATCTGGGCGTCCTACATCCACCGCCAACGCAAGGCTCGCCTCGAAGCGCCGGTGAGCTTCCTCCATGTCGCCGCGCATCGCTGGCACAAACGCCAGGTTGTAGAGCCCTTCGGCCTCGGCCTCGCGGTCTCCGATCTGGCGGTTGAGGCTGATGGCCGACTCGTAGGCATTTTCGGTTGCCTCGGTGTCGGAAAGCCAGTAGGTCAATCCCCCAAGGGCGGTGTAACCCTTCGCCCGGGTGACGGACACGCTATCGGGCTCCAATGTCAGCAACGCCTCCAACCAGGAGCGCCCTTCGCGGAGGTAGCCGCGCTGGAACCAGAATCGCCACAGTGCGGCGGCGAGACGCAGCCCGCTCTCGGCGTCGCCCGAATCCAACGCACGCCGCAGCCCACCTCGCAGGTTGGCATGCTCGCGTTCGACGCGGTCGACCCAGCTGGCTTGGTCAGGCCCGATCAGGTGCGGCTCGGCTAGCTCTGCCAGGTCGCGGTGGTAGCGGAGGTGACGCCGGCCGATCTCCTCCAACTTGCCGGCCGACTCCAACCGGTCGCGTCCATAGTCGCGGATCGTCTCCAACAGTTCGAACCGTGACTCCCCGGCTACGGCCCTTTGGCGGACAAGGCTCTGATCCACCAGCGCTGCGATCCCGTCGAACGTGTCGATCCCGAGCTCGCCGCCGGGATTACAGATAGCGTCCGCCGTCTCAAGGGTGCAACCGCCGGAAAATATGGCGAGGCGCATGAAGAGCTCCTGCTCTGCCGGCCGGAGGAGTTCGTAGCTCCACTCGATCGCCCCATGCAGGGTCCGCTGGCGGGCAGGGAGGTTGCTCGCGGCTGTAGCTAGCACCGGGAGACGTTGTTGCAGCCGGGCCAATATCTCTTGGGGCTCTAGCAGCCGGATGCGGCTGGCGGCCAGCTCGATGGCGAGCGGCAACCCATCGAGCCGGACGCAGATCTGCCCCACCGCCGGCGCGTTCTCATTCGTGATCGAAAACCCTGGCTTCGCCAGGCGGGCCCGCTCGCCAAAGAGCGCCACCGCCTCATACTCTGCCAACTGGCCGACCTCGCCCTGAGCGCCTGGGGCGGGCAGGGCGAGGGGCGAGACCGCAAACTCCTGCTCGCCATACAAATTCAGGATGCTTCGGCTCGTGACCAGCACCTTCAATCCCGGCGCCGCCACCAACAGAACCTTGACAACCTCGCCGGCCGCCATGAGATGCTCGAAGTTGTCGAGCACCAACAGCAGCTCCCGCCGAACGAGATGCGCCGTGAGTAACTCGCCGATCGGACGATCCGGCTGCTCCTTGAGCCCAAGGCTTCGTGCCACAGTGGGACCCACCAAGGCCGGATCGGTGAGGGGTGCAAGGTCAACGAACCACGCCCCGTCAGTGAACTGGTTGGAGACCTCGCGTGCGAACTCCGTCGCCAGGCTCGTCTTTCCGGTACCACCCGGCCCGACGAGCGTTATCAGTCGATTTTGGATAAGCAGCCGGTTCAGCTCTTCCAGCTCGGCCCGCCGCCCGACGAAACTGGTCATCCGAGGAGGCAGGTGGGCTTTTCCGACATCGATGGTGCGAAGCGGCGGAAAGTCGGCGCGGAGTCCATCGATCGTCAGCTGAT
>CAYYRT010000005.1:0-4781 GCA_964474055.1 uncultured Acidimicrobiaceae bacterium | reverse complement strand
GCGCGTTGACTGCGTTCGCGCGTGCCAGCGCAGCCGGCGACACCGATACCATCGATGCGGTCTGTGTGTGGCTGCGCGGTGCCGACGAGAAGTGCCGTTTGAGGGCGACATACCTCAAGAGGCCTGTCACCCAGAGTTCGGCCGGACCTGAGGTGGTCGAACTTAGACCCATCGGTAAGGGCACGGCCCATGACGTGATGAGGGGTCTCCTTTGGCTCGTGCGAGCTGCCGGGTACGCCGGCCTCGTGCTATGCATAGACGAGGTCGAGGAGCTGGCGAAGCTCCCATCCCGAAAACGTCAGGACCAAGCGCTGCAAGCTTTGCGGGAGTACGTCGATCACGCGGGCGGCGACGGCGGGTATCGCCACCTCTGTCTCTATCTGGCTGCCACACCGGAGATGTTCGAGGGGGAGAGCTACTTCCCGCGATACGACGCCCTTGCCACCAGGATCATGGCGTTGGGACCCGACATCAATTGGCGAGCTCCGGTGATCGATCTCGACAGGACTCCCCTGTCCCAAGCCCAGATGCGCGAGATGGCCAATCGGATCCATCAGGTACACCGCGCCGCATACGGGGCATTGACGACGCAATTCACAGATCGCCTGATGGACGAGATCCTCTCAGGCCTTCTCGAGAGTCGCTTTCGGATCGCGAAGCCGCGTTTGCTGGCTCGTGTAGTCGTCGACGAGTTGGAGCGAGCGCGCCAGGCGGGCGCGGCATACGCTCCGCCGGACGACGTCAAGGCGTTGATTGCCCAAGCGGCCACGCACGTCGCCAAGGAAGCGTCTGCGTGAGCAACCAGGCCCGGGCCTCGATCCGTCGCCTCAGGACAGGAGTCGTTCCCATCTGGGAGCTCGATCGGCTGTCTGTCGGCTATGCGACACCGAGAGCGGTCGTCGCTTCGGCCTTCGAGGACCTGGCCGAGGGGCGACCAACGCCTCCGGCGTTCGTCAGGGGCGAGTGGGGATCGGGCAAGACGCACTTTCTGTCGTTCGTGCGGTCAGGTGCGGCGAGCTGGGGAGTCCCGTGCGCCAAGGTCGACCTCAACGCGCGGAGCCTGCCGCTCAACTACCCCCAGCGGTTCTATGCCATCATAGCCGCGAGCTTGAGCCTCGATGAACACACCGGGCTGCGTTCGGTGCTAGCATCTTTCCTGCGGGACGAACCAAGCCGTAGACAACTGCGGGCGTTCGCCGAAGGGCCTGAAGGGGGGAAGTTCAGGGGTGCACTTCGGTGGTTGTGCTATCGCGTCGAACATGTCGACGGCGACCTCGACGACGAATGGCAATGGCAGACACTCTTGGGCGCCGACATCGTCTCGATGGACTACTCTTATAAGCGCCGTGAAGCACTTGGGCGGATCGCTGCTCTCGGCCGGATGTTCGAGGCCCTCGGGCTCGGCGGTCTGGTGCTGCTCTTCGACGAGGCCGAGACGATCGACCAGCTATGGAACGTTCGATCGCGCCTCACAGCCTACTCCGTCCTCGCTCGCCTTTGTCAGCTGCCTTCGGTTTGGTGCGTCTTCGGTATAACTGATCGTTTTCGTCGGACCGTCGAGCAAGATCTGGCGCGAGGTGTCATGTCTATGTCGTTCGCGACGGACGAGGCGCGTTGGTTTCTCCGATCGTGGGACCAGGGGCGGTTCCACATAATCGATCCCCCTCCAGTGGATGCGCCGACGGCCCGTGAACTGGCTTCCGTCGTGGCCAACCTTTACGCGAGGGCATACTCCGGCGCTCCAGCTAGCCGTGAACTCGTAGAGTCCTGCATCAGAGAGTGGCAGGGGAATCCCGGACGAAATCTCAGGCGGCTCATCAGGCTGGTCATTCACCGGTTGGACCTGCACCGGCCACTTATTGATGTGTAGCGCCCTCGGGCGCGTGACGGCTCTGCCTTGCCAAACCCCCTCGCAGCCATTGAGCAGGAGCATCGCAGGGTCCTCGGGTCGCCCCGCGCTCCCCAGCCTCTGCGCGCGCGCTCGACGTCGTGTTCCACCCGCCGTGCACCCAGGAGCGCCCCGCAGGGCACGGAGGCGGCACTCGCAGTGTTATGGGAAGTCGCTCCCACTAATGGCCACTAAGATGCGCTGTCTCCGTCTTCGAGAACACGAATGAGTTCAGCGAGGAGCAGATCCAACTCATTGGAGAAGTTGACCTGAGTCCGAGTCGGGAGACTCTCCGTCTTCCGGATGGTTTGGTGCAGGTGCATGTCGGCGATATTGCGAGCGGGCCCCTGAAGCCGATCGAGGCAAGCCTTCAGTGACTTGCCGGCCGCGTAGTTGCTGGCGACTTGGGCGAGAGTCGGGAATCCCAGAATCGGCGGAATGTGATCAAGCAGCGCCCGGGTCAACGCAGCCACTGCGTGGTAGCATTGGCTCCTGTAACAGAGGTTGAGCTCTTCGCAGAGCGCGATGACCTTCCGGAGATCGAAGTCCCTTCGGTCTAGGCGTCTCAAGTCAGCGAGACGTGCCTCATCCACGTAGACGAAGGTTGCGGGCTCGTCGGCGTGACTCACGGATGGCTCTTCCTCCACGGCGGCCGACGCCGTTGAGAGTTTGGGAGCCACATCGCCCCGTCGCTGTGCCCTTAACAGGCTTTTCGACGGTTTTAGCTCGACGCGGTCGGCCGCGGTAGCTACGACTTTCCAGAGCTCATCAGCGCCAAGGTCGATGATTCGGCGCGCGGATTCAGCGGAGCGACCTAGCCGCAGTGCATCCTCGGTCGCAAAGCTCCAGGTCTGTTGCTCACGCCGCCAAGCCTCGTACAGGTGCACCTGCAGATACTGCTCCAAGGCTTGGTCATCGACCGGGTCGCGGTCTGCCCACTCCTGGAAATGTGGGCTGAAGCACTCGATCCAATGGGCGGATGCGCGGGGCGGTGTAGGAGTTAACGGCCCGACCGCGTCGAGATAGTCTCCGAGAGCAGCCAAGGAAAACGTCTTGAAGCCTTCCTCACGATCAGCAACGGCCGGAAGGCCGAATGCGTCGGGCCGAACCGCAAGCACCGTCCCAGAAAACATGACCCCAAACCGCACCACTTCAGCGGACGAGTTCAGCGCTCGGAAGTAGAAGGCGACAGCATCGCGATCGGGCACCCCATCCGCCCCGTCGAAATCGACGAGTGTCAGAACGTGCTCGCCGGTTCGAGAGGCAACGATGGTCGGTAGGGGCTTCATCGACTGCTATCGGATGCGGGAGGGCGGCTGAGGCCCGTGAGCACACACGATTCCACATAACTCTTTTGTTCGCGACGAGCTGGGGCGCGCGTCTCGGTCCGCAACGGCGCCAGCCCATCGAAGCACTGTCGGATCTCCTCCGCCGTCATCCCTCACCCACCCCATCCACAGCTCCACCCCCACCTGCCGCGGCACCCGCTCCAGCCTCCCCCATCCCGCCCTCCACCGCCATCAGCCTCGCGAACGCCCTGTAGTGCTCCAGCCAGGCATCCGATGCGCTGAACCCGTCCGTCGCCGAGCCACTCCTTGAGGAGCGGGCGGAACGGCTCGTCCAGCTTCCTCGACCATCATCAAGGCGAGATCGGATCCGATCCGGCCGAGCACGTAGAGGTCGTTGCTCTCCCGCGTGGCGTAGTCAACGTGTCGGACACCCACGAGAGGCCTGTAACATCGGAGGATAGACGCTTGGGTGGACGCTGGCGAGAGCACGGAGAGGCTTCACCAACGGAGTACCAGCGCGCAGCGACGCTCTTCAGACCGGTCGAGGTGCGAAGCATAGGCGCGTAAGGTAGCCCAGTCGCGGGAGTTGCCGACATGCTAGAGCTGACTCAAGCTCCAGACGCCCCGCCGCGTCTGGTCATCCGGCACGAGGACGCCGCGGTCTCGAAGCTTCTTCGCTGCCCACCGGAGCTCATACTGCCAAGTATAGAAGAGGTCGCCGGATCGGCGTAACTCATCCTCGTGTCGCTCCCAGACGTCCCTTGCGACTTGTATGTGATGCGCTTCACCGCCGCGGCGCCGGAGGCTCTCAACGATCCAATCCTGCAAGTCATGTTTCGGGACCACCACGCCTCCCCTCACAGGCCGAGGAGGTCGAGTCGATTTCGAAATGGCGCGACTGAGAGGCTCGTACTCGCCGGTCCGAGCTTGAGCCGCTCATCGATAATGGTCCCTATCCAGCGCCTCCGCTCGTCAAGGAGATCCACTCGGAAGTACGGACGGGCGTACTCCCACGGAATGACGTACGAGTCCTTGCGCCATTCAGCCCCGTGGATGACAAGACAGAAATCAGAGCCGTAGCGCGCGTGATATGAGTCTACGCGGCGTTCCGAGAAATCGAACCAGTAGTTCCAGGTCGTTGCCTTGCGAACGTAGTGCCTGCTGCGAAGAGCACGCATACGCAGGTGTTCAGAATTGCCCATCAAGCGTTGATCCTAATCGGGTCCGCGTTAGTGTGCTCCGCGACGTGCGGTCTCGTCCGGAGAGTTCCACGCAGTACTCGGGCACGGCCAGGTGCGGGCGGAACGACTCGAACGTGGTGCCGGCGAGGGCGCGCCGGACCTCGGGCGGCAGATCGGGCAGCGCTCCCTCCCGGGCCTCGGCGAGCATCTTCGCCGACCGGCCGTCCTTCCAGTGCTTCTCCGGATCGGCGAGGTAGGCCTGCCAGTCGGCGGGGCCGCGTGTGGGGACGAGGGGCTCGTTGGTGGGGCGGAGGATCAGCATCCGCGCAACTTAGGCCGTGGGTGTGACAGGCGTAGCCTGGGCGGCCAGGGAGAGCCACGTAATCGGGTCGAGCGACCCGAACGGCGACGGGTGCTGCTCGG
>CAYYRT010000004.1:0-3847 GCA_964474055.1 uncultured Acidimicrobiaceae bacterium | reverse complement strand
AGGATGTTGGAAGCAGCGTTGGAACTGAGCTCGGAAGCGAGCCTGGCTATCAGGATCCCGGCCCCAGCCCCCAGAGGAAGGGCGATGACCCCCATGGCAACGTTGGCCAGCGGACTGGTGATGTCTCTCATGAGGTTGCGGGCGGCGAAGAAGCTGAGCGGAATGGCGAGCGCGATTGCGAAGGTGGTGGCAATCAGAGCCAGGAAGACCGTTTCGATGATTTTGTCAAACGTGTCGGTGGCCGTTTGAGTGAGCCGCGGACTGCCGCTTGGTTCCGTGGTTCGAGCCAGAATTTTCTGGGGTTCGTCGGCGGGGCGATTAGGCAGGCGGACATCGATGGCGAAAGTCCCGGCTGAATCGGTCCGGACGTCGCCTAGCCGGAGCTCCACCGCCGAAGTCGGGACCAGCGCAAGGCGGACCGTCTGATTGGAGGGAAAACCAAAGCCTTCCAGCAGTATCTCAGCCCGGGCCTCAGCACACGAAGGCGTTGCCTGGATGTAGCGGTTCTCGGTCGGGGCGGTCGGCGACTCTCCGTTGGAGGGGCACGGGATCCTGAACTCGAGCTCGGTGACGGTCTCCGCCTGGTCGTACTCGACCAGGTCGGGTCGGGCCAGCGCCCGCACGATGTTGACCAACCGCTCCTGGCGGCTCTCGTCGCGGATCCGGGTGAGGTCTATCTCGGTTGCCTCGAAGCCGTACGCGTAGATCAGCACGCCGGCGATGATCGCCACACCGACCCAGAGGGAACGCTTGCCAGCGGTGGGTTTAGCCAACCCGCTCTGCTTCCTGTCCGTATATCGCCTTGAAGCGGTCGTCGTCGATGCCAGTCGGAGTGCCGTCGTACACGAGTTGCCCTTGATTGAGCGCGATGGCACGGTCGGCGTAGCGGTGCACCAGATCGAGGAAGTGGAGGCTGCACAGCACGGTCACCCCGTCTTCGTCGTTGATCAACTCGAGGTACTGCATGATCGAGTGCGCAAGCACCGGATCGAGACTGGCGACCGGTTCATCCGCCAGGATCATCTTGGGGTCTTGCATCATCGCTCTCGCGATCCCCACCCTTTGCTGCTGACCTCCTGATAGCTCGTCGGCCCGGGCGTGAGCCTTTTCGTCCAGCCCGACTCGCTTGAGTTGGGCGATGGCCTTGTCGACGTCGGCGCGGGGGAACCGATTGATCACCGCCAGGGCAGGGTTCACGTAGCCGAGCCTGCCGGCCAGCACGTTGGTGATGACCTTGGACCGATGGACGAGGTTGAAATTCTGGAAGACCATGCCGATTCGACGCCGGATCTGGCGAAGATCCTCCTGAGCGGCGGCGGTGATGTCTTCACCATCCCAAAGAATGCGACCCGAGGTGGGCTCCACCAAGCGGTTGAGGCAGCGAAGGAGCGTCGACTTTCCTGATCCCGACAGACCGATCACGGCCAGAAACTGGCCGTCAGGTACCTCAAATGAGACATCGCGCAACGCAACGGTGCCGTCGTCATAGACCTTGGTCAGCTTCTCGACTTGGAGCATGATCCGGAGCGACGGTAGCTAACGGTGGCAACAGAAGACCGGGCAGAAGACGATTTGCTCCTGCCCGGTCTTCACCGTTCTTGGGTGGCGGTCAGATGTTGTCGAGGCTGACTAGAGATCCAAGGCTCCTACCCCGGGGCGACGAAACCAACCAACTCCACGATCGTCCGCAGGCCGTCGTATTCGCTGTCGCTGGCGGCACTGATACCGGTCCAGCCGTAGAAGTCCTGGTTACCGATCGAGTCTTCCCAAGCATCGGTCTCGGCGAACGCCATCAGGGCGGCTTCGATGTCTGCGCGCACATCGGCCGGGAAGTCGGGGCCAAACGACAAGGTGTCGTTGGGGATGCCCTGGGTGATCGACAGGATCTTCACCTGCTGGACGATGTCGGGTGCATCGGTGCGGGCAGAGGCACGGGCGTCGAGCACCCGATAGTCACCACACCACAACTGGTCCTCGGCCGTCACGGCGCAGGAGTCGACGAACTCATCGGGAATATCCGGCGGATCGCCCTCAGACCAGTTGCCATCGGGTAGCAAAGGCGGGCTGTAGAACGTCGTGGCGAAATCGGCGTCACCTGCATACACCGCCAGCGCCGCCTGGGGATGCCCGCCAGCCTCGGTCGTGTCACCAGGCTCTACGCCGGCATCTTGGAGAGCGAGCAGTGGGACCATGTAGCCCGAGGTCGAACCGGGGTCAGGATATGCCCAACTCAGCCCGGCCAGTTGTTCGATCGAATCGATGCCAGAGTCACGGCCGACCAGGAACTGCGCCCAGTAGACGTCGTATCCGAAGCGGACCGCCTTGAACGCAACGTCGACGCCGCACAGGTTGGAGGCCAGCACGTAGCCGAGGCCAGGAATAAAGCCCATTGTGGAGTCAGGCGCTGCGCACATTTCCTCGATCGTGGCCGCGTACGAAGTTGGCACGCTGACCTCGAAGGTGAGACCCGTGGCCTCTTCGAGGGCCGCCTTCATGACCTCGCCTCCCGAGACGATGACATCGGCCTCTACTGACGGCACGAACAGAACCTGGATCGGCTTCTCAGGCGATCCCAATGTGGGGGCGGCGGTGGTGGTCGGCGCGGCAGTAGTGGTCGGAGCGGTGGTCGGGGCCGCGGTAGTGGTGGTAGCTCCGCCACCACAGGCGACAACGATCAACGCCATCACCGCGAGCGTTATCGGCAGGCGTGTTCTTGACACGATCTAACTCCCTTTCTTGCGGGGATTGGTGTCCCCGGCCCGAAAGGTCAATGTAGTTGCTCCTGAGGCGTCAGCGTCCGCCAGAGGCAATGGTTTGCACGAATCCAGGCCAGTCGATGATGTCGTAGGCGCCCTCAACCGGCGAGTTCCAGGGCCGGACGAAGCGGAACACCCTTCGCCCGGGTCGCTTAGCCACCAGACTCCGGAGGTTATGGGGGGCATCGTCCAGATAGACGTCACAGTCGACCCGCCACTTGTCTTCGAGGATATGAACCTCGCGGGTTTTGATTCGATGCTCACCCAGCCAGGTATAGGTGTCCGAGATCGCCCAGTCGGGCTTGGTCGTCAGGATCACGATGTCATGACCAGCCCGGTCGAGTTCGTCGAGGGCCTCGAGGGCACCCGGATAGGTCTCGAGGTGATGAAACAGGGTGTGGCCGTCGTGATCCCGGGCCCAATCCCAAAAGCCACCCATATCTACAAAGTGGGTCAGATCGGGGATCGAGTCCCATGATTGGACCGCATCGAAGGGGAGTTCGGTCCCGTATTGACGGTTGTAGCTTTGAATCCAACCGCGATTGAAGTCGGCCACAACTCCGTCTAGGTCGATGCCAAGCCGCATATCAAGAAGACTAAGAGACTTGGAGACTGAGAGGCTTGGAGTCTGAGAGACTTGGAGTCTGAGAGACTTGGAGACTGAGAGACTCGGAAGGATCACTGCCTTCTCCTTCTCTCCCTTTCTCCTTGGCTCCTTGTCTCTTTATCTCTTTATCTCTCGGTCTCTCTGTTTGCTATTTCACCTGGACCCAACCCACCACTTCGGGAACCCGGCGCTTGAGAATCGCCCCACCCGCCCACAGTGAAATCACATAGAGAAGGAGACCCCATCCAGTGCAGATGAGTGAGGCGATGACCGGGGACACCACCTGTCCGAAGGCGACCGCCAACACGACCGCCACCGCAGGCGGAACCAGAAGGAGGCCGATGACAAAGAACGACACGAGCTGCGCGGCCATGGCCAAGAGCCCTTGTTCGGTCGATTGTGCGAACACATCGGTGCCCTCGCGTGCCAGACGCAGCGGTGCGAGCACCGACACGACGTTGCCAACGGCGAGCTGGCATCCGAT
>CAYYRT010000003.1:0-10204 GCA_964474055.1 uncultured Acidimicrobiaceae bacterium | reverse complement strand
CTGTCGACGGCTGACAGTCCCCGGAGGAAAATCTGCTCGGCCGACATGGCAGGTTCGGCGCAGCCCATCGCGGTCTGGTACAGCAGTCCGAACTCGATGAAACCGTCGTCGGCCAAGAATTCGCCGCCGTAGCTGTTACAGGCGGCAACACCTCCGGCTGTCCGGTTCTCGAGCAGGAGGGTGATTCGAAAGTCACCTCGGGGTATGGCTGATCCGGCGACGGTGCCTTCCACCAACTCCCAGTCTCCAACTGGACCCGGATCGGACTGGGTGGTGGTCGGCGGCACCGCAGTGCAAGCCGCAGCCAGGACAGCCAACGCCACGACCATTCGTCTCATACCGTTAGGACGCCATAAGCCGAAGGTGTGGTTCCCGGGTAACCTTTTTGCATGGATTCGGCCAAGTTGATCTGGATGGATGGCGACCTGGTCGCCTTCGAGGATGCCAAGGTCCATGTTCTCAGCAACGCCCTCCACTACGGCACCGGGGTGTTCGAAGGCATCAGGGCATACGAGACTCCCGATGGCACAGCCATTTTCCGTCTGCGCGATCACATCGTACGACTGCACCGCTCCGCCAAGGCCTACGGAATCAAGCTCGATCGAACCGTCGACGAGTTGATCGAGGTCTGCCGTTCGGTGATCGCCGCCAACGAACTCGAGTCGGGATACATCCGGCCACTGGTCTACTACGAACTTGGCTCCATCGGCCTCAACCCTGCTGCTGCCCGGGTCCGGACCATGGTGGCCGCTTGGCGCTGGGGCACCTACCTGGGGGAGGAGGGAGTGGCCAAAGGGATCCGGGTCAGGGTCTCGTCGTGGCGCCGGATTCACCAGTCCAGTTTCATCCCGATCGCCAAAGGCACCGGCCAATACCTGAACAGCGTCCTCGCCAAACAGGAAGCGCTGACAACAGGTTATGACGAGGCTCTCTTGCTCAACATGGACGGCAACGTCTCAGAGGGTTCGGGTGAGAACCTCTTTCTGATTCGCGATGGGGTGGTCTACACCCCTCCGGTCAGTACGGGCATCCTCGATGGGATTACCCGGGCCTCCGTCATGGAGCTTCTAGGCAGCGAAGGGGTGGATGTCAGAGAGGCGGTCCTCACCAGGGGCGATCTGTATGGAGCCGACGAGCTCTTTTTCACGGGAACTGCCGCCGAGGTGACTCCTATCCGCGAAGTCGATGATCGCCCGGTTGGTTCTGGGAAACCGGGTCCGATCACCAAGCGCGCTCAGGAACTCTTCGCCCAGGCAGTGACCGGGAAACTGCCCGAGTACCGCCACTGGCTTACCTTCGTTTAATGGGACAACAACCCAACGTCGAGGTCGGTCCAGCAAGCCGGCCCCGGGCGGTTCCGGAACCAGGCCCGGCGAGACGCTGGCGACCCGATCGTCCCGGTGACATAACCTCCCCCGAGCAGATGCGGTGGGGTGGGGCGTTTGGAACTCCCGGACCGGACACCGGATGGGCTTTCAAGCTGGTCGCCGAAGGTGATCTGCCCGAACGCACCCCGTTGTTGGAGAGGTTGGTCGCCACCTTGATGGGCGCCCGTGCATCCCTGTTCGGCCGGGCTCCCACGATCGAAGACCTGGAGGTCGCCAAACAGATTCTGGGCCTGGGCGAAGGCGCCGACGCCGAGTTGGACGCACAGCGGCATCGATGGCTGGATGCGGCCGCCCATGAGAAGATTCCTGGCAAGCAGGCCCTGTCCGAGATCGGCCCCGAGTTGCTGAAGGCCCAACCGGCCGGGGTCAGGCGCATGCGCCGTTTGTTGAGCCGCTGACCACCGTTACCGTTGCCGCAATGAAAATCGTTCGTTTCAAAACGGGTCATGACATCGCCTATGGGCTCGCCGAAGCGGCGGGCGTGACCGTCTACAAGGGGTCACCTTTCGTTGCCTGGGAGGCAACAGAGACAATGGTTCCCTGGGAGGCCCTTCAGCTTCTATCCCCGGTGATTCCGACCAAAGTCGTGGCGGTTGGCCGTAACTACGTCGAACACGCCGAAGAGGTTGGAGCTGACGTCCCCGAAGAGCCCATCATCTTTTTGAAGCCGGCGACGTCGGTGATCGGCCCCGACTCACCGGTGGTGTATCCGCCGGACTCTCACAACGTCCAGCACGAAGCTGAGCTGGCAGTCGTGGTCGGTCGTGTGGCAAGAAACGTCGCGGCCGAAGACGCCAGCAAATACATCTTTGGCTACACGGCTGCCAACGACGTCACGGCCCGTGACCTGCAACGAAAGGACGGGCAATGGACCAGGGGGAAAGGCTTTGACACCTTCTGCCCTCTCGGCCCGGTCATCGAAACCGAGCTTGACCCGCTGGAACGGCTGGCGGTGATATGCCGGGTGAACGGCGATGTTCGCCAAGCGGGATTCACCACCGACATGGTCTTCGGCGTTGCCGAGTTGTTCGCGTTCATCTCCCGGGTGATGACACTTCTCCCCGGCGACGTCATCCTCACCGGGACTCCGTCGGGGGTCAGCTCGGTCGAACCGGGAGACTTGATGGAGGTGGAGATCGACGGGATCGGGTCTCTTGCCAACCAGGTGGTACGCCGGTGAGTGTGAGAGTTCGGATCGCTCCTTCCCCTACGGGGCTCATCCATGTCGGCAATGTCAGAGCAGCATTGTTCAACTGGCTGTTCGCCCGGCACAAGCAGGGAACCTTCATCGTTCGTATCGACGACACCGACGTCGAGAGGTCGTCGCCCGAGTTCGAGCAAGACGTCCTCGACGGTTTTCGATGGCTGGGGCTGGACTGGGACGAAGGGGTTGAGGTCGGTGGTCCCCACGGGACCTATCGGCAATCCGACCGGTTCGATCGCTACAAGGCGGTGGCCCATGACCTCGTATCGAAGGGTTTGGCTTACTACGACGACAGATCGCCGGAACAGTTGGAGGAGTTGCGGAGTCGAGCGCAGGCCGAAAAGCGTCATCCCAACTTCTACATACGTCGTCCCGATAAGCCTGCAACGGCCGGGGCGATCCGTTTCTCGGTGCCACAGGAGGGCCCGGTCGAGTTCCAGGACGAAGTCCGGGATGAAATGCGGTTTGAACCGGAGACGATCGATGACTTCGTCATTCTGAGGTCCGACGGAATTCCCACCTATCACCTCGCCTCGACCATCGACGATGTCGATTACGAAATCAGTCATGTGATCAGGGGCGAAGATCTCTTGCCGTCCACGCCTAAGCACATCCTCCTTACCCGGGCGTTGGGAGTCAGCCCACCCACCTATGCACACCTGCCGTTGTTGTTTGGCCCGGACGGCAAGAAGCTGTCGAAGCGACACGGCGACACCTCGCTGGCCGCTTATCGACATGGTGGCTATCTCCCCGAGGCGATGATCAACTTCATGTCATTGCTCGGTTGGTCGCTCGATTCGGACCGGACCATCTTCTCCCGGGATGAAGCGGTGGCAGCTTTCGATCTGGCCCGAGTCTCGAAGAATCCAGCGATCTTCGATCTCGACAAACTTGCTTGGCTCAACGGGGAGTACATCCGGGCCCTCGCACCGGCAGACTTCATCGATCGAGTCAGACCGTATCTGACGTCGGGTCTCGGTCGTGACCTGGACGAGTCCGAGTGGGCCTGGTTTGCGGCCATTGCCCCCCTGGTCCAGGAGCGGATCAAGCAGTTGACGGAAGCACCCGGTCAGGTGGGGTGGCTGTTCAACAATGATCTCCAGTACGACGAGGAGTCCTGGGCGAAGGTGATGGGCGATGGTTCGGTCGAGGTATTGGAGGAGGCTGCTCGCCGGCTGGAAGGAGTCGAGGTTTGGGAGGCTGTCCCCCTCGAAGCGGCGCTGCGGGCGATGCTCGAAGATCTCGGAATCAACGCCCGCAAGGGCTTGCAACCCCTGCGAGTGGCAGTCACCGGATCGGCGGTCAGCCCCCCTCTATTCGAGTCAATGGCGGTCCTCGGCCGTGATCGGACCCTGGAACGACTGCACAAGGCGATCGACCGACCTCGGTAGCATGCCGGGGCTTCTGGCCCCGTCGTCCAGTGGCCTAGGACGCCGGCCTTTCAAGCCGGAAACGCGGGTTCGAATCCCGTCGGGGCTACTTCATCAGAGACCGGGAGACCAGGAGACTGGGAGATTCAGAGACTCGGAAGATTCTTTGTCTCTTTGTCTCTTTGTCTCTAAGTCTCCAAGTCTCTGATCTTCGCCACCCGCCGTAGGTGGCGTTCCTCGTTGGAAAACTCGGCGGCCGTGAAGGCGAACGTGACCTCTGCGGCCAGCATCTCGCCGATCACCCGCGAACCCAGGCACAACACGTTGACGTCGTCGTGTTCGACCATTTGATGGGCGGTGTAGGTGTCATGAGCAACGGCCGCCCGGATCCCTTTGATCTTGTTGGCGGCCACACAGGCGCCGGCTCCCGATCCACAGATCACTATGGCGCGGTCGGCCCGGCCATCCACCACGGCGTTGGCGGCCAGGGCGGCGATGTCCGGGTAATCGACCGGATCGGTCGTGTGGGTGCCAAGGTCGTAGACGGCGTGACCGGCCGACGCCAGGAGTTTGGCCAGGTGATCCTTGAGTTCGAAGCCGGCATGATCGGCGGCCAGGGCGATCCTCATGTCCGGAGGGTAGGGGTTACGGGGGGCTCAAGCCGTAAACTCCGTTGATGCCCGAGATCACGGTCGAGGGCGGCACTCCGCTCCGAGGAACCGTAAGGGTTGGCGGCGCCAAGAATGCCGCGCTCAAACACATGGTGGCCGCATTGCTAGCGCCCGGACGCCATTGTCTGTCTGAGGTTCCCCGGATCGCCGACGTCATGCTGATGGGTGATCTCCTGTCCCACATGGGCTGCAACTTCCAGGTCACCAACGGCGACACGGCCCTGGTCGTACCGGACCAACTGCGCCCGGAGGCACCGCTGGAACTCGTCCGCCAGATGCGGGCCTCGATCGTCGTGCTGGGCCCCCTGTTGGCTCGATGTGGACGAGCTCTGGTGGCGTTGCCGGGTGGCGACGACCTCGGAGCCCGACCGATCGACATGCATCTCGACGGTCTCAGGCGGATGGGGGCGTCTTTCCAGCTCGTCCACGGCGTTTTGGAAGGACAGGCCCAGTACGGGTTACGGGGTGCCGAGATCGAGTTGCCGTTCCCTTCCGTCGGCGCCACCGAGAACCTGATGCTGGCGGGAGCACTCGCCACCGGTGTCACCACCATTGTGAACGCCGCCCGTGAGCCCGAGATCGCCGACCTGGCCGACCATCTCATATCAATGGGGGCGACCATCACCGGGGCGGGCACCGCCCTCATCCACGTCACCGGCGGAGCCGAGCTCAAGCCGGCCGATCATCGGATCATCCCCGATCGGGTCGAGGCGGGGACTTTTGCGGTAGCCGCAGCCATCTCCGGAGGTGACGTGACGGTCACCGGATGCCAGCCAGCCCATCTGCGGATGGAACTGCGCAAGCTGGAGGAGGCAGGGTCAGAGGTGGAGCGGGGGGAGGGCTGGCTGCGAGTTCGAGGCCCCGATCGTGCCAGGGCGGTCGATTTCGCGACCTTGCCCTTTCCCGGATTCCATACCGATCTTCATCCACAAATGGTCGCCCTGCTCGCTACGGCCGAAGGGACGTCGATCGTCACCGAGAACCTCTACGACGCACGATTCCGGTATGTCGGCGAGTTGGCCCGAATGGGGGCAGACATCACTACCGAATGGCAACACGCGGTGGTGAGGGGGGTGAAGGAGCTTTCCGGGTGTCCGGTGCTGGCTCCCGACATCAGGGCGGGGGCCGCACTGGTCCTCGCCGGTCTCCGGGCTGACGGGCTCACGACGATTGGCGATGCCTATCACATCGACCGCGGTTACGAGGACTTCACGGGCAAGCTTGCATCACTCGGGGCGGTTGTCGGACGGCGTGAGACTTAGCGCGGCGGCGGTTGCCGCCGTCCTCCTCCTCCCTCCCGGGCAGGTACCACCGGCAGAAGGAGTGCTCGCCCGTGTGGTGGAGCTGACACCCAGTCCGGGTACCGACGTCGTTTTCAACGAGCGGATTTATCGAGGACCACTGCGGGTTGTGGCCAGTGGCGATGGGATCGGCCTGGTCGAGTCGATGTCACCGGAGGATTACCTGCTCGGTTTGCGAGAAGTGCCATTCGCCTGGCCCGACGAGGCCCTGCGGACCCAGGTGGTCGCCGCCCGGACATATCTTGCCTTCACACTCAATCAAGGGCGTTCGACCTCAGGTCGGACCTTCGGATACGACATTTGTGCCACCTCTGCCTGTCAGGTCTACGCCGGGTTGGCCGGCCTCAACTCGGCCAGCGGGGTTCGATGGCAACAGGCAGTGCGCTCCACAGCCGGTGAGATCCTGATCCACGAAGGCGCCCCTGCCCAGGCGCTCTACAGCTCTACGAGCGGTGGCCGGACCCGCGAATCGGAAGACATATTCGCGACGGTTGATGAGCCTTACCTTGTGGCAGTCGACTCAATAGGTGAAGAATCTCCCTTCACGACCTGGTCGTTTGACGTGACCGAGACACAGATGCAGGCGTTGCTCGAGCATGCCGGGTTGGTCAGCGGGCCATTGGAACGTCTTCGGGTCGAGGTGACACCAGACGGAGCCGGGCCGTGGATGGCCGAGATCGACTCGGCCGGGGGGGTGGAGAGGATCCCTACCTACCAGCTGCGAGGGCTGATCAACAGGGCCGCGGCAGCGTTGATGCCCGAGGAACTGCCAGCCGAGCGACCTGACGGGAGGCGGTATCCGCAGACCATTCTGTCTGGGTCGTATCTGATCCGGACCCGGCTCAGCATCAGTTCCAGCCCCGGCGATGGTGGCCGGTTGGTTGAGAAGGGTTTTGTCGTTTTCGGGTGGGGATGGGGTCATCAGGTCGGCATGAGCCAGTACGGGGCCAAGGCCATGGCCGATGCCGGGGCGACGTATGACGAGATCCTCGGCCACTACTACGGAGGGCTAGAGCCTGCCCCGGCCGGCGCGTACCTGCCCGATCAGGTTTCGGTGGGTCTGGCGGCCGGGGTCGACGAAATTCTTCTTGCTCCCGATGGCCCGCTGCAGGTGACGATCGACGGGGTTCCTTTGAGCGGGCCGACCTTGGGTTCGTGGCGCTTCCAATCCGAGGGCAGCTTCGTCCGGGTGTTGCCGCCGGTCGGTCTGGGTCTCCCCCCAACCATCGAGCTGTCGCAGGTTCAGCCCGGCCCCATCAGTGAATCGCTGTTGTTCACTCTCACCGCGCCATCCGAAGTGTCCATATCGATAGTCCAAGGGAGAGAGATTGGCCGTCTCGAGATCGGCGGGATCGATGCTGGCTCCTTCGAGTACCCGCTGTCAGACATCCTTTCCCGCCCCCTAAACACGCAAAAGCCGTTCAGGGTGATAATCGTTGCGGTCAATCCAGAGGGCAGTGTCCGCCATGTTCTATTCGTCATTCCCGGTCTCAGTTGAGACAAGGTTTGGGATGAAAACGGGGATGGGGTAGGTTCTAGTTGCGTGAGCGAGACCAGCACCGTCCTTGATACTCCTGTCCCTGAACCAGCCGGGTCCGTTCCGATCGACCTCGTCAAGCTGGAAGAAACCCTTGAGTACATTCGCCCGGCTGTCCAGGCCGACGGCGGCGACTTGATACTTTTGGGCGTTGAAGGCGGGACTGTCAACCTCCAGATGGTGGGGGCTTGCGGCGGTTGCCCAATGTCGATGATGACTCTCAAAGCCGGCATCGAGCGGATCCTGCGGGACCGCGTTCCAGGCGTCGAAGAAGTCAACGCCACTTGATTCCCCATACCCTGGGGTCATGAACCTCGGGGCCGATCACGCCGACCTCCTCCGGACATCCCTCCAAGGTGACCGTCGTTCCTTAGCGAAGCTGCTCACCCTCCTCACCGAGGAAGCCGGCTCCGACCTGGCTGCTGAGATCCAACTTCGCCGGCGCGATGCGCACGTGGTCGGGGTGACAGGTCCGCCGGGGGCAGGTAAGAGCACCCTGGTGGATGGCCTGATCACTCACCTACGCCACCGAGGGAGCCGCCCCGGGGTGGTGGCGGTCGATCCGTCAAGCCCTTTCACCGGCGGTGCGATCCTGGGCGATCGGGTGCGAATGCAACAGCACTCATCGGACGACAACGTCTTCATACGATCGATGGCCAATCGAGGACGCCTGGGTGGTTTGGCCGAAGGGACCAGCGCGGTGGTGGCCGCGATCGATGCGGCCGGGTTTGATCCGATCCTGGTTGAGACGGTCGGAGTCGGGCAGTCCGAGCTCGAAGTTATGGGAGTTGCCGAAACCGTGGTGGTGGTGCTCCCAGCAGGCTTCGGCGACGAGATACAGATAGCCAAAGCGGGACTGCTCGAAATAGCTCATGTGCTTTGCGTCAACAAGTCCGATCTTGGTGACGCGGCCGGCACGGCCGCTCGCCTTCAGGCCGACCTCCACTCAGGTGATGGACATGGATGGGTTCCCCTAGTGACAGTCACCTCGGCCAGAACCGGTGAAGGCATCGCCGGGTTGTGGGAGGCCGTCACAGCTCACCGTGACTTTCGGCGTCAGGTAGCCGACGACGACGCCCCGGCCAGTTCGGCCTGAGCAGCCGCCAGCCGGGCCGCTTTGACCCGGGGTGGGCTGGCGGAGACGTAGTCGAGACCTACTTCTCGACAGAACGCAATCGAAGCTGGATCACCGCCGTGCTCGCCACAGACCCCGACCACCAGGTCGGGGTTGGCCTCCCGCCCCTCCCTGGTGGCGACCCGGATCAAACGCCCCACCCCCTCCTGGTCCAGCGTCTGGAAAGGGTTGGTGGCCATGATCTGTTCGTCCAGATACCGCTGAAGGAACGATGCCTCAGCGTCATCCCGCGACAGGCCGTAGGTCATCTGGGTCAGGTCGTTGGTGCCAAACGAGAAGAAGTCGGCAATGCGAGCGAGTTGTCCGGCCACCAGCGCAGCGCGGGGAAGTTCGATCATGGTCCCCAGCGGGACTTTGAGTGCCACGCCGGTCGATTGTTCGACCTTGGCGAGTTCCTGGTCGACAAGCTCTTTCATGCGCACCAGCTCTTCAGGGTTGCCCACCAGCGGGATCATGATCTCGAGTTGGGGGTCACCCCCCGCCTTGCGCCGGCGGACCACCGCTTCCAGGGCTGACTGGACTTGCATCCGGTAGAGGTCTGTCACGATCAAGCCGAGTCGAACGCCCCGCAGGCCCAGCATCGGATTGTCCTCCTCCCAGCGGGCGACCTGAGCCGACATGTGCTCCAGGTCGGCGATGTTTCGACCGAGACGGACTCGCCGCAGCATCTCCTGTTCCAATTCGAGCCGCGACGGAAGAAACTCGTGGAGCGGAGGATCGAGCAAGCGGACGATGACCGGTAGACCGTCCATCGCCTCCAACAAAGTCTCGAAGTCGACCACTTGCTGGGTCTGGAGCTCCTCAAGCGCCAGCTGACGTTCGGGTCCGTCCGGTGTCAGGATGATCCGTTGCACGATGGCCGTGCGTTCACCCAGAAACATGTGCTCGGTGCGGGCCAGGCCGATTCCTTCGGCCCCGGCCTTGCGGGCCACCACCGCGTCTTCGGCGGTGTCGGCGTTTGCCCGAACGCCCAATTTGCGGAATTGATCTGCCCACTCCAGGAGCGTTTCGAGTTCGGGAATCGGCCGGGGCTCCTCAAGTGCAACTGCTCCGGCAAAGACCGCCCCGGTGGTGCCATCGATGGTGATGAGGTCGCCTTCGACGAAGTCGTGGTGTCCGATCGAAGCTCGTCCGGCATTGACGTCGACGAACATCGCAGCCACTCCTGTCACCGCCGGCTTTCCCATACCCCGGGCGACGACGGCGGCATGGCTGGTCTTGCCACCCTGGGACGTGAGGATGCCCCGGGCGGCGGCCATGCCGTGGATGTCATCTGGTGTGGTCTGGGGACGGACGAGGATTACGACCTCGCCCGCCTTGGCCAGCTCGACTGCCCGGTCTGAGTCGAACACCACCGTGCCGGTGGCGGCTCCCGGACTCGCGGCAATACCGGCGGTGAGGGCCTGGCCGCGGGCCGAGTCTGCGATCCGGGGGCGTTCCAGCTGCTCGAGCGACGAGGGTTCAACTCTGACCACGGCTTCGGATCGCTCGATTACTCCTTCGTTGGCCATCTCGACGGCGATGCGGACGGCGGCCGGCGCGGTCCGTTTCCCAGCACGGGTCTGCAACACCCATAACGTGCCCTGTTCGATGGTGAA
>CAYYRT010000002.1:0-9388 GCA_964474055.1 uncultured Acidimicrobiaceae bacterium | reverse complement strand
CATGCCCTATTGGCTCTACAAATCCGAGCCCGAAGTTTTCGGGATCGACCATCTCCGTCGGTCGCGGACCACGGTGTGGGACGGGGTGCGGAACTACCAGGCGCGCAACAACCTGGCGGCAGCCACGGTCGGCGATACGGTCTTCTTCTATCACTCGAGCGCCAAACCGCCCGGAATCGCGGGGCTCGCCGAAGTCGTCAAGACCGGCATGGCCGACCCCACCCAGTTCGATCCCACCTCAAAGTACTTTGACCCGACGAGCAATCAGAAAGCGCCCCGATGGATCACGGTCAAGATCAAGTTCCTGGAGAAGTTCCCCAACTATCTGTCCCTCGACCTGCTGCGCGCTACCTTCTCGGCGGGCGAGCTAGGAATCCTGGCCAATGGCAACCGGCTGTCAGTGACGTCCGTCAACGAGGAGACCGCCCGGCGAATCATCGCCCTGGCTCAGTCAAAGTGACGGCGCGGCGGAGCCAGGTGTAGATTCGGCCATAGGAGGTTGGACAAAATGCTGAATGGGTTCCGCGTCCATACCACGCTGCCAGCTGTCGATCTGGAGCGTGCCAAACGATTCTATGGGGAAACTCTGGGTTTCGAACTGGAGGTTGAGAACTCCATGGCCGCCATGTTCTCCAGCGCCGGCGGGACCAAGTTCGTGGTATACGCCACCCCCAATCCCAACCGCGGCGGCCATACGCAGGCCGGTTGGGATGTTGATGACATTGAGGCGGTGGTCGTCGACTTGAAAAGGCGGGGAGTGGTGTTTGAGGACTACGACCTTCCCAACCTCAAGACGGTCGACGGCATTGCCGACACCCCCGCCGGTCGCGCTGCCTGGTTCAAGGACTCTGAAGGCAACACCCTGGGGTTGGTTCAGATTTCGAGATAGTTGGATCAGCCTTTGCATTGCCCCGCTTGCGGTAACGACAATCCGGATTCCAACCGGTTCTGTGGCAGTTGCGGGGCCGCGCTCGAGCTCGTATGCGGGTCGTGCGGTTCCACCAATTCACCCGGCATGCGGTTTTGCGGCCAATGCGGCGCGCCTCTTGCCGCCGGAGCTGTCCCGGCACCCACGAGATCCTCCACCTCTTTCCCGGAGCGACGACTCATCACGGTGCTCTTCGCCGACCTCGCCAACTACACGACCTTCTCGGAAGGTCGCGATCCCGAGGATGTCCGCTCCTTCCTGACCGGCTATTTCGAAGAGGCCAGCGCGGTGATCGGTCGCTTTGGTGGCACCGTCGACAAGTTCATCGGCGATGCCGTGATGGCGGTGTGGGGTGCCACGAGATCGAACGAGGACGATCCGGAAAGGGCAGTGCGGGCGGGATTGGAACTGGTCGATGCCACGGCCAAACTCGCCGCTGATGCAGGTGCTCCTGAACTCGCCCTCCGAGTCGGGATCCATACCGGGGAAGCATCCGTAGGACCGGGCGGAAATCAGATGGGTCTGGTGGCCGGCGACAACGTCAATATCGCCTCGCGTCTGCAAGCGGCCGCCGCTCCCGGCTCAGTCCTCGTTGGCGAGGGGACCTACCAGTCGGCGTCCCGGGCGATCACGTTTGAGGCCATGGGGGAACAAACCGTCAAAGGCAAGGCCCAGACGGTGGTCGCCTGGCGTGCGCTGCGCGTGGTGGCGGAACGAGGGGGGGCGGGACGAACCGGCCAACTCGAACCGCCGTTCGTCGGTCGCGCCGATGAGTTGCGCCTCCTCAAGGACTTGTTGGCGTCGGTGACCCGCGAGTCCAGATCCCGCATGGTCTCGATCATCGGTGAGGGAGGTATCGGCAAGTCCCGATTGGGGTGGGAGTTCCTCAAATACATCGACGGCCTGGTTGAAACCATCTACTGGCACGAAGGGCGCTCGCCTGCCTACGGCGACGGCGTCACCTTTTGGGCGGTGGCCGAGATGATCCGTCGTAGGGCAGACATTTCGGAGACCGACTCCGACGATTCCGCCCGCCTGGCCCTCCGGGCCGCGCTGGATCAGTACATCGACGAACCGGCTGATCGCGACTGGGTCGAACCTCGATTGGCCGCAGTTTTGGGCCTGGGGACCGCACCAGCCGGGGATCGGTCCGAACTTGACGCCGCCGCCAGGTCGTTTTTCGAAGGCGTCTCCCGAGGGGGCACCACCGTTCTTGTATTCGAAGACGTGCATTGGGCCGATACCAGCCTCCTCGATTTCATCGAGGAGCTGACCGACTGGTGGCGAGATCGGCCGATCCTGATCGTGGCCATGGCCAGACCCGACCTGACTGATCGCCGACCGTCCTGGGGGGCGGGCCGTCAGGGGATGATCAGTCTTCGTCTCAACCCGCTATTCGACGATGACATGAAGGCATTGATCACGGGGACCGTCCCGGGTCTTCCCATCGATGCGGTGACCGCCATCATCGATCGGGCTGCCGGCGTTCCGATGTACGCAGTGGAGTTGCTGCGCATGATGCTGGTCCAGGGCGAGTTGGAAGAGTCGGAAGGTCACTACCGGCTCGTGGGGGACGTGGCCCAGATGGCAGTGCCCGAGTCGCTCCAGGCGGTGATCGGCGCACGTCTCGATCGCCTCGATGCCGACGACCGGTCGCTTCTCCAGGACGCGGCCGTCCTGGGTTACTCCTTCACGCTGGACGGGCTCGCCACGATCAGCCCGATCGAACGCAGCGACCTCGAAGCCAGGATGGGCGGTCTGGTGCGCCGAGAACTGATCGAGCCGGTTCGGGATCCTCGCTCCCCACAAAGGGGCCAATTCCGCTTTATCCAAACGATGATCCGCGACGTTGCTCTGGGTCGGATGAGCCGCGAGGCCCGGCGACACCGCCACCTCGAGGTTGCCCGCTACTTCGAAGGATTGGCCGACCCGGAGTTGGCCGTGGTGGTCGCCAGCCACTATCTCGATGCCCTCGAGGCCACGCCGGCAGGACCCGAATTGCAGGCGCTTCGTTCCCTGGCGCTGGCGTCGATGGCGACAGCAGCAGACCGGGCCGCCGACCTCCGCGCCCACGAGCAGGTGCTGACGATCAGCCAACAGGCCATAACTCTGGCCGACTCCCCGAGCCTCAAGGCGCCGCTCTGGGAGCGGATGATCGAAGCGGCGACCAGGCTGGCGAAGCGAGAGGAAGCTGAACGTTACGGGGGCCTCGCCCTCGATCACTATCGGGGCACGGGGGATGCGACCGCCGAGAACCGCGTGGTGAGGTTGCTGGCGTTTGCCTTCCTCGAGGAGCAGAAGCCTCTGGCGGCGGTGGAACTTCTCGAGACTCACCTGGGGGTAAGGGGTGACCTATCGACCGATCCTGAACTTGCCCGCGCCGCCGCACTTCTCGCCCGCGCCTACCTTCTCAGCGATCGTGATGACGAGCTGGTGATAGCTGCGGCCGACCGGGCGTTGTTGGCGGCTGAGCGTCTGGGTCATCTGCCGACGGTGGCGGATGCGCTGATATCAAAAGCGACCGCCATGGGCCACATGGGTCGCCTGGTCGAGGCCCGCATTCTGATCGATGGGGCGATTGCACTTGCCGACAAGCACGAAGTCACCCATTCGTCAATGCGGGGTCGCAACAACCTCTCTCACCTGTTCTCCTCCGTCGACCCTCTCGCAGGGTCGGTTGCGGCGATCGAGGCGTTCGAAATCGCCAAACGCACAGGTGATCGGGCGATGGCCATGTTCCTGGCCAACAACCTGGCCGGTTGGTACAGCTTCACGCTCGACTTCGACAAGATGGAGGCGCTGATCTCCGACCCTGTGGTTGCCAATCCGCCCGACTATCTGCTGAGTGGGATGAGAGGAAACCAGGCGTTCGTGGCATGGCTGCGCGGCGACCTCGACGAAGCGTCGGCGTTGATCGCCGAGGCGCGGCAACTCATCGGCGAAGAAAACGACCCCCAGCTCGTCATCGCCCGCGACCTTGCCGCCATCTACGTGAGGCTGCTCGGGGGTGAGTTGGAGGAGGTGTTCACGAGGGCAGTTGAACTCTGCTCCCGTGGTTGGAGCGCCATAAACAGCGGCTTCGACATGGTGTTGTTGCCGTTGATCCTGCTTGGTGAGCGAACCCGCATCGCGGAGCTCCAAGCGATAATCGCCCCGTACGCCAGCGTGATGCCGGTGTGGACCGAGTTCGGGCAGCTGGTTGCCGAGACAGATCCTGGTGAACCGCTTCCGGTTGACCGGGTCGAGGCGATGGTCGAAGCCTGTGACAAGAACCTGCTTCGTTATTGGGCCCTGCTAGTTCTCATGGGTGCCGCCCAGTTCAGCCCGCCCGGTCACCCCGATCGGGATCGATACCTGTCGCAAGCCCGTCACCGCGCTGAGGAGCGGGGGCTCCAGGGTGTTCTCGACTTGATCAATCGCTATTTAGGGTGACCTATCTGTGGCGATAAGTGTTGATCCCGGAATCTCAAGGGAGGAGCTGGCTCTGGCCGCTCGCAACCATGGCATGCCCCTGGAGGCGCTGGCCTATGACGTGACCCCCGCCGGGCTTCATTACCTCCTCACCCACTATGACATTCCGGAGGTTTCGGTCGACACCTGGGCGCTTACCGTCGACGGTGCCGTCGAGCGCCCAACCGTTCTGACGATGAGTGACATCGAGTCGTTCTCCCAGGTCACCCAGAGAGTGACCATGGAGTGTGCCGGCAACGGCCGGGCCATGCTCAAACCGCGACCCGTCAGTCAGCCCTGGCTCCACGAGGCCGTGGGAACGGCAGAGTGGACCGGGGTCAGGCTGACTGACATCCTGACGGCCGCTGCGCTCGACAAGGGCGCCATCGAGGTGCTCTTTAGCGGCCTGGACCGGGGCGTAGAGGCTGGTTACGAGCAGACCTACGACCGCAGCCTCACCGTCGAGGATGCCAGTCGGCCTGAGGTCATGCTCGCTCACTCGATGAACGGCCAATCCTTGTTGCCTCAACACGGGTTTCCCCTCAGGCTGATTGTGCCCGGTTGGTACGGGATGACGAGCGTCAAGTGGATCCATCGCATCACAGCCTTGACGGAGACGTTTCACGGATACCACCAGAGTCACTCTTACCGAATCCGCCTGGAGGAGGAAGAACCCGGCGAGCCCGTGTCGCGCATGCTTCCTCGCAGCCTCATGATTCCGCCTGGCATCCCCGGGTTTCCCAATCGGGAACGCTGGGTCGTAGCGGGAGAGTTGCCGCTTCGGGGCAGGGCTTGGTCGGGGTTCGGGCCAATCACCAGGGTGGAGGTGAGTGCGGACCAGGGGGTTACCTGGGCCGATGCCACCGTCTCGGCTGCCGCTCACCCCCATGCCTGGCAGGAGTGGCATTTCAAATGGAGCGTTGGCGTTGGCTCGTATCAGTTGAGCTCGCGAGCGACCGACTCCACCGGGCGGGTGCAGCCTTTGGATCCAAGTTGGAACCTGGGCGGGTACCTGAACAACTCCACCCAGACCATTCCGGTGACGGTGACTTCTCCGGCTTGAAGCCCGGACTGACTCTTTTTTCGCCCGGGAAACAGAGCCTGACCTTGTACCTCACGGGTGGATTCGAATCACATACCGAACTGCTGTCCCAATTGGGTCCCCATTCGACGGGCAAGGGGTGCCTCTACGTCAAACGTCTGTCAGACGTCGATCAGGGGGTTCTTCGCCAGCTCATCGCCGACTCCCTGGGCTGAACGGCGTCACCCGGTCCGGGTGACTTGCTCGTCTGTCGGAGTATGAAGCTCAGATGGGTCTACCTTGGCCTGCTTGCGGTCCTGGCGATAGCCACCTTCGTCGTGCAACGAATGGGGAGTCTCGACGTGGCATCACACGCCACCGGCCATCTCATCATCGCGGCGGCATTGAGCATCCCGTTGTGGTTTGTCAAACGGCCAAAATCCTCTCCAAACCTCTGGCTCTGGCGAGCCGGTTGGGGCATCTCGGCGTCCCAATGGGCGGACTCTTTAGGTGCCTTCGGCTACGACGATCGCGCCACTTCGGCGGTGCCAGGCCTCTACTTCGTACACAGCACGGTCGCACCAGCCATTTTCGTCGGCGCGTTCTTTTTGTTGTTGGGCGCAGCGGTGGCGGTGGCCTGGCCGCGGCTTCCGCGCGTGGCTCAGATCCTCATGGCGACCGTTGTGCTCGGTGGCGGCTTGTTCCTCTTCAGTGTCCTGATTGGTGTCGCGCCCTGAGCTTGTTGGCACCAGTCGTTAACGCTGCGCCGCCGCCGTTGCGAGTTTGACCAACTCGACGATCATCGCTGCGAGCGTTCCGACGATCGTGAGAATGATGACGATCCGAGCGATGGCCGTGTAGTCGAACTGGTAGGACGAGAAGTCGAAGGGAAACACCTGATACATCCTGACCGACACGGTCAAGGTCAGGGCATTCAATCCGATCTGGGTGGCGGACTTGAACCAGTTTCCATCAAAGCCCAAATAGGCGAAGTTGACGATGATCGTGGCAACCAGCGAGAGGTTGATGATCCAGAGGACCCTGCCGAAATCTGAGGTCAGGAACCGCGGAAATCCCCAGCCCAACAGGTTGTTTGCCACATATAGCAACACGGCGTTCACAAGGATCGCCGCCAGGTATCCGTTGCTGCGGCGGGATGACAACGTAGGAGTGCGTGGAGTCTCTGTCGCGATAGTCATGATGAGTTGAATCCTCAGGCCCGCCGGATGCATGGGCCAGAGGCGAAGGTCCCCAACTCTCAGCTGCGCAGGTCGGGCATCACCTGTTCCAGAAACTCATCGAGGCGGTCTCTGCCTTCGCTGGGCCATTCGACGATCAAGTAGCCGACCCCCATCTCCAGCATCTTCTCGAAGTAGCTACGAACCTGGTCCCAGGGTTCGGAGATGGAAAGACTCGAGGACCGCAGGATCCGATCGGGGTCACGCCCGGCGCGTTCGGCCGCTTGGCGGACGATCTCCCACTTTGCCTTGTAGTCCCGGCCCCAACCGTGCCAGGCGTCAGCCTGGCGACCGACGAGTGGCAGGGCGAGCTGGCGGCCGTTGGCGCCGATCCATACCGGCGGGTGGGGGTGCTGGACCGGCAAGGGGCGATAGCGGGCTTTGTCCAGGGTGTAGTGCCTGCCTGCGTATGAGACCTCTTCGCCCGAAGTGAGGAGGCGGAACACCTCAATGGCCTCCTCCAGCCGCTGAAAGCGCTCCTTGGTTGGAGGAAATGAGATGCCGAGCGAGCGATGTTCACTCTCGTTCCAGGCAGCGCCGATGCCGAACTCGAGCCTGCCTCTGCTGATGTGGTCGACCGTGACGGCTTCGGTAGCCAGAACCGAGGGATGGCGGTGGGTGACGCCGGTGACGAGGGCGCCCAAACGGATCCGCTCGGTTTGAGCCGCGAGAGCGGCCATCAAAGTCCATCCCTCCAAACAGGGACCGCCGGGTTCTCCGTATAGGGCAGTGAAGTGGTCGAACACCCAGGCGCCGTCAAACCCTTGCTCTTCGGCAAACTTGACCCGGTTGACGAGTTCGTCCCAGGTGAGCTGATGTTGGGAAACGTCGAGTCCGAATCTCATGGTCTGAGCATAAAGCTTGACCAACCGCGCTTTTATCACCTGGACCCACCGGAAACCGGTGGGTCCAGGTCGCTAAAGCGCCGTAGCGGTCGGCTCCGACCTACCGTTCCCCCATGATCACTCCAAGACGGGCCGGGGTTGGCGGCCTGCTCGCCTGGGCAGGGCGGCGCCGCTTTCCGACGCTGCTACTCATGACCGGCGGGCTGTTCGTCCTCGACCTGATCGTTCCGGACTTCATCCCCTTTATTGACGAGATCCTGCTCGGACTGGCCACCCTGATCCTGGCCCGCTGGAAAGACCGCCGCCCGACCCAGTGAGAGTCGCAACCTGGAACGTCAACTCGCTCAAAGCGCGGATGCCGGCGGTCGAAAAGTGGTTGGAACGAGCCGCTCCCGATGTGTTGATGATGCAGGAGACCAAGCTCGCCGACGAGCAGGTGCCCGAGCTTCCCTTCCGGGTGGCGGGTTACGAGGTGATTCACCACGGCGAGGGGCGGTGGAACGGAGTCGCTCTCGCCAGCCGAGTCGGCATCGCCGACGTGGTGACGAATTTCGGCGACGGTCCGGTCCGCGACAGCCGGATGGGCTCTGCCGCTACTTCCGACGAGGAGAACTTCAACCCCTTCGATGAGGCCCGGATGCTCAGCGCGGTATGCGGGGGAGTCCGTGTCATGAGCCTTTACGCCCCTAACGGTCGGGTCGTGGGCTCACCCTTCTATGAGGGCAAACTCCTCTGGTACGAGCGGTTGCATCGCTGGATCTCCGAGACAAGGTCCCCCGACGAGGCGCTCATTGTGGGTGGTGACCTCAACGCCACTCCGGCCGATGAGGACGTTTGGGACCCCGGAGCCGCTCACGGTGGAACCCACGTTTCGGCCCCGGAGCGAGCGGCACTTGCCCGGCTGCGGGAGTGGGGTTTGGTCGATGTCTTCCGTTTGCACCAACCGGAGTCGGCGGGTCGGTTCTCCTGGTGGGACTATCGAGCAGGGATGTTCCAGAAGAACATGGGGATGCGCATCGACCTCCTATACGCCACCCCGGTGGTGGCCGAGAGATCGGTGTGGGCAGAGATCGATCGTCAGGCCCGGAAAGGACCGCCGACCCCCTCCGATCACGCTCCGGTGGTGGTCGATCTCGACAAGCCCGGGGTCCCGATCGACGCCGGTTGGGACGGGGCGCTGAAACGCATTGCCGAACGGAGCAGGTCTACATAGCTGCGAAGGTTTCGCTGACCTCGATGCTGCCGCCACTGGCAATGATCGGGCAGCCTTTCGCCATCGCTACGGCCGCATCCAGAGTGTCGGCCGAAAGGATGCTGTACCCGGTGACAGGGTTGGACCCACCACCGTCGGTGACGCTTCCGTCAGCCCCGACTGTCTTGGCAACCGAGACCGGGTTGCCGCCATCAACGACCGCGGCACCGAGCTTTCCGAACCAGTCGGTCCAGGCGGCCATGACCCGAGCACCTTCCTCCTCTGACTCCGGCATGCCGCCACCGTGGTAGCTGAGCAGATAGTTCGCCATTCGCTTTCCTCCTGTTGTCGGGCTTCATAGGAAGCATGCCAGCAACCGGGTAATCATGCCGAGCCCATTGCCACCCCACCCTTCCTGCGTAGAAACCCCGCCGGAAACGACGAAGGATCTACGCAGGAAGGGGTTGGGTCACGCCTGTGGCGTGCAAGAATCGCCCAGGGAAGGGATCGCTTGTCAACTGCTACTGCCGGCTTGCTCACTTCCGCCCGTGCGGCGGTAGACAACCACGCCTGGAAAGCGGCCCTGGAGAGCTTCCAGCAAGCCGACGCCCAGGAAGAACTGTCGGGCGCCGACCTCGAGTTGGCCGCTGGCACCGCCTTCTTCTCCGGTCTCGCCGATCTGGTCATCGAGTTGAAAGAGCGGGCTTTCAAGGT
>CAYYRT010000001.1:0-13577 GCA_964474055.1 uncultured Acidimicrobiaceae bacterium | reverse complement strand
GGCGGCGTGCCACCGGCGGAGGTTGGCGACGTGACGCTTCTGCACACGGCGCACGAGCCGAACATCCTGGTCCGTGTGATTGCTCGGGGTCTCTCCGACGCCTCGAGCTTCGCCTTCCTCCCCGACGGGGACATCTTCGTGACCGAGAAGGAAGGCCGGTTGCGCATCATCCGGGACGGCGTGCTCAATCCCGACCCGGTCGCCACGATACCCAACGTGAATCACCGCTCCTTCTCGGGGCTTACGGAGGTCGCGCTCCACCCGGATTTCGAACGCAACCGCCTGGTCTACCTCACCTATGCCAGAGCCGACGAGCCGCGCGGAATCGCGCTGGTGCGCGCCCGTTTCGACGGTCACGCGCTGAGCGACTTGGAGGTCGTCTTTCAGTCGGCCGGCGAGCCGATCAGCGCCTCGGCGTCACGAGCGCTGTTCGCGCCGGACGGCACAATGTTTCTGACGCTCGCCGGCGCGTTCGGCCTTGGTGGCACCGGCAACCGAGCACAGGATCCGCTGGACCACGCCGGTAAGATCCTGCGACTGAACGACGATGGCACCGTGCCTGGGGACAACCCCTTTGTCGGCAAGACCGGCTACCTGCCCGAGATCTTCTCGTTGGGTCACCGTAACCCGATGGGGCTCGCGCTCCATCCAGTAACAGGCGAGCTGTGGGCGGCCGAGCACGCGCCGCAGGGCGGGGACGAGGTGAACGTGATCCTGCCCGGGCACAATTACGGCTGGCCCATCGTTTCGTATGGCCGAGACTACTCGGGCCCCCGCGTTTCCGAGCGCTGGCACCACGACGGTTTCGATCTGCCCGCCGTCGTATGGGTCCCCTCGGTCGCCCCGTCAGGGATGATCTTCTACACGGGCGATCGCTTTCCAGGATGGACCGGTGACCTTTTCGTGGGGGCCATGAGGGCAGGCCGGATCCAGCGCACCGGACACATCGAACGCGTGATCCTCAACGACGATGGGGAGGAGGTCGGTCGCGAGGCGATCCTCACGGAGCTCGGGCAGCGCATCCGCGATGTTCGACAGGGACCTGACGGTCTCATCTACGCGCTCACTGACGAGGACGACGGAGTCCTGCTGCGCATCGAGCCCGTGGAGTAGTTGTACGATCTCTCGTGCGCGCCCCCTGACTAGGGTCCTCGCTTCGTCCAGATCAGCACGACGCCGCATCCCGTCCGGGACCCTCGCTGAAAGTCGATCGGCACGTCCAATCCCTGGTAGACCTCGACCGCCTCGACCTGGAGTGGCGGGATCTCGTTGAGGTCGTAATTCGTCGAGCGGCGCGCGCCGTCGACATAGATGTCGAGCTGGCAATTTTCGCGGCGGAAGGTCGTGACCCGCGCAGGATCACCAACACCCCTGCCGCCCTCGACGGACACGCCCGTCACGCGTCGCATGAGATCCGATAGCTGTTCGGGCAGGAGCGCCTCGAGGTCCGCCGGCCCGAACTGCGTGCCCCGGCCCCGGACGGAGCGCTCGTAGAAGCCGCTCCGCTCCAGGTAGCCGGACCGGACGGCGACGACATGGATGGGATCGAGCGGAATCGGCTCGGTCGACATGCCGACCCGGACGTCGAGCGTACGGCCCGGCTGCACCACCATCAGTTGGGTCCTGGGCTCGTAGCCGAGGCGCTCGAAGCGGATCTCCGCCAGCCCCGACGCGACTCCCTGCAGAAGGAATCGCCCCTGCTGATTGCTGATAGTCCCGCGGGTGGGACTGTTCAGAACGGTGATGTCGACGTTCGAGACGCCGACCTCTCCCGACTCGTCCGTGACGCGTCCGACGATGCGGCCCGGGGCTCCCGGGTCCGACACGAGGTCCCTCTCGAGGAGGACGAGGAAGTCGGCCTCCCCCGGCACACCCAAATACCCCTCCGTGACGACGTAGCCCGCCGCCTCGGCCCGAATCAGGTGTCGGCCCGCGGGTAGACGCGGCAGGCTCACACGGCCGTTCTCGTCGGATCGCAGGCGGATTCCGAGCTCCGGAAGATCGACGATCGCGTCCCCGAGGGGCTCCTCGGTCTCGGCGTCTGCCACGCGGCCGAACCTCGCCACGACGCTGGAGTCGACGGGCTCGCTCGCCTCAGGCGCGGCCGAGGGGAGCCGTCGGCATCCGATATCGAGTCCCGCGGCGCACGCCCGCTCGAAGAAGGCTACGGCGTTCACCACGTCCTGCGGCACGCCCACTCCTCCCTCGTAGCTCGTTCCGAGATTGAAGCATCCCAGCGCTTCGCCGGCGTCGCATGCCCGGCGGTAGAGGCTCGTCGCCGCTCGCGGGTCCTGCGTCACGCCCCTACCCGTGCGGTAGAGACTCCCCAGGTTCACGCAGCCGAGCATCTCGCCGTTGTCGCAAGCGTGCTCGTAGAGGGCGAAGGCTGCGCTGGCATCCTGCGCTACGCCCTCACCCACCTCGTACCCGACGCCGAGATTGACGCAGGCCGTGAGCGCTCCGCCGTCGCACGCTCGCGTGAAGTAGGCCAGCGCGGCCTCCGGGCTTGCGGCGACGCCCGAGCCGCCCTGCAGCATCAGTCCCATGCGGTGGCATCCGGAAGCCAGCCCACCGTCGCACGCCTCACGGTACGCCTCCGCTGCGCGTGCGTGGTCCACGCCGACTCCAGCACCCTCCTCGTACATGAGGCCGAGACTCTCGCATCCAATGGGCTCGCCGCCATCGCACGAGCGCTCGTGGAGGCTCGCCGCACGCGCGAGGTCACCCGGCACGCCCTCCCCACGGTGGTACAAGGAGCCGAGAATCGTGCAGGCCTCCATGTCGAGAAGCTCGCAGGCCTGATCGTAGAGCTCGGCGGCGCGCCCGAGGTCGCGGGTGACTCCCCTGCCGGTCTCGAACATGAGCGCCAGAACGCTGCAGGCGCTCGCGTCACCCTGCTCGCAAGCCCTCCGATACAGTGTGTCGGCATCCTGCGCGGCCGCGGGCTCGGCCCAGAGCCCGAGAAGGATGAAAGCGAGAGTGAGGCGCTCTTTTGTCTGATGTCCTCGCCTCGCTCCGAGCAACCTAGGCATGCCCGGCCAGTTCCTCATATGCCGCTCCTCATGTACCGCTAGGGCTTCGAGTTCCACGCAGAATCTCGATGTCGAAGCCGCCGAACGCCACTCTTGCCGCGATCAAGGCATCGGCCACAACGAGGGAAGCACGTTTCGCGTGACCGGCGCCCTTGCGCCCCCATTTCCGCGGCCGTATAAGAAGGTGCGAGAAAGCGTCATCGAGCTGTCACGGACGTCGGGACGTGCATCGTCCGACGTTCCACTGCGCATAAATGCGACGCTCCAAACGGAGCGGGCGTCGTCACGAATCAGGTCCGCTGCCACAAGCGGTGGGAACTCCGAGGTGCTGGAGGTCAATGGGAACAGGGATTGTTCTCAACCGCCGCTTCTTTCGGGAGGTCGATATGAAGCCACTCGCTATCGTAATTCTCACGCTCGTCCTGGCTCTTCCGGCCCAAGCGCAGAACACTGGAAGCGTCACCGGCCGGGTGCTGGACGCACAGACGAACCAGCCCGTGTCCGCGGCCCAGGTCTATATCGGAGGACTCGACCTCGGCGTGCTGTCCCAGCAGAACGGCCGCTTTCTGCTCCTGGACGTGCCCGCAGGCACCCACACCGTCACGGTGGAGCGCATCGGCTACCGGAGCGCGACCGCTCAGGTGACGGTGAGTGCTGGACAGACTGTCGAGCAGAGCTTCGGGCTCGCCGAGGAGGCGCTCCAGCTCGACGAGGTCATCGTGACCGGCACGGCCGGGGGCACACAGAGGCGTGCCATCGGGAACGCCGTGGGCACGGTGGACGCCGCGGCCATCACGGAGACGGCGCCGATCAGGACCGTGCAGGATCTTCTCACGGGACGTGAGCCCGGCGTTACGTTCAGCCGGGCGGCGGGTTCCGTTGGCGGAGGGGCCATGGTCAGGGTCCGCGGCGTGGCGAGTGTCAGCCAGGGCGCCTCACCGCTCATCTACGTGGACGGGATCCGCGTCTCGAATGAAGAATCGGGTCCGGGCCTGGCGGATGGACGCCAAGCGGTGTCGCTGGACGACTTCAACCCCAATGACATCGAAAGCATCGAGATCATCAAGGGACCCGCGGCGGCTACCCTGTATGGGACCGAAGCGTCGGCCGGTGTGATCCAGATCATCACCAAGAGGGGCTCCGCGGGGGCGCCGCTGTTCGACCTGTCGGTGCGGCAGGGGACGAACTTCGTCAAGGACCCCCAGGGGCGAATGGGCGAGATCTGGGGCTGTCCTCCCAGCACGCCGTCATGCGCGACGGACGCGGACATCGACAACGAGATCAGCGTCCTGCTCTATGACCATGAGGCGCAGTTGACCGGCGTACCGGTCTTCCGCAACGGGCACGTTCAGACATACACGCTGGGTGTCCGGGGCGGGACGGATATCGTCCGCTACTTCGTCTCCGGGGAATGGGACGACCAGGAAGGCTACGCCAGAACGAACTTCGCCGAGCGCATGAACGTACGGTCGAACGTGAGCCTGTTGCTGAGCGAGGCAGTGTCGTTCGACCTATCGGCCGGGTGGGTCGACGGGCTGACCCGTGCCGGCGGCCAGCGGGACTGGGACGACATGACGTGGGGGAGTCCTTCCACTCTGGACACTGAGTACCGGGGGTTCGCCTTCACGCCGCCCGAACTGCGGCAACGCCGAGAGGACTACCGGGACTACTCTCGGTTCACGGTGAGCGGGACGCTGACGCACCGGCTGGGACCCCTCACGCAGCGGCTGATCGCGGGCCGCGATTACCCGCGAGAGGAGAACACGGGACTCACGCCCAGGCATCCGCAGGGAGAAGGTGTCGTGGGCGGCTCGCTGGGAAGCATCTCCGTTGAGAACTCCGAGCGGATCGAGACCACCCTCGACTACTCGGCGAGCGCGAACTTCAGCTGGAACGACGACCTCTCGTTCACGAGCTCGTTCGGGACCCAGTACTATGCGAGTAAGCTGATGCGCGTCTCGGCCTCGGGGGAGGAGTTCCCGTCGCCCACCGTGACCACGCTCTCGGCCGCTTCTGCCATCACGAACGTCAGCCAGAGCATCGTGGAGAACAAGTCGCTGGGGATGTACGTGCAGCAGGAGATCAACTTTCGCGATCGGATGTTTCTGACGGCTGCGGTTCGCGGTGACGACAACTCGGCGTTCGGCACGGACTTCGACGCCGCGCTGTACCCGAAGCTGAGCGCGACCTGGGTCGTCTCCGAGGAGGCCTTCTGGGCGTGGGGAGACTGGGTGAACTCATTGAGGCTCCGGTCGGCTTGGGGCAAGGCCGGAAGGCAGCCGGATACCTTCGCGGCGGTGACGATCTACTCACCGGTGGTCGCCTTCGGGGGCGGCCCCGGCGTGGCGCCGAGCGTGCTGGGCAATCCGGACCTGGGCCCGGAGGTCGGCACCGAGCTCGAGGTGGGCTTCGATGTAGCGTTCTTCCAGGACCGCCTGTCCTCGGAGTTCACGTACTACACGCAGAGGGTCGAGGACGCCTTGGTGTCGAACCCCGTCCCACCGAGCGTCGGCTTCCCGGGGTCCCAGTCGGTGAACCTGGGCGAGTTGAAGAACTGGGGTTGGGACTTGACCCTGAACGCTCGCGCGCTCGATCAGTCGAGCTTCGCGCTGGACCTCGGCGCGGCGATTGCATTCAACGAGAACCGGATAGAAGACCTGGGCGGCCGGCCGGAGACCAGCTCCTTCCGCGAAGGTTGGCCGTACCCAGTATCCACTTCGCAGGTCTTGTACTCCGCGGAGTGGGCGGACCCGGTGAACGGAATCGGTCGAGCCACCACGAATCGGCTGTGCGACGGGGGCACGGGGCCGGACGGGCTCCTGCCGGGTGGCGACCCGGTGCCGTGCGCCGGCGCGCCGAACATCCTGATTGGGAGGACCATTCCCACGTGGGATTTCAAGTTCAACGGCACGCTGACCCTCTTCCAGAACCTGCGCGTCCACGCGATGGTGGAGATGCTCCAGGGCGATTTCGTGCGTTTCTCTCACGCGACCAGCCAGCGGCACCGCGGCTTCGCGAACTCCTACAAGGTCTACAACCGGGTCCAGGACAACGACCCAGGGTACGTGTCGCGGAATATCTACGGAATTTCGGGCGGCTGGAACGCCAGCAGCTTCTACGGGGACTTCGCCGAGTTGCGCGAGGTGAGCCTGAGCTACACGCTGCCTGCGTCCTTGACCGATAGGGTGGGCGTCTCGAGGGGGACGATCTCGCTCGCGGGCCGCAACCTGTGGACGATCTGGCAGCAGCAGACGCACACCTGCGGCTGGGGATACGATACCGATTGCCCTGACGGCGTGCCGGTCTTGACGCCGGAGTCGTCCGGCCCAAGTGAGACGAGCTCGGGCACCACGTTCGGGCAGGTGCCCTACACCAGCTTCATGGCCACGGTCAGGGTTTCCTTCTGACGCTCGACACCTTCGAGAAGAACTGAGAGAACAGGAGCGGAGATTATGACAACTGAGCTAGGAAGGTCGACGACCGGATCACCTTTGGCGAGCGCTCTTCGGTTCGTGGCGGTGGCCCTGGTGATCGGAGCGACGAGTGCCTGCGACCAGCTCCTGCAGGTGGAGCTTCCGGGAGACATCACGGCGGACGAGCTCCAGAGTCCATCCATGGCGGACATCTGGAAGAACTCCGCGATTGGGCGGGCGGAGTGCGCCATTCAAGCCTACATCCACTGGGATGACAATGGCGACGTGTGGTGGCGCGGGATCGGCTACCAGGGTGGCGCCTGGGAGTACCGAGACCGCCCGGGAATCGGGAGCACGTGCGGCCGCACGACCACCTCGTACTCCTGGTACGTCCCCATGCAAGTGGCGCGCGCGGAAAACGAGCGGGTCTACAATGCTTACTCGGCGTGGTCGGATGCCGAGGTGCCGGGCCGCTTGGAGGGGCTGGCGCTCACGGCCTTGTTCGCCGGCTACACCTACCAGCTCTTGGGTGAGCGGATGTGCGAGCTCACCGTGGACGCGGGGCCGCTCATGACGTCCGCCGAGGTGCAGGCCGAGGCGGAGGCCTGGTTCACGGCGGCGCTCAGCCACGTCCCGGCGGGCGACTTCTCCCTCCCCTCCGTCCCGAGCGTGCGTCAGGCGGCGCTGCTCGGCAGGGCGCGGGCCCGCTTCTGGAGGGGCGACCACGCCAACGCAGCGGCGGATGCGGCGCTGATCACCGATCCTGGCTTCGTTGCATATATCACCCGGGACAACTCCGAGCACGAGCGCAGGAATCACCTCTTCGATTACGGGGTCTCGTCCTCCCAGGCCACCGTAGCGGAGGCGATCTACCACCCGTTCGGAGAGCCGAATGCGGAGCTCATCCCGTTCACGGGTTACTACAGGCTCGACGACACGGCGGTCGACACGGAGGGCCGACCCGTCGTGCACGCGCTCGCCATCGATGCGGAGGGCCGCAGCAACGTCGGCGGGTTCCCGCTCTACGCGGACGACCCCGGCACGGTTCCGGACCCCCGCGTCGCGGTGCAGATGTCGAACATCATTATCCCAAGTACGAGCATTCACATGGTCGGGCAGTGGAAGTACCAGGCGATCAACGCCCCGATTCCTTTTGCGCGTTGGGCGGAGGCCAAGCTCATCCTGGCGGACATCGCTCACGCGAACAACGACCTTACGGCGGCGATCGGTCACGTCAACGACCTTCGGGACGTGCACAGTCTGCCGAACTACACCGTGGCGGGCCCGACCGCGCAGGAGGTCAAGGATCTGATCCTCGAGGAGCGTCGGCGGGAGTTTTTCCTCGAGGGACGCTGGGCCGGCACGAAGATCCTCGAGGATCTCTGGTTCCCCCTCGGGGAAGGGGTCATCCCGACCGGCTATACCTACGAGAATGGCACCTGCATGCTCATGCCAGAGATCGAGTACGAGCTGAACCCGAACCTCCAGGGCTGAAATGCGCGCGGCCCCACCTGGGGGGGTTCCCCCCCGGGTGGGGCCGAGTCGTCTCTCCCCCCCGTTACCGGCCTGCCACGTACGGCCGTCCCTGCCGGTACAGTTCCAGGTGCACCTCGATGCTCTGGGCCAGCGTCGTGTCCCCGGTGCGTCTGGCGAGGTCGAGTGCGTCCTGCCCCGTTGCCACGCCGGCGACGAAGTCCCCGGCCGCCGCGTGTGCGGCGGCGAGCGTGGCAAGCGCGAGCGGATGGGGAGGGTTGAGGAGCCCAGTGGCGTTCTGCGCGAGGCGGACGGCCGTTCCCGGATCCCGGATGTCCGGGTCCGGCTCAGTGGCGAGTGCCCATGCCAGGGCGAGCATCGGCTCGGCCTCCCCGGGCTCCAACCGCACCGCGGCCCGGAGATGCTCCACGGCCTCCCGGGGATTCCCCGTGGTTCGCAGGACGTTGCCGAGGGCGAGGTGCGCCTCGGCGTTCTCCGGCTCGAGCTCCACCGTTCGCCGGCGGTGCTCGGCCGCCTCCTCGAAGCGACCCAAGAGATGATAGGTGCTCGCCAGGTTGATGTGAGCCACGACAAACTCCGGTTCCAGGTCGATCACCGCCTGATAGTGTTCAATCGCCTCCTCCAGGCGGCCGGAGGCGGCCAGGAGGTTCCCGAGGTCGAGGCGCGCCGGAAGGAGGTCGGGGCTGATCTCCACGGCCCTTCGGAACCGCACCTCGGCTTCAGCCGGTCGTCCGAGATCCCTCAGTACGCGGCCCAAGCCGCCATGAGCGCCGGCGTGACCCGGAAGTAGCTCGGTGGCCCGACGGTAGTGCCCCTCGGCTTCCGCGACGGCGCCCGCGGCCTCGCGGGCTCGTCCGATGCTGAAGTGTCCGTGCGCGTACTCCGGATCGAGCTCCAGTGCACGACGAAGGTGTCCGATCGCATCCGCGTACGCCCCGGACTCCGCGAGGACGTTGCCGACCGCGACGTGCACCTCGGGATCGTGGTCTCCGCCCACGCTGAGTGCGCTCCGGTAGGCCGAGATCGCTTCCTCAAGCCGCCCGCTCCGTTGGAGAATGACTCCCAGGTTGAAGTGGGCTCGAGGGTCCTCGGGTTCCCTCTCCATCGCGAAGCGGGCGCCCTCTATGAGCGTCTGAGCGGTCTTCTCCACCGCCGAGCGTTCCAGCTCGTCGCGCTCGGATGGATCGGTGGTCAGCACCTGCACCGTGAGCTCCGCCATCTCGTCGGTGGAGCGCGGTCCGAAGGTCGTGCGACGAGGAGGGTCGTGGGGGTTCTGAGGATTCGCGGACGAGTTATCGTACGTGTAGCGCATGCGCAGGACGGAGCCGGCCGGGAGAGGCACCGCCTCGCGGAAGCGGTACTCGTCCTGCCAATCGAAGTCCCAGTCCTCGATGCGCAGGAGGTGCCGGCGCGCGCCGTCGGGCAGCTCCGCGAAGAGCTCCATCTCCCTGGCCAGGAAATGGGCGTGGGGGTAGACGCTGAGCACCTCCACTTCGACCGGGAGCGCGTACGAATCCTCCACGACGTAAGCGCTCTCACCAGGGGGGATGTCGATGGAGATGGAGCTCAGAAGGATGGAAGACGGCAGGCGGCCCGGACGCTCGTCGGCGAAGTAGAGCCCGATGCTCGCGTTGACTTCGACGGGCTGAGCCGTCGGCTGAAGGTGCGTCTGGATCACCAGGTCCGTTCCGGGATCGACGCGCCAGGCCAGTCCCTCGGGGAGCGCGGAGGGACGCTTGCCCGGGGTCCATCCCAGGAAGAAGCCGTCCGGCGGATGAGCCCCGCTCATCGGAGACGCGCCCTCGTATCCCGGCTGAGGATCCTCCGCATCCAGCCGTCGCGACGACCGCGTGGGATCGATCATCAAGACCACATGGTGGAGCGGCATATGCGCGGTAGACCGACCCGAGGTGGTCGAATCGGAGACCTCGGTCCGCGGCACGTACGACGGCTCGATAATCGGGCGGAAATCGATGCCACGGACGTACCGCGTGGACGCGATCGGAACGGGGACGACGAACAGCCGGTACTCGTCGGTAGAAGACGGCCGCAACAAGTAGCCCTCGGACATCGTCAGCACGAGGTCCGGCTCACCGAGCTCCCACTCCTCCGCCCTGTTCGGTCCTGAGAAGAAGAATGGGCGGCGGCCCTGGGGAGCGCCGGCGTCGACCCACCGGGCGAGCAGATCGATCTCGTCTTCCGTGAGGCTCGGGTCGTTCAGATACTCGGCATAACCGGGTGCAGGCAGCCACGGGGGCATCGAACGCCCGCGCGTGACCCGTGCGATACGCGAGGCGCGCTGCTTGACCTCGTCGTACTCGAAGATGCTGAACGGCGCGACTCCGGAGTCGGAGTGACAGGTCCCGCAGCGTACGGCGAGGAGCGGGGCGACGTCGCGATGGTACGTCGGAACCTGCGTTCCGGACCCGGTGGAGTCCCGGTCGGAGCAGGCGGCCAAAGGCTGAAGCACCACCACCGCGATGAATGCGGACTTGACGTACGAGATGGTCGAAGACAAGGCTACGCCGCGCGATGAGAGAAGGCCTCTGGATCTCGACGGCCAGATGGCGAATCCGATTCGGGAAGCTAGGGGCCTCGTGTACCGCGAACAATCGGGCTTTGGAGCGGCGGTAGGAGCCTGGCGCCGAGACTATCTCCGGTCCGACCCGGACTTCGTCCGTACCTCGATGACGCCGTCGGCCCATCCCTTGAGAAAAGAAGCCGCCGGCCCGCGGAGTATCTCGATGTCCCTGATCTCGGAGGCGGGAATCTGTGCGAGGGCCAGGAGGGCCTCCCCGGGACCGCCGCCCATTCGGACGCCGTCGAGGTAGACCACCGGATCGCCCTGCAGGCTGATGCTGCCTACTCCCCGCAGCAGAATCGCGGCGCCGTCGGCTCCGACCATGCCCGAGTTGCCCAGCATTCCCCGCACCTCCATGGCCAGCAGGTCCGCCGCCGTCCGAGGCTCGCCCGACTCGGTCCGCGAGAGGCCGCTCCGGGCGAGCACGAGGATCTCGTCGAGAACCGCGTGGATTTGCGGGAGGATGAACTGGACGAAGAGCGACGCTTCCGCGGTGACCTCCACCTCCTCCACCATGACCGGGAAGCCCGGGGCCTCGACGCGGATGGACACGCGACCGTGAGGTGGATTCCGGAAAACGAACGTCCCCTTTTCTCCGGTTTGTGTCTCGTCTCCCGTCTCGACTAGCGTCACCCGTGCGGACGAGACCGGCCGCCACGTGGATTCGTTGGCGACGACGCCGTGAATTGCCGACTCCTGCTGGGCAGGAAGGGAAGCGGCGCAAGCGAGGAGGGCGACGTGAGCGGCCAGGAAGAGGCGTCTGGCGGGTCGCGGACTAGCGCCCATCTGCTCTCCAACTCACGATATCGGGTTCGTATCGCCCGCTCCTCAACACCTACCGGGATCGCCGTCGAGCGAGCGGCGCTCAGCGCCGTCCTCGGGCGCGCCCGTGCCGGACGAGCCCATGAAGAACTTCCGGCCGTCCGGGAAGGTAACGTCACGCCCGTTCGCCCTCTTTAGCGTGTGGTCCTTGGCCTGGTAGCCGTCCACCACGAGCAGCGTTCCTACGGGCACGCACTCGCGGCGGAGGCCTCGGCGGACGAGCACGTTGGGCGTGCCGCCCTCGACCATCCAGACCTCCTGCGAGGGGTTCTCGGGTACGACCTCCTCGCCCCCGAGGACCATGCGCTCCACGGCGAGGTGGATCCACGAGTGGGGGTTCACCCACTCGAGCCGCACGACACGGCCTTCGATTTGTAACGGTGCGTCGGCGTCGAACTCGGCCCCGAACGCGTGGTGGGCGGTGGCCGGCGCGTACGCCAGCGCGGCAAGCGCGGTTGCCGCCACGGCTGCGTAAATCCAGCGCGACGTCGCTCTCGTCATCATCCGTTTCCTCCTAATGATCCGCAGCTGCTAGCGGCCCGACGCCTGCTGACTATCCTGGTACCGAGCTCCGCTGAGGATGTTCATGAGCGCGTAGTTGCCCTCGTGGCACGCATACTCGTAGACCAGATCGTCGAACCTCTCGAATGGAATTTCGCCGCCCCACGGCTGCGTGTAAGCTGGATCGACGACGGTGAACTCGTACAGAATCGTGTCGTCGTCCACCCGGGTGAAGCGCTCCATGACTTTCGTCTCAGACGACGGTGGCATTCCCCGGAATGGGTGGCTCGGGTTCAGGTTCGTGGTCTCGACGACGAGGGTATTGCCCTCCCAATGGCCCCACGAATCCCCGAACCAGGGCGTGACGTGCGGGGGTAGTGGATTGTCGCGCTCGCCGAGTCGGATCACCCGGTAATCGTGCACCATCTCCGCCATCATCAGGACGTGCTCGGAAGTCTGCACGATGGTGTAGTTGTTGTTGTAGAACGCGTTCGGGATCATCGGCGGCCCGATGCTCGTGCCGAACGACACGATGCAGCGCTCACCGAGCGGCCTGAGCTCGGGATGGTCGTAGTCTCCGAAGGCTGCTCGAAGCTCGGCGCGGGCGCGCAGGCGCTGCTCACCGATCGGCGTGAGGTCCGGGACGCGCCCGCTCGGCGGATTCGTGACGAGCGAGGTTCGCGGCTCCCCATTCACCATTGCGATGTTCGTGCCGCGATCGATGTAGACGTTATTGTAGCCGCCGGTCGACCCGCCAGCGGTCGGGGGGGGACGATCAGCGTCGGTCGGCTGGGCCCGATCCACAATGACGGCCTCGGCTCGGCCCTCCAGTCGGTCGGCCTCGTCCCGCGAGTAGACGGGCTCCATGCCCTCCTCGCGCTGGAACGGCGTGATGGTCACGTTCGTCCAGTTCCCCTGGAGGTCGGGGTGGCCGACCGAGGTCCTGGGGGGCTGATAATTGGAATCCCAGCGCTCGTGTCTCGGCGTGGACTGGGCTTCGGCCAGCAGCGGGACGAGGATCCCGACGGCGGCGATCGCGGCGACGAAGCGCATGCTCATTGACGACCTCCCTGCGATTTCGTGGCCCGGCGGGAGCAGGCGGTGCGCGCGAGAACCCCCGAACCGTTCCTGCAGCAATATGCGGCGCGATCGGCCACCTAGCTAGGTGGGCAGCGTCTTGCGGGCGTATGTTCGCGCTGCCCCCTGCTGGCCCCGCACCATGCGCTCGGCACGTCTCGATGCCGGTCGCGATCAGGGGGGTGCCCGGCCTCTTCGCGTGACGGGCTGTGGCCCCGCGGCCTGCGCTAGGGCTCGAGCGCCTCGATCGAGAGGAGCGCTGCGGCCATCGCGGCCGTCACTTCGGCGAGGGTATTGGCGTGGACACTCCGCGGGTCGTCGCCCGGCACGTGGAACCAGGGATTGCTCCCGCCCACGATGCCGAGGCCCCGATAGCCGTGCTCGACCAGGTCGCGGAACTCGCCGATGCGGGTGTCCGTGCGGAGAGTGTACATCGGCAGGTGTGCAAACGCGTCCCGCAGCGGTGCGGCCAGGTCGTCGGTGGCCTGGAGCGTGCCCGTGACCACGCGGTCGGTGGGCCGGAGCACACCGGCGTCTTCTTCCCACGGCGGCGTCGCGATCTGGGCGCCGAGATGGAGCCACGCGCGCGTACGCTCGGGGGGCGGGGCGTGGTGCGCCTCGTGGAAGAGGCGCGCGCCCAGGTAGTCGAGCTCGTGA